>JBLIND010000031.1:0-28417 GCA_047639095.1 Candidatus Omnitrophota bacterium | reverse complement strand
GGGCAGATGTTGATATTTTAGCCATAAGGTAGGCTGAATTATACGGCTTTGATGGGAAAAGGCGCAAGCCTTAACACCCGGGCTCGCCGGTAGCACGGAGCACTGCTCCGTGGTCCTCCCACGCCCCGGGTAACACCATCAGGTGCTGCGTGATCTATCGTCTTCTGGCCTCTTGATTGAGTGTCGGGAAACGTAGCAAAACGTGTTGAATAAAATAGCCCGTGGCCACGATGTGGCGGATTTTTGATTTATCCAGAGCGGTGCAATCCAAATGGATTGGGCAGGTCCGCGTCGCTTTCGATTTCCGAGGCCTCGTTGCTGTAAGCCAGCACCCGCTGGCTTCAGCGAATGTCCGCGTCATTCGCGGGTTGGCAATTACTGGAAGGGGCGTATGATGCTCCATATGAAATTTGCTCTAATCATTCTCTTCGCTGTTACGCCCTGTCTGACCTTCGCCCAGAAAAAGCCGGTCGAGGATTACACCTTCCCCTGGGTGATGGGGGAGACCATCATCCATAAAATTTTCTGGTTGGGCATTCCCGTAGGCAGCAGCGAAGGAACCGCCCGATGGGTCGTGGATGAGGATGGCCGCAACTGGGTTCAATTCCGGATGGAGGTGAAGTCGAACAGCGTGATCAGCAAGCTCTACCCGGTTTACTCCGGTATCGAATCCCTGGTGGATCCCGACACCTTGCTGCCCTCGAAGTTCACCCAGAATCGTCAGGAAGGCCGCCACAAAACGCACGAGGTGACCGTGTTCGATCATGCAAACGGCAAGGCGACCATGACCAAGCTGCATAAAGAAGCCAAACCGGAGGTCGTCTACGAGATCGATAAGGACACGCAGGATATCATCTCCTTCATGTACATGATGCGGGGAACGACCTTCGAGCCTTCGACCAATTATGCCTTTCGGGTGATGTCCGATGAAAAGATCTATGACCTTACGATGACCACGCATACCCACGAGAAGGTCAAGCTGAAGAAATACGGCAAGGTGAAATCGTTAAAGGCCGAGCCGGATGCGGCGTTCAAGGGCGTGTTTAATCGCAGCGGAAAAATCAGTATGTGGTTCTCCACCGACTCCCGTAGTTTGCTCACAAAGATGGTTGCCGATACGCCTTTTGCTAATGTAAAGATGCTGCTCGTAGAAGTGCATGGACCCGGCGATGATTTTTGGACAAAAGATGAGAATGAAAAGCTTGCGCGCGATAAAGCCGATTCGACTAAACGGCTCATCGGGCGGTGAGTCATGCTGAGTGCGGCGCGATCCAGCGAACTGTTGGCGACGTTCCCGAACCAGCATCTGGTGGTGGTGGGCGACCTTATGCTCGATCGCTATGTGACCGGCAGCGTGGAACGTATTTCTCCTGAGGCCCCCGTTCCGGTGGTCCACATCTATGAAGAACGTTCCGTCCCGGGCGGCGCCTGCAATGTTGCGGCCAATATAAAGTCGCTGGGCGGGCAGGTCACCCTGTGCGGGGTGATCGGCGAGGATTATTTCGGAGATGAGCTCATGCGTGTGCTCGGCGAATACGGCATCGGCATGCAGGGGGTTTTTCGCTCGCCGGATGCGGTAACCACGGTCAAATCTCGCGTGGTGGCCGATGGTCAGCAGGTTGTTCGGGTCGACCGGGAAAAACTTCCAGATACACCGGTGACCGATTCGCCCTTATTCCTGGAAAGCCTCCGTGAGGCCCTGGCCTCGTCAACCGGGGCGATTGTTGAAGACTATGGAAAGGGCGTTATCCATCAGGGCGTCATCGATGCCGTGGTGCAGAGCGGGCGCGCGCATGGCTTTCCCACCGGATTCGACCCCAAGAATAATTACAGCCTGAACGTCCAGGGATTGACCGTAGTGAAACCCAACCGCCCCGAGGCCTTTGCCGCCTTGCAACGGCGGGACACAACCGCACATCTGCCGGTCGAACGCGACCCCGCCATTCTGGAAGCGGGTCAGGCGCTGCTCGCCGCCTGGAAGCCCGAGTTTCTTCTGTTAACTCTGGGAGCCCATGGGATGCTGGTGGTTTCCGCGGATGCCGAGCCCCATCATGTGCATACCCGAGCACGCGAAGTATACGATGTCAGCGGAGCAGGGGACACGGTCATCGCAACCACGTTACTCGCGCTTGCCGGTGGAGCCACGCCGATCGAGGCCGCCGAATTGGCCAACTACGCGGCCGGGGTTGTCGTGGGGAAACTCGGGACCGTAACCTGTTCGCCCGATGAACTCCTCGCGGGGATTTGTTCGTGACGACCCGTGCGATTGGGATTGTTCCGGCCCGCTACGACTCGGCCCGCTTCCCCGGAAAAATGCTCGTCCCAGTCGGTGGAAAGCCTTTGGTTCAGTGGGTCGTTGAGCGCGCCGCGCAGGCGACTTCCTTGGATGCGGTGTTGCTGGCTACCGATGATGAACGCATTCGATCCGCAGCGGAGCAATGGGGCGTTGAGGCGGTGATGACCCGGGGCGATCACCCGTCGGGCAGCGATCGCATTGCGGAGGCGGCGTCCCTGTACGATGCGGAGATCATTGTAAACATACAGGGTGATGAACCCCTGATCGATCCGAGTCTGATTAACCAGCTCGTCGAATGCCTGCGCGAGAACCCCGCCCTCGATATGGCCACGGCCGCAGTACCGATTTTGCATACAGGTGAGTTGAATGATCCCTCGGTGGTGAAAGTGGTCACCGGTGCGGATGACGTGGCGCTGTATTTTTCCCGCGCGGTCATTCCGTTCAATCGGGATGGGACGCAGGAGCACGGTATCGATGCTGGTCTGTACTTCCGTCATCTGGGGATTTACGCCTATCGTAAAGCATTTCTCCTGCGGGTGGTCGGGACCGAGCCGACGCTCCTGGAGCAAACCGAAAAACTTGAACAGTTACGTGCACTCCATCTGGGCGCGCGTATGAAAGTGATCAAAACCACCGGCATGGGGCCGGGAGTCGATCATCCGGATGATGTGCCGAAAGCCGAGGCCGCCCTGCGTGAAGCCGGGTTGATTGCCTGAACCTAAGAAACGTATGAAAACACGCAGTTTTAAGATCAAAGATATCCAGGTAGGGGGCAAGCACCCGTTATTTTTCATTTCGGGACCTTGTGTGATTGAAAGTCGTCGCGGTTGTCTAAACCTGGCCGCTCGCCTGGCAGCGTTGGCGTCTGAATTGTCTGTTCCGCTGATTTTCAAAGCGTCCTACGACAAAGCCAATCGCACCTCCTTGGATGCCTTTCGCGGACCGGGGATCGACGAAGGCCTGGATATTCTTGCTGAAGTGCGCGAGACTTATGGCTTGCCTGTGATCTCCGATGTGCACAGCGTCGAAGAGGCCCAGCAGGCGGGCAAGGTCTTGGATGTGTTACAGATCCCGGCGTTCCTCTGCCGGCAGACCGACCTGATTCTCGCATCCGGGGAAACCGGTAAAGCGATCAGTGTGAAGAAGGGGCAGTTTCTGGCTCCGTGGGATATGCCGCCGGTTATCGAAAAGCTGGAGTCGACTGGAAATCGTCGGCTGCTGCTCACCGAACGCGGGACGACCTTTGGCTACAACAATCTGGTTGCCGACATGCGCAGTCTGGTCTGGATGGGTGAAACGGGCTATCCGGTGGTATTTGATGCCACTCACAGCGTTCAACGACCGGGTGGGGCCGGGGGGCATACAACGGGAGATGGTTACCTGGCGCCCTACCTGGCCCGGGCGGCAACTGCAACGGGGTGTCACGGGCTATTCATGGAGACGCATTTGAACCCGGCCAAGGCCTTGTCTGATAAAGCGAATGCCATTCCCTTCAACAAGCTTAAACCGCTCTGGGAGAAGCTGATCGCCATCCATGAGGTCGTAAGCCAGAAGGTTTAATAGCTGGACCTCTTCGATACCCTGGCGTATATTGAGATCACAGATGATACATAAGATTCGCTTCACGAGCACAAGATATTCAAGGGGGTGGAGAACACGGGTGCGGCTGCTCCTGCTTTTTTGCTTTTCTGCTATTTGTGTGACCACATTGGCCCTGTCCGTAGCTTCCATTCTCTTCCCGGCTACCGCTTTGGCGGAAAAGCTCACCGGCTTTGAAATCCCCGATTTCAATCCCGATGGCTCCCGGAAGTCGTTGATCAAGGCCGGGGTTGCGGTCATCGATAACAAGCGCGGTACCATCGACATCTCCGAGCTCAAGTTGCTGTTCTATAAAAAAGGCGGCGATCCGCGCAAACCCGAGGTCGAGATGACCGTCCAATCGCCCAAATGCCTCTATTCGCCCGAGCTCAAGCGGGCGACCTCAGATGAGGCGGTCGAAATCGATCGCGAGAACCTGCATGTCACTGGCATCGGTTTTGAGTGGCAGGACAATGAAGCCAAGCAGGAATTTATCATCCGCTCTAAAGCCAAAGTCGTTTTGAATAACATGGGAAATAAATTGAATGAAACAAAACCAGCTGAAACCAGGTAGTAGCTCGATTCTCAACCTCTTCTGTACCCTTTTACTGGCCGTTGCGGTCGTCACTGGGTCCACGGTCGTTGCCCAGGATGCGGCCGCCCCGGCGGCTGTACCCGCTCTGGCCGCTGCACCGGCCGCTGCACCGGCCGTAAAGGCGAGGAAGTCCGATGAGGTCACTGTCATCACCGCGGATCGCTTACTCTACGACTACAAGAATGCGTTTGCCGTATTTGAAGATAACGTCGTGGTGATCGATCCAGGCCTGAAGCTGACCTCCGACAAGTTGCTGGTCCGCTTTGACGAAAAAGGGGAAGTGGAGTTCATCGAGGCCAAAGGCCAGGTGTATATCCAGACCGAAGGTCTGACCGCGCGCTCTGAAGTCGCGACCTACGACGTGAAAAAGGCCACCATCGTTCTGCAGGTGAATCCGGTGGTCCAGCGTGAAGGGGCGATGCTCACGGGCGACAAGGTTATCTATTACCGCGACGAAGGTCGTCTCGAATGTTTTCCAAACGCCCGTCTGATCATTCCATCTGACCAGCGGGGTGAAAATCTCGGGGGCAATTAAGTGATCACCGGCGATTCTTATCTGGTCCGCACCGATCATCTGGTCAAAAAATATGCTGGAAGAGCTGTTGTCGACGAGGTGAACATCAAGGTTGGCCGCGGCGAGGTTGTAGGCCTGCTTGGGCCGAATGGTGCGGGAAAGACCACCACCTTTTACATGATCACCGGGCTGATCCAGCCCCATTCGGGCAGCGTCTTCTTCGAGGACCGCAACATTACGCGACAGCCTATGTTCCGGCGCGCCCGCCTTGGGATGGGGTACCTCTCGCAGGAGCCCTCCATTTTCCGTCGGCTGAGTGTCGAGGACAACATACGGGCCATTCTGGAAACCCTTCCGCTTTCGCGTCGTCAGCAAAAGGAGCGACTGGAGTTTCTGCTGGAGGAATTGGGCATCACGCACGTGCGTAAGCAGAAGGCGTTTACCCTGAGTGGGGGTGAGCGACGGCGGCTGGAGATTTCCCGGGCCCTGGTTACGGATCCGGCACTCATCCTGCTTGATGAACCTTTCAGTGGCGTCGATCCCAAGGCCGTGGCCGATGTGCAGGACATCATTGTCCAGCTCAAGGAAAAAGGTCTGGGCGTACTGATCACCGACCACAATGTGCGGGAAACCCTGCAGGTTACTGACCGCGCCTATATTATTTTTGAGGGCCGGGTGCTCCAGGAGGGGACAGCTGACTTTTTATTAAACGATCCGCTCACTCGAGATGCTTACCTGGGTGACCGATTTAACATGAACACTAGAGACGAAGACTAGAACAACAAACACGGAGTAAATGATGAAAGTAAACATTACTTGTCGCCACATGGAAGTTACCCCTGCGCTGCGCGATCATGCCCAACAGGCTGTTGAGAATGCGTTGGCGGAATTCCCCCGGATTGAGCATGTACACTTGATCATGGATGTTGAGAAGTATCGCCATTTCGCGGAGGTCGTCGTCCAGGCCAAGAACCACATTCGGGTTGAAGGCAAGGAAGAATCCGACGATATGTATTTTTCCATTGAATCCGCTCTCGGCAAGGCGCAGAAGCAGCTGCGTAAGCATCGTGACAAGATCCAGAATCACAAACAAAATGAGGGTCTCGGCGAGCTAGAAGCTCACACGACCTCCGAGTAACCTTTCGACAGGGCGTCCGTTTCTTCGGGCGCCCTGATCTCCAGTCAGCTGGTCGGTTTGAACGCCGACACGATTCTATGAGCGTTTCAATAAAGGACTTTCTTGTCGCCGCCGAACAGCACCAGGTGCCGATTGTGGTTGAGGGCGGCAAGAAATACGTGGATCGCGTCATTCGTGAAGAGGCGATTAATCGACCGGGGCTGGCCCTGGCCAATTTTTTTCAATACTTTGCCAACAATCGTGTCCAGGTCTTTGGTCTGGCCGAGAACACCTACCTGAAATCGTTGGATAAAGACGAGCGCATGCGCAGGTTGGAAGGGGTGCTGAGTCAGAGCGTCCCTTGCCTGGTTTTCACCCGAAGCCGACGACCGACCAAAGCCGTGCTGGAACTCGCCGAAGCATATCACACACCGGTCTTGCGTTCGCCTTTGATCACGGGTCGCTTCATCAACCAAGCCACGTTGATTCTTGAAAACCTCGCGGCCCCGACTATTCGCCTTCACGGCAGCATGCTGGATATCCTGGGTGTGGGTGTGTTGATTGAGGGTGACCCCGGTGTCGGCAAAAGCGAAGCGGCCCTCGGGCTGGTTGAACGCGGGCACAGTCTGGTGGCGGATGATATGACCATCTTTCACAGGGATAACCGCAGCCGCCTCGTTGGAAGTGCCCCCGACATCACCCGATACCACATGGAAATTCGAGGGCTCGGCATCATCAATGTGCCCAGTCTCTTTGGGATGGCCTCCATAACACAGGAAAAACAGCTGGATTTGATCATCAGGCTGTACGCACCTACCGAGGATGATGACCTCGATCGGGTCCAGATGAGCCCCCAAACCCGCACTTTACTTCAAGTTGAAATTCCGCTAGTAACCCTCCCCGTTCGTGCTGGTAGAGACATGTCAAATGTCATTGAGGTTGCGGCAATGAATCAAAAACTCCGGATTCTGGGGCACGATGCTGTCAAGGATTTCAACCAGAATTTGATCAATTCCATGAAGAAACTGAATAGCGATAAGTAGTATGTCAGAGCCCATTTGCAAAGAAGTCACGGTACAGAACGAGTATGGATTCCATCTCGTGCCTGCAGGCATGTTCGTTAAAACCGCTGGCCAGTTTAAAGCCAAAGTCACGGTGTGTTGCCGAGGTAATGGACCCGTTCCCGCGACCAGTATTATGGCGCTGGTCACCATTCAGGCCGATAAAGGGAGCGTGATCAAGATTACGGCTGAAGGCGAAGATGCCGATGCGGCCGCCGATGCGCTGGTCGATCTCGTGAACAGCAAGTTCGGCGAAGACTGAATCCTCCTCCGGACCATGGCGTACCCGCCTGCCTGTTTTTTCCACCACCGATTTTACCAACACACATATGGGGTCTGAAATCCATTCTGTCTGAGGCCGGCCACTCGGAGGCTGTTCCATCTTAAAGGGTACAAAGCTAGGCATGAAACCTGAAGCCGACTTCAATTTCCGATTCAGCGGCATTGCCCGTTTGTATGGTCAACAGGGGCTCGAGCGTCTGCGGAATTCCCACGCGGCGGTCATCGGCGTGGGTGGGGTCGGATCGTGGGTGGCTGAAGCCCTTGCACGGTCCGGGGTTGGGACCATCACTCTGGTTGATCTGGACGATGTTTGCGTGAGCAACGTGAACCGCCAGCTGCACGCCTTGGATGGCGAAATAGGGAAGCCCAAAGTCGTTTCCATGGCGAGTCGCATCCGGGCAATCAATCCCGAGTGCATCCTGCATGAGCAACACATGTTCTTTAATGAGCAAACCGCGCCTGAGTTGTTGTCGATGGGCTATGATGTTGTGATCGATGCCATTGATGTGGTGATCAAGAAGTGTCAGTTGATCGTCGAGTGTAAAATGCGCGGCATTCCGGTCGTGGTGATGGGCAGTGCGGGCGGGCGTCGTGATCCCACGCGGGTGAAGAAGGTCGATCTCGCACGTTCGTTTGACGACCCCCTGTTGAAAAAGGTGCGCAAGCGCCTGCGGCAGCGCCACCGCTTTCCGCGGAATCCCAGAAAGAAATGGCATATCTCCTGTGTGTTCAGCGATGAGCCAATGGTCTATCCACAAGCGGATGGAACGGTCTGTAAAACCCTGACTCCTGACACCAACTTGAAGTTGGATTGCGCGAGCGGATATGGAACGGCTAGCTTCGTCACCGGCACATTCGGCTTTGTCGCCGCCGCCGAAGCGATAAACATCCTCACTGCCGATGTTGTTTGATACACACTGCCACGTAAATTTTTACGATGATGTACCCGGCTTGCTCCGGGAGATCGAAGCCCAGGCGATAGCGGTTACGCTGGTCACGACCGAGCCCGAACACTTTCCCGCATGTTGCGAGCTCGCACGGAACAATGACCACATCCATCCCGCGCTGGGTCTACTGCCTCATGATATCGTCCGCCTGGCGCCCCAGTTGGATCGTTTTCTCGAGCTGTTGCCCCAGACAAACTACGTAGGCGAGATCGGCCTCGATTATGTTACCGAAAACGAGGATGAGCGAGCGCTGCAGCGCGCCGTCTTCGATGACATCCTCTCCGCCTGCGCGGATGCGGGTAACAAAATCATCAGTATTCATTCGCGCCGGGCAGCCAATGACGTCATTTCACGCGTTGCCGGCGACTTTCCAGGAGCGATTATCCTGCATTGGTTCAGTGGCAGCGAGGAAAACGTGGGGTCGGCCACCGGCTGCTATTTCTCCATAAACCCGGCCATGATCTCCTCCCGCTCGGGCAAGAAATTGATCCGGGCCATGCATCCTGAGCGAATCCTGACGGAGACTGACGGACCGTGTGTGCAGGTGGATGGCCGGCCGGCCCGACCATCGGATGTCAAACGCGTCATCAATTTCTTCAGCCAGGAGTGGGCCTGTTCGTTTGGCGAGGCCGCACACCGAATAGCTGAGAACGCCCTTCGGGCGGGACTGGGATAATGTATGCCCGGTCTTGCACGCATTTCACATGCCTGCTAAATCCAATCTATGCAGATCGTAGAGTTGGACCAGATGCGGATACGCACGCCTGAAGGCGTGGAGTTTTCCCTGCCACTCGCCGGACCGGTTTCGCGTATGCTGGCGGTCCTGATTGATTCAATCATCCTGATCGCGGTCCATACGATGTTGTCGCAGGTTCTGACCCCCCTGTTTCTACTCGCTCCCGACATGGCTCGCCTGCTTACCGCGATGCTTTTCTTCCTCTTGGGATTTGCCTACTTCATCATCCAGGAGTGGCAATACAAAGGGCAGACGATTGGCAAACGGATGATGCGCATTCGGGTCATGGACGAGCAGGGGCTTCGGCTGCAGTTCAGCCAGGTCACGGTGCGGAATCTTTTCCGGGTGCTGGATGCGTTTCCCGTCTTCTATCTGGTTGGAGGCATTACGGTTATGCTCAATCGACACGGAAAGCGTCTAGGCGACCTGGTGGCCAACACGATTGTGGTGAATCAGGTGCGGCGCATGGAGCCCGAGCTCGATCAGATTCAAAGCGACAAATACAACTCCTTTAAGGGGCATCCGCATTTGATTGCACGCTTGAAGCAACGCGTGAGTCCTGAGGAAGCCAACCTCGCGCTGGACGCGGTCCTGCGGCGTACGGAATTTCAGGACAAGGACCGTCTGCGACTCTTCGCCGATCTCGCCGACCATTTTAAAGGCTACCGGGTGTTCCCGGAGGAGAGTAAGGTCGGTTTGACGGATGAGCAGTATGTTCGAAATCTCGTAGAGGTGTTGTTTCATAAGTAGTGGATCGGAATACTAACGCGTTAAATGTCGAGGTGCCATCAACGCGACCACATCTTTTGGAATATACTAAGGTATGAATGAATTCAGAAACGCAAGAGGTCCCCGGCGGCTGTCGCCCCCCCCTGGTGCACCCATGCGTGTGCGGGTCACGTACCTCTTGCTCCTCCCCCTCCTGCTCCCCCTCCAGCTCCTGATCATGCCCCAGGTATTTTCCGAGCAGGCTCGAAACGATTTCGACCCGGAAACCAATACGCAGGTGGAAGCGTACGCGCCCGAGATTGTCCTGGAAGGGCGTGAAGGTGAAACGCGCCGTATCTGGTCTCAGCGTGTTGCCCCGGAGCCGATTCTGGATGTGGTCCTGCAGGTGCGCATGGTGTTCGGCGGGCCGGATTGTTATCTTCTCATACGCGCGGGCAAAACCGGCACGCCCCTGGAACACGGCAAGCGAATGTACCTGCGTGATGCGCGCAGCATCCATGTCGGGTGTTTCTTGAACCAGCTCGACCTGGGCGAACTTCCCCTTGTGGTTGAAGTGTGCAACGGGCGGGCCGTACTGGAGAAAGTGAGCGTGCATCGCAAACGATGAACCGCCTGGTGATCCATCTTTGTTGCCTCCTGATATGCGGAGCGTTTGCCGCACAAGCTCAGCAGGCGGTACCCGGCTTCACCAAGTTCTTCGTTGCCGGTGTAGCGCCGGATGGGGATGATGATGCCATTTGGGAAGATAGCCTCGATACGATCAATTTTAACTGGGGATTTTCCGGCGCCCAGGCCCCGCTGGAGGTAAGTGATGCAGGGATGCCCAACTTCACCCAGGCATATGTTTTCCCGGCGGCCGCGGCGACCACGACGGGAGGCAGTACGCTGGGCTCCGGCCAGGATACCAGCTTCGAACTGTGGTTCAGGCCGACCGATCTCATCGGTAATCACGTCCTGTTTGAACTCGGAGGGAATGGCAATGGTACAAGCGTTCTCCTCGAAGCGGATCGACTGCATTTTTTCAGCCAGACCGGCAGCGCAAACCAGATGCAGACCACGATAACCCTGCCACCGGATGCGGCAGGTCGGTTTCACCAGCTGGTCGCGGTGATCGATTTTCTGGCCGCGGGTGCAGGTGATAATGTGCTGTATTTGAATGGGGGCGCCCTCAGTGCATCGAACCACTTTGCTTCGGGCTACACCAACTTTGCCGGCTCGAACGGCTCCGGGCTGGGGCAGGCCAACTCGACCTACTCGGGTGACAGCGTCTATCCCGCAGGGACCATGACACCCTTCAACGGCGAAATCGCGGCCTTTCGTTTCTACCAGGGGAAGGCCATCGACGCCGCGGACGTGCTGCAGAATTTCCTGGAAGTTTCCGCAAGTCCTCCACGGGTCGATCTCTTCACCGTGTCTCCGGTCAACGTCTCCTCCGGTGCACTGGTAAGCGTGAGCTGGGCGGTTCAGGATGCGACGTCGGTCATGATCGAGCCGGGGATTGGCGCGGTAGTGACCAATGGGAGTACGAATGTCACCGTGGATGTCACGACCTTGTTCCAGCTGACCGCGAGTAACGCGGTCGGAAACTCCTCCGCGTATGCGCAGGCGACCGTGGATGGCGCCTTATTCGATCTGGTCATTACCGAATTCATGGCTTCGAACGATTCGGGGTTAGAGGATGGAGACGGTGCGTCCAGTGACTGGATTGAAGTGTATAATCCCAATGGGATTGCGGTGGACATGGCGGGCTGGCGGCTGACCGACTCGACCTTAAGTACGAAGTGGATCGCTCCAATGATTATTCTGCCCGCCCGGGGGTATGTGATTCTGTTTGCTTCGGGTCAGACCACGAATACCTACGTGGATGGCGCGGGTTATCATCACACGAATTTCAAGCTGGATGCGGACGGCGAATACCTGGCGCTGCTGAATCCTTCCGGCACGACCGTGCAGGCCTATGCTCCCATGTTTCCTCCCCAGGAAGTGGATTTCTCTTACGGGACCGCTGCAGGAGGGGCGGTGGGTTATTTCGCCGATCCCACCCCCGGGACCGCGAATGACTCATCTTTTGAGGGCATCGTTTCGGATACCAAATTCTCGGTCGACCGTGGATTTTACAGCAATGCGTTCACCGTCGCGATTACGAGTGCCACCGCGGATGTCGAAATACGCTATACCCTGGATTTCACGACGCCGACCGCCACGAACGGTCTGATTTATACCAATCCCATTCCGATCCAGACCACGACTTTGCTGCGGGCAGCCGCTTTTCGTCCGGGATGGTTTTCTACGGATGTCGACACCCAGACCTATATTTTTCCAGCGGATGTGATGAGTCAGCCGGCGAATCCTCCGGGTTGGCCCACGACCTGGGCCGGGGTGGTGGCCGATTACGAAATGGATCCGGATGTGATCGGGGTCAGCAACCTGTTCACCAATGTGTACCGCAACACGATCGTTGACGATTTGCAGGCGATCCCAACGATCTCGATCGTGACCGAAATGGACAACCTTTTCGGAGCAACGGGTATGTATGATAATCCACTGGCGGAAGGGGTCGGCTGGGAGCGCCCCGCATCGGTCGAGCTCATTCATCCCGATGGCCGCACGGGATTCCAGATTAATTGTGGTCTGCGGATTCAAGGTGGGTCCGGTCGGAATCCAGATATCCCCAAGCACAACTTTCGCCTGTTGTTTAAAAAGGATTACGGCCCCGGAAAACTGGTGTACAAGCTGTTCAAGGATCAGCCGGCGAGCGAGGGCGCGACCGACACCTTCGACACCCTTATTCTCCGTGCGCATTTTAACAATTCCTGGACGCACCGTCATTGGTATCAGTGCACGCGTGCTCAGTATGTCAGGGATCAATTCATGCGTGACAGCCAGAATGAGATGGCGCATCCGTCGCCGCATGGCATGTATGCCCACCTCTACATTAACGGGTTGTATTGGGGCCTCTATAATCCCAGCGAACGTCCTTCCGCACCATTCATGGCGGAATATTATGGCGGCAAGCGTGAAGATTTCGATGCGCAGAATGTAAATGAAGCCGTCGACGGCGACTTAAGCGCGTGGAACACCATGATGGCGCTGGCGAATGCCGGGGTCACGGCGGAGACGGCGTATACGAATATTCTCCAGTACCTGGATGCAACCAATCTGGCGGATTACATGTTATTGAATTTTTTCACCGGTAACGATGACTGGGATGGCCACAACTGGTATGCGGGCCGTAAGCGGGAGCCCGGCGCGGGGTATCAGTTCTTCAGTTGGGACGCGGAACTCAGTATTTCGGTGCACCAGGGTACCCCCCCGGCACAACCGGACTTCAATCAGATTCTTTCGAGGAATAAAACCGGAATCAATGCGGCGAACAAACCATCGCGATTACATCAGAAGCTGGCCGAGCAGGCGGAATACCGAATCCTCTTTGCCGACCGGGTGCAGAAGCACTTCTTTAACGATGGCGTGCTCACCACGGAGCGGAACCTTCGCCGCTGGCTGGATCGGCGTGATCAAGTGCATCCGGCGGTCGTGGCGGAATCAGCCCGATGGGGCGATTTTCGGCGTGATGTGAATCCCGGTGCGTACACGCCGGCGGATTTCGACCTGTTCCATCGCGATAAACACTACGATCCGTATCAGGAGTGGATCATCGGCACCTATTTCCCTCAACGCAGGGATATCTTTCTCAACCAGCTCAAGGCGAAGGGGCTCTGGCTGGATATGCTTGCCCCCGACCTCAGCAGTCAGGGGGGCATCGTACCCCTGGATTTCCAGGTGAGTATGACGAACCTCAACAGCTCGGGAACCATTTACTACACGATCGATGGTAACGATCCGCGCGCATCCTTTACCTCCCTGCCGAGTGGGTTGCCGTATACTGAAAGCCTTGGCCTGACCAATGTGAATACGACGGTGGTCAAAGCGCGAGTTCTCTCCACCAACGATGTCTGGAGTCCATTGATCGAAGCCACGTTTACGGTGCCGCCGGACGATACGGATCTGGATGGACTCTCGGATGCCTGGGAGGTGACGTATTTTACCAATCTCAGTCAGACCGCTGAGGCGGATTACGATGGGGATGGACTGAGTAATGGGCAGGAAGCGTTTGTGGGGACACATCCCCGCGATGCGGCATCGGTTTTTATGGTTGTGCCCTATCAATCAACAGCTGGCATGATGACCCTAGAGGTCACCGCGACGACACGGCGCATTCGGGTGGAAGTTTCGATCGATTTGAGTTCCTGGTCGGAAGTGCAGGACTACACGGTGCTGGCCAATCGTATAGAGCTTGTCTTAGAGCCGAGTGCGCGTCGTCGCTATTTCCGTGTATTGGCAGAATAAGGTTTCCGCGTTACGACCTCAACGCTTGAATTTTCGCGGCGCAGATAAAGTCATTCTCGGACAAGCCGCCTATGGAATGCGTTATGAAGTGAATGGTGCAGGTCTTATATCCGAAGGAGATGTCCGGGTGATGGTCTTCCTGGTGGGCAAGGTAGACGACCGCGTTCACGAAGGCGGTGGTGTGATAGTAGTTCTTAAAGCTAAACGCACCCACCAGTTGGCCATCCTGGATTTCCCATCCGGGGATCTGGTCGAGTAAGGCGCTTACCTCCACAGCGGAGAGGGGGGGGGTGCCGCCCGCACACGGCTTGCAGCAACGCTGGTTAAGCTTTTCCATGACTGACCTACTGTCCGGCTTCTTCGAGCTTGGCTTTGGCGATGGGCCTGAGATACCCCACCCAGTCTGTTTCGTTATCCAGTTCGGTGGCGATAAACTTTTTCAGATGCGGTGCAGCCAATTTAGGCTTGTTGTCCGTGAGTTTGGCCAGGCCAATGGCGAAATCACGCATCCCGACGAACCAGATTTCCGCTCCGGCAGACTGGGCGGTGAAGGCCTCTTCATTGATATCACCTTTCATGAACTGGGCGATCAGCTTGGGGGATTCCACCGGTTCAACGCCATCTTTGTACTCAATTTTTTTCTTGAGCACCCGGTCGAATTCCTCGGTGGCCGAGCCGCTTTTTTCCATCACGAGGATGAAGCCCATCATGATACTGGTCCAGGCACTGCTCTGGCCGGAGTCTTCCACGCCATCCACCATGGTGTCCCGCAACTTAACCAGGGTGCTTTGGGCGCCGAATGAGCTGCCCTCGGCGTATAGATCCATGGCCTTCTTCAGGTTGCGCTTTTCCCCGCGCAAGTAGGGTGCTTTGACGCTACGGCGGGCGACGAGGGTTTGTCCGGGTGTTCCGCCTCCGATTACACGTGGTGGCTTGGGTAAATTTTTGCTCGTCTGCTTTTTCTGATAAACAAATATGCAGGCAAGGGTCGTCAACACGACGAGGGTCGTGATGAGGATCGGGATCGCCGGGTTCATCTTCTTTTTGCTCGTGGTGGTACGTGCTTCATTCGCTTGGCGCTCCTCACTGGCCCGCGAACTCGCATGGAGTGCTGAATCCAGATCGGCATGCACGGAAGCATACGTTGGATAACGACGGGCCGGCGAAGGCGCCATCATGCGTTCGATGATCTCCGCCGTTTCCTTGGTGATCAGGGGGTTGGTTTCCTGCAGGCTGGGCACCGGGTTTTTCAATCGAGCAACGACCACATCGGTGGGGGTGGCGCCATCAAACGGCGGGTAGCCGGAGAGCGCATGCCAGAGGGTTGCGCCGAGGCTGTACTGGTCGGAGCGCCAGTCCTCGGACTTTCCCTTGGCTTTTTCTGGGGCAATATAAAATGGGGTTCCCCATACTTCGCCCGGTTTGCCGCCGCCAAAGCGTGCCAGGCCGAAGTCCACTACCTTCGCATTGCCTTTTTTGTCGAACATAATGTTCGCGGGCTTGATGTCGCCGTGTGTGAGTCCGGCCGCCTGGGCTGCGGCGAGACCTTCGGACACTTCACCGGCCACTTTGAGCACGAATTGCTCGTTCAGTGGTTTGCCTGCCGCCATTTCGAGATCGAGGCGACCTCCATTCACTAGCTCCATAACGATGAAGGGTTGGTTGATGGACTGACCAAATTCATAAACCTGAACCACGTTCTTGTGGTTCAACGCTGCCGCAGCGACGGCCTCGCTTTGCAGTGCGGCGAGGGCATCTTCGTTAACGCCATACTCTTCACGCATGACCTTGAGGGCCACTTGCCGGTCGAGGTTTTCATCGACGGCGAGATATACGGTTCCCATCGCGCCCTGGCCCAGTTCATCGAGTAGTACGAAGTGGCTCAAGCGACCGGGTACAGCGAGTTCCGTCTGGCATTGTGGGCATTCAATTCGGGTGAAGAGCTCAAATTCGGAAACATCGAGTTCAAGGCCGCACGAATGACATGCGACCACATCCACGCTTTCCGTTTTAATACCGGCATTGCTACTCATAGAGGGACCATATTCACGCAGGGAAGCTATCGGCAATGGCTTTGATAGACAATGTAAAAGGACACTTTTCAGGCGTATGCCGGACGAGACGAGCCAAGGTTTTTGGTTTACGGATGAGCGGGTCCGGCTTAGCTTGCCTGTTCAATGCAACGTGAAGCCTTTAATATATTTGGTTGGCAGGTCTACTGGTACGGAGTGTTCTTCGCCCTTGGCTTCCTGGCTGCAGTGATTCACTGGAGCTTTCTCTCCAGGCGAGAAGGCCGATCCGCAGAAACGGCTTCCGATCTCGCGCTCTGGCTGATGCTCGGTGGTGTGCTTGGTGCGCGGTTGGCCTATGTGGTCTCCGCCTGGGATCAGTTTGTACAAGAGCCCGCGGCGATTTTTCGACTCTGGGAGGGGGGCTTGATCTATTATGGCGGCTTGTTCGGATGTATCGCAGCCGGTGTGTTGTACGCCCGGTTGAAGAAGGAACCCATGCTCAAGCTGGCGGACTACATTATCACCGCCGTGCCCCTTGGGCATGCCTTCGGCCGCATCGGATGCTATTTCAATGCCTGCTGTTACGGTCGTCCTACCGAAGCCTTCTGGGCCGTGAAGCTTCGGGTTACGGGTGAGATGGTTCATCCGACCCAGTTACTCGAGTCCGGGTTTAATTTCCTCCTCTATGTTGTCCTGCTGAAGCTCTACCTGAAGAACGAAGTCCCTGGTCGCATCGCCGCGATCTACCTGATGACCTACCCAGTCTTTCGTTTTCTCAACGAATTCCTCCGGGGTGATAATCGCATGGCGGCGGGTCAGTTTGACATGGCCCAGTCGGTCAGCATCGGCCTGTTCATCTCCGGTATTGCCTGCTGGTTTTTGACGCGTCCCCGAAAGGCCTTGGATGCCTGAATTTATCGTGATCCCATATGACGCCGGCATCCGGGTGGATGCCTGGTTGGCGGAGCGCATGTCAGAACTTTCCCGTTCGCGCATCCAGTCGCTGATCGACAGTGGGGACGTCCATGTAAATGGGGCTGAGGTGAAGCGGAACTATACGCTCAAAGAGGCCGATACCATTTCAGTCAACGTGCCTGAAGCGGTAGCCACGCAGGTGGAAGCGGAAGATATCCCGCTGAGCGTGCTCTATGAGGATCCCGATATTATCGTCATCAACAAGCCGCCAGGCATGGTGGTGCACCCTTCCGCGGGCCATTGGTCGGGCACCCTGGTGAACGCGCTGTTGCATCACTGCGAAGACTTACGCGGGATCGGTGGCGAGATTCGTCCGGGTATCGTCCATCGGTTGGACAAGGAAACCAGTGGCGTGCTGGTGGTGGCCAAAACGGAAATGGCCTTGCGACACCTGGCGCTTCAATTTAAAAATCGTGAGACACGGAAGCGGTATCTGACCGTCGTTTGGGATCATCCCATTCCTGAAACCGGAACCATTAAGACAACCGTGGGGCGTAATCCGAACAACCGTAAAAAAATGGCGGCGAATATGGATGGAGGTCGCCACGCCATCAGCACGTATCGGACGCTCGAGACCTTTCCTCGGCATACCTTCCTGGAAGTCGATATAAAAACCGGGCGGACCCACCAGATTCGGGTGCATATGACCTTTATTGGCCATCCGATTGTCGGGGATCACGTTTACGGAAAACGGCGGCGGACGGAGTTGCCCAGTCCGGTTGATCGACAGATGCTCCACGCGGCAGAGCTGGATATTTGCCATCCCACGACCAACGAACGTTTGAATTTTGTCGCGCCGATGCCGGAGGATATGCATCATCTGATCAAATGTCTGCGAATGGAATGAGTGAAGAAGAAACCGCCGTGGTTGGGCTGGTCGCCGACCTGGTCGGGTATCTGGACTGGCGTAAGGAAGAAGGCCAGCGCGTGCTCAACGTGCAGCCTGAACACCTGATCGGGTTGAGCAACTGGGGGCGCACAGAGATTTCAACCGCACAAACGCCATCACGTAGCGTGGCCTCCGCACCCATCCCCAAGCCGGTCGCCGCCCCATCCGCGTTGGACACGGGAGCGCTTCGTTTCGTGATTGCCGAGCGGATGCCGGAGTGCAACGACGAGCTGCCCGTGTTACAGACACGCCTCGCCGTCGTCAGCACGGCGGATGCCTTCGAGGGGGAGCCGCGCGAATTGATGGACAAGATTCTACGGGCGGTCGGGTATGCTTTTGTAGATGCGCCGCAACAGATGGAGAGCGTGCCTCAAATTGTCGATCTTACCCCCCTGGCTATTTTGAGTATGGGCAATCCCGCGCTAAAGGTGTTTATGCCCCGGGGTGACATTTCCATGATGCGTGGGCGTTGGAAAAAAATACACGGGGTCGATATGCTTTGTACGTTTGACCCGGTCTACATCTCCTCTCAGTCCGCTTCGAAGAAGGCGGTCTGGAGCGATGTGCAGGGCCTGATCAAACGAATGGAATTGAACTTGCCCGATTGGGTGAAAAAGTAAGCAGCCGATAAGCGGTAGAACAGCAGCAAGCAAGCCGGACCGAATCCCGGCTTACATGTTGGGGTCGTTTACGCCGCGTTTGAGAATCTGGCGTAATTTTCGCAGGGAATCATCTTGAATCTGTTTGATCCGTGCCCGGGTCAGATTGAGCATCTGTCCGGTTTCTTCAAGGGTACGACCCTCCATGAAGCGCAAGCGAAGAATGTACTGCGCCCGATCGGGCAACTTGCTAACCGCGCCCCAGACTTCATCCTTCTCGGCAGCCTTGAACGCGCTTTCAGCATCCATATCTTCCACCAGCTCGTGAAGACTGCTGGTGCTGTCGCCAACCAGGGCGTCGAGTGAGACGGGTGGGGCGGGCATGCGTACCCATTGGTTGACCAGTGGCCGCAATTTTTTTATCCGCTCCTCGGTGAGGTCGGTCATCTGCACGAGCATGCCCAGTGACGGATCGTCCTGGTGATCGTCCTTGAATTTGTCCATGGCCGCTTTGATCTTGATCATATCCTCGGTCGGGCGAATGCCCAGGCTGCCCGAACGGATATGGTCACGGAAAAAGTTGCGGAGCCGATTTTGAATCGATTTCTGGGCATATGCATAGAAGGGGGTGCCGCGGGTGAAATCAAATTTCCGGATGGCGTTGGAGAGAGCCTTGGAGCCTTCCTGGAGGAAGTCGGCGATCCATACCTGGCCGATCCAGTAAAACGGTTTGATGCAGCTTACCACCAGGCGACGATTGGCGATGAACAACTCCTCTTCGGCGGCTTCCATACGCGAAATCAAGCGGCGCGATTGCACGACCGCTGCTTTGTACTCATCTTCGCCCTGGTAACGCTTCCGGGGTATCTTCGTGATGGTCCATGCACACCAATGCATTTCGGTGAACAGGGCGATGGTCATCTCGGGCTTGAGGATTTCCACCGTGCCTTGTTCCATCAAAAAACGGCCGATGGCCTGGGTGGACGAGTCGGATCGGGTAAAGATGCGAGGCTGCCGAATGATCGCGGGATCGTAACTGGCCCGTTTATATTCAGGGAGCTCGATGCATTTGAACGGAAGACCTTCCGCGAGCGAATTCAGCTCATCTTTATATTTCTTGATTAAGTCCGACAAATTCTTTTCCGGGTCGAGTTCTGGGGAGATCCATCATAACCTTGAACCCCCTTATAGAAAGCCCGCACGTGAATGTAAACCGTTACAATGGAAATTGTTCGCGCAATTCGGGGAGTGCCTTTCGGAGGGTATCATAGCCGTGCATATGATCCAGTGCACGTTCCATCATCAGCAGGGCTGGTCCGATATATTCCAGAAATCGACGGGTGTTTGGTGATCTCCCGAGCCGTCCAAAAGCCCCCAGGGCCTGGGAGAGGCGTTGAATACAGGCCGGCCAGAACTGTTCGACGACCGTATGGTCACCCGTGATTTGGGCGTAATAGATGAGCAGACGCAGTTGCTGATCCAGGGGCAGCATCGCATAGGGGTCCGCGAGCAACGAGGCCAGATCGTAGGCGGCTGCCCCAATCCGCATGCCTTGAAAATCGATGAAGGCCGGCAGATTTCGGTTGACCAACACATTGGTCGATTGCAGGTCCCGGTGGATCAGCGCAGGTGCCGCATTAAGTAACCAGACATCCAAACCCTGGAGTTCTTTGAGCAGGGGCGCTGAGCGCCGGGTCGTCCATCCCGCCAGGGGCTGGAGAAACTGTTCCGCAAAATAATTACGCTCCCATCGGTACAGGGTGGGTGAGAAGGGCACTTGCAAGGGGAGCTTCGCCTTGAGCGCGGCGGGAGCCGAGGCGTGCATGAGCGCGAGCTGATCCAGCACGCGTGCATAGAAGCGCTGGACCCAGAGCATGTGGCCTTCGTCTACCATGTCCAGTAGATGCACGTCACCCAGGTCTTCAAGCAGGGTTAGCCGGGCGATCGGGTCATCGCTCAGGACCTTCGCCACCCGCACCCCCTGACCTTGCAGGAAGTGGGCGAAGTCCACGCTATGTTGGTTTTCACCCCGGTCGATGCCATATCGCACCAGGATGGCTTTGTGTCGTGTGCCGGAGTTGAGGCGGAGGTAGGAGCGATCGGATCCCCGTGCCGGGAGCACCTGAACCGTTGTCCGCTGCGCATTCCATTTGAGCTCGCCCAGCATGTCGGTTTCGCGCGCTTCCAGTGCGAGCGACGCGGGCACCACCACGCCACGTGCCGACGTGGCTACGTTGGTGTTCCGGCCGACGACCGCATCGCTCAAGCGCGCCTGAGCGCCCAGGCGCGTACCCGACCAGACCACGCTGTTGCGTAAGCGAGCACCTTGCGCAACCGTGCTCGTCGGGTCTACACAGGCAAACCCCTCGACATGGATATTGTTCCGGTTCAGCTGGCGAATCCGCTTTTCTTCCGCGCGTGAAATGAAGGGGAGGGTCTTCCTTTCGTCCCATGCTTCGGCGTGGGCATGCAGATATTGTTCAGGCGTGCCGAGATCATGCCACCAGGCGCCGGGCACCTGGATGCCAGCGATGGTTTCCCCCTCTTCCATGCCCGCCCGATACGCCTGGATGATCGACGAAAAACAGACGTTCTTGGGCAGGTGTTTTAACACACGCCGATCGAGAATTTGCAGCCCGCAGAAGGTGGCCGTGTCCGGTCCGCCCGGATCATCGACATGAAAATTAGTGATGCGATCCTTTTCAACGCGTACGGTTCGCGGCCCACGCGCTTCGTGCATCCACAACGCAGCAAGCGGACGCTGCCTGTGGGCAAAGGCTTTGACCAGTGGCTCGGGGTCGACCTGAGCAACGACATCAGCGTTGAACATCCAGCAGGGTGCTCCATCCGATAGAAACCAATCCGCTTTGATGAGTGCCCCGCCGGTGCCGAGAATGTCCGGTTCGATGGATAGCTGAATCTGCGGTGCACCGGGCGTACGGGCGTAGGCCAGCAACCAGGAAATGATCTGTTCGGCACGGTGATGCACATTCACCGTCACTTGCTCCACGCCCCAGCTCGCCAGCATCTCAATCGAATGTTGAAGAATCGGCTTGTTCCAGAACGGCATCAGCGGCTTGGGGAGCTGGCGCGTCAGCGGTTCCATCCGGGTTCCGTAACCAGCTGCGAGAATAAATGCTTTTTTAGGGTAGAGGCTCAAGGTAAGTTATGAACAAAAGGGAATCATAGACGAGCTGCAAGCGCAAAATCAGGAGACGCACGTGAACGAAGAAAAGATAGCTACCCTCGAAGAGGAGATTCGCCTTAAACAGGCCGAGCTGGTCGCGCTGCGAAAAGATCATCCAGCCGAACGCATTGGTAACTACACGCTGCAAGGTGAAAGCGGGAAGGTGCAGCTGCTGGATCTCTTTGGGGATCAAACCGATCTCATGGTTATCCACAACATGGGGAGTACCTGTCCGTATTGCACGCTCTGGGCCGACGGGTTGAATGGCATCGTCGACCAGCTCCAGAACCGGACAGGCCTGGCCTTGATTTCACCCGATCCGGTTGAAAAACAGCAAGGGTTCGCACTGGGGCGCAATTGGCGATTCACCATGGTATCTGCGGACGGAAGCACCTTCATCCAGGATATGGGCTTCTGGAATGAGGGGTGGGGCGGGGCCATGCCCGGTGTCTCCACCTTTACCCGGGATACCGCCGGCAATATCACGCGTGTTGCCAAAGCGGTGTTTGGTCCAGGTGATGCCTATTGCCCAGCCTGGCATCTGTTCGATCTCCTGGCCGATGGCGTGAAGGATTGGCAGCCAGGGTTTTCGTACGAGTAGCTGCCTTCGTAAGAAGGTGGGAAATATATATCCACGCTCTCACGAGTGCAGCTACAGATCCATCTACGGGCGCTTCAGCCGCCACCAGGTCTGTCCAAACAGTGCCAGGCCGATGATCCCGAGCGTCATCGACACCCGATCCACAGGCGCAACCTTGCTACCCTTGTGACCTTCGCTCGATAAAATTGGAGATTGTCGGTTTAAGGGGCGAAATCGTTATCCTGTGGGCACGTTGTTTTCGTCTGACATCCAGCCTTTTTCAGGCTCTGACCTAAGTTCGGTTGACGACCCCGGCTCCTAAATCAACTTCCGCAGGACGTGTACGGTTACCATCGATCAGCATTTGCGAATGATCTGTTCAATCTCCTCCAGCCTTTGATTCGGTTTTTCAGTGGTGAGGCGGGGAAAACGTCCGTTGACCGAGAGGTAATCGCCTTGGCGTACCAGCATGACTTTGTCCCCTCGCACATCGATCTCCTTGATGCCCTTGCGCGAGGCCTGGACCCGGATGCTGGCCACCGCAAGCAGGTTCTTTACCGGTTGGGGGAGGCGTCCAAAGCGATCCTTGAGCTCCCCGGCTAGGCGCTTGATATCTGACGGGGTACTCAGGGAGGATATCGACTTGTACAAATCGACGCGCATGCCTTCCTCTTCCACATAGTCTACCGGGATCACACAGGCCGATTCGTAATCGGTCAGACTCGTGGACATGTCCAGCCAGTCGATGCGTAAGGTGACATCGACCAGGTCCGGAACCTTCTCGTTCTTCAGCATCTTCACAGTTCGGTCGAGCAGACGGCAGTACAGATCGAATCCCACGGCGGCAATATGGCCGCTCTGTTGTGCACCCAGGATGTTGCCCGCACCCCGAATTTCCAGATCGCGCAGGGCCAGTTTAAAACCGGCTCCGAGACTGGAGTAGCGCTGGATCGCACGGATGCGCTGACGAGCGATGGCCCGCATCGCGCTCTTTTCCGGGACCATCAGGTAGGCATAGGCCTTGTTCTTGTAGCGGCCGACCCGACCGCGCAGCTGATACAGCTCCGCCAGGCCGAAGCGATCCGCCCGGTCGATGATCATTGTGTTCGCATTCGGTATATCGACCCCGCTTTCGATGATGGTTGTGCACAACAGGACGTCGTATTCCCCGATGATGAAGCGCTGCATGACTTCTTCCAGGCGCGCCTCCGGCATCTGGCCATGGGCCACGATGATTTTGGCTTCCGGGACCAGGGTCTTCAGCTGTTTTTCCATCGTCCGAATCGTCTGCACGCGATTGTGCAGGACGAAGACCTGCCCTTCGCGGTTCAGCTCGCGCAGGATAGCCTTACGCACAATCTCGTCATCCCAATGGCGCACAAAGGTTTCAATCGGTTGACGGTCCCGCGGCGGCGTGCTGATGGTGCTCATCTCTTTTGCCCCGGTGAGGCTGAGGTAGAGGGTGCGTGGAATCGGGGTAGCCGTCATGGTCAGTACATCGACCAGCTGTTTGATGTCCTTAAGCCGTTCTTTATGTTTCACCCCGAAGCGCTGCTCTTCATCGATGATGACCAGGCCCAGGTCCTTGAAGCTCACGTCCTGCTGCACCAGGCGATGGGTGCCGATGATGATGTCGACCTGGCCGGTCCGGAGTTTGCGAATGGTCTCGTTCTGCTCCTTGCGGGTTCGAAAACGACTGAGCATTTCGATGGTTACCGGAAAGGTCGTCATGCGTTCGCGAAAGGATTCAAAATGCTGCTGACAGAGAATGGTTGTCGGCACCAGTATCGCCACCTGCTTGCCATCCATGACCGCCTTGAAGGCGGCCCGCATCGCAACCTCGGTTTTGCCATAGCCCACGTCTCCACAAACCAGGCGATCCATGGGCTGGGGGCTTTCCATGTTGTGTTTGACCGCCTTGATCGCCTCGTCCTGATCGAAGGTTTCCTGATAGGGAAAGGTCTGTTCAAACTCATGCTGCCAATGGGTGTCCTTCCCGAACGCATGACCCGGCAAGGCATCGCGGGCCGCCTGGGTTTCAAGCAGATGTGCCGCGAGGTCGTTGATCGCCTCCTGGGCTGCCTCCTTGTCCTTCTGCCACTTTTTGCTGCCCAGGCGGTGCAAGGTCGGGTTCGCCTGGCCGGCTGCGATATAGCGGCTCAAGAGGTGCGCCTGATTTACAGGGATGTGCAGCTTGGCCTCGGCCGCGTACTCCACGGACAACACTTCCTGCATGCGCCCATTGAATTCGATCTCATACAAGCCCTGATACCGGCCGATGCCGTGGTCGACGTGAACCACGAGCTCACCGACTTGAATATCCGTCCACTCCGATACGCGTTCGCCGACCGCCCGGCTGCCTTTGCGCGTCTTGGAGTGGAGGTCGTACTTACTCCGCAGGGCCTTGCGGAAGCCATACAGGTCACTTTCCGCCACCACGGAAAATTTTGCTGAAGGGACGGAGAACCCTTCATTGATCATGCCCAGCTCGGTTACGATTTCATCGGCGCCCTCTACGCGTGGAACAAAACTTTCGCGGAAGCGATCCAGAGATCCCTGGGTGGTAAAACAAAACAGCACGTCCTCCCCGCGTTGGGCGCGATCTGCATAGTCGCGGATAAAGTGTACGCGTGCCTCGTCGAGCAGGTCTGGATTCATGTTGCCGCTGTCGATATCCGCGAGTCCGGCGCAGGGATGCAGGTCGAGGGCAATTTCCGGGTAGGGGATCTCGGTCAGTCCCGCAAAAACCTGTCCCCCCCCGGCGACCGTCTGAATGCGGTCGCTCAGATGCTCATAGGTCAGGATGTGATCCGCCGCATCGGCTTCCTGCATCGAGCTCTCATAGATGCGGGCATGATCCAGGATTTTGTCCGGCTCGAACCAGGCCCAGCAGGTGTTCTTTGGCAGATAGTCCGCCACGTCGGCTTCCAGCCGTACGTTATTTGCATCGCCGAAAGCATCGGTCGCGGGCCCGATAAGCAGGGTGGTTACTTTGTCGAGGCTGCGCTGGGAGCCGGGGTGAAAGCTTCGGATCGATTCGATCTCTTCGCCGAAAAATTCGATACGCACCGGATCCGGCGCGTCGAGGGGCCAGACATCAATCAGTCCGCCACGCCGGGTGGCCTCGCCCTTATTCAGGACCTCATAGGTGAATTCATACCCGATAGTCACCAGCTCTTCGGTGAAGGCTTCAATTTCACGCACATCACCGACCGCCACCTGAACGGTGCGTTGCTCAAGCTCCTCCGGTTTCACAGTGCGTTGCATCAAGGCCTGAATGCTGGTCACCAGAATAAACGGCTGTTTGTTGTTTGGTCCACAATGTAACAAGGCCTGCAGGCGATCACCCGCGAGGTCCAGATTGACCGCCCCACCTTGTCCCGGAACGGCCTCCCAGCCCGGGTAGTACCAGATCCCGTCTGCCTTATTCCCGGAAAGAGTATGGAGATCCTGATAAATCGCCTCCAGCGTGCGCGGGCCGTCCGCCACGACGACCAGCGGACGCTTGGTCTGGCGCACAATACCGAGGCACAACCAGGCGTAGGCCGTACTCGAGCATTCCGCGATGCGAACCACGGACCCTCTTTTTAATAGGGGCAGGAGCGGGCCAAGCAAGGCCTTGTTTTTGAGGTTTTTATCGATCATTTTGGGTGTAAACACTTATGGCCGAATGATTTACATCATTCGGCGTCGCATTTCTTCGTTCGGAATCGTTTCCGATTATCGGAAACCAGCGCAGCATGTGTTCCTATTATCGGAAAAAACCATCCCGATTTTCCGATCATCGGAAGTAATTTTCATAACTTTTCCGATCATCGGAAGCGATTCTCCTGATCAGAAAACCCGCGAAGCCTACGGAAACAGCCTAAAACCCTTTATTTTTTGTTAAGTTTTCGCACTGACCGAATATACATGCATAATAATGCAACGGACCGCATAAGAAGTCGCCTCATTCTGCAATACCCTATTGAAACCCATTCATACGGGGTCACTAAACGAGAAGGTTTTATGAACGGAATTTCACCTCGTTTCTACTACTTATAGAGGAGGGCTGAGGAGGGCTGAGGAGAGCTGAGCAGTTCGGGGAGAATTATTGGGAATTTGGGGAGCAGGGCCGTAGGTTCTGGAGATGAGTAGTAGGAACGTTTATTTGGGCGGGATGCCCTTGGCTTACACGCCGAGGCATCCCGTTTTTTTGTGCAATTTTTACGGCTCGTTTTCGGGCCATGTCCGCGGTGCGCGACCGAGTTAAGCCCACGCTATTCTGGACATTACGCACGATTTATTCCTTAATTTAAATCCTGTCACCGCCATAGAGGATACTCATATGATTCGACCGTTACTCTTCTCTTCGTTTACCCTTATTTTTATCCTCCTCAACGGCCATGTCCACGCCCAAGACCAGTTTTTCGATGGCGAAGCCTTGGATGAAGCCTGGTCGTCCGCTGCCAACTGGAGCTCGGACACCTTGCCCGGTGCACGCGTGGTCATTGCGGGTGATTTGAGAGCAACAACGACCGGCGGCGACAATTTTACGGTTGGTGATGTGTATGTCGGCAGCACGGTTCAGGGGCCGGCTGGCGCGGGCGAGCTTGCCATGGATGGCGGCACCCTGAATGCCAATGAGCTGAACACGGCCCGGGATGGTCGTGATGGTACGGTGACCCTGAGCAACGGTGCAATCCTGAACCTGGGCAGCCACCTGAGAATCGCCCGCCACAACGGCTCAACCGGTACCGTGGTGATTGGCGGTGCGACGACGGAGGTCAATGTTGCAGGCCAGATCATTGTGGGCAACAACGAGAGCGGTTCCGGTCATGTGGATGCCTTTCTCGTGCAGAACGGCGGTACGATCAACATGACCGCGGTGCAGGATTTTAACGTCGCGAACAATACCTTTTCGGATGGTACGTTTACGCAGACGGCAGGGACGCTCAATACCCAGTCGAATATGAATCTCGGGCGGGCCGACGGGAGCAGCACCGCGGTCGTAAACACTGCGGGCATCGTGGTGGTTGGCAATGGCATCCAAATGCGCCGCGCGACCTGGAACCAGACCGGTGGTATCGTCAGTAATGGCGTGAGTATTGTCGCCAATGATGTCAATCTGGGGGCGGACCCGGGTGGGAATGGCACTTTCAACCAGACCGCGGGTACACTGTATATCTCGCGGAACCTGAATTTGGGCCGGAATGCGGCACAAGGTACGGGCAACCTGGATATCTCTGGAACGGTTCAAGCGGGCGAGCACATCACCGTGAACAACGGAACGTTTGCCCATCGCGCGGGTGCTCAGGTTAGTACCGGCGTTCGCGTAACCGGCGGAGATTTAAACGTGGGCACGTCTGCGGGTTCTGTCGGCACCTACTTGTATGAAGGCGGCACCTTAACGGTTGGCGACGTGTTGGGAATCGGTCGGGACCAGGGCGACGGAACCGGTCACATGACGATCAATGCCAATATCGACATCGATGGGGCCTATGTATTGCGCAATGGCACGGTTCAGCATAACGCAGGCGCAGTTGTCGCCGGTTTGAATAATAACGATGCCGACTTCAACATCGGCAGCGCAGGCAGTGGTAAAGGGGACTACACTTTCGCGGATGGCAGTATCACCATTGACCGCAATATGAACCTCCAGAATGGAACCTTTACGCAGCTGGCCGGCGCGGTGGTCATTGGAGCGGATCACGATGGCACGCTGAATATTGGCTCAGCCAATGGCGTGGAAGGCACCTATGATCAGCAGGGAGGAACGCTGACGATTGCGAACAATCTGAATATTGGCGGTTTCAACCTGACAACCGGGATCGGGCATTTCAATACGGACGCCGCTCAGAATATCCCGCGAAGTATCAACGCGAACCGAGGGACGTACCGTCAGACCAATGGCGATCTCGTGGTGGGCGCTACGTTTACGGATGGTGATCTGAATATCGGGGATGGCGTGACCGAGAGTGCCACAGTTGAGGT
>JBLIND010000030.1:0-29355 GCA_047639095.1 Candidatus Omnitrophota bacterium | reverse complement strand
TTTCAGGATTTCGTGGAACTGGTGGATGCGTTCGTCACTGGGTGCGGACTTGTCGTAGCCATCGGTCGGATTGAGCGGGATCAGATTGATGTGTACCTCCATCCCCTTCAACAGGCGCCCGAGTCGCCGGGCATGGTCATCGGAATCATTTACGCCGTCGATCAGGGTCCATGAGATAAACACTTTTCGCTGTTTGACCTGCGCATAGGCGCGGCAGGCGTCAAGCAGCTCCGCGATGGGCCAGCGTTTGTTGATGGGAATCAAGGCGCCCCGCTCCTCATCGCTCGCACCGTGCAGGCTGACGGACAGGGTGTAGTTTTTCTCAAGGCGGGCGAGCTTCTGAATGCCGGGCACATGGCCGACGGTGCTGATGCTGACGCGCGAAGTGGAAATGCTCATCCCATGCGGATCGGTAAGGATATCCAACGCTTTAGCCAGCTCGGTGAAATTGTGCAGGGGCTCGCCCATGCCCATCATGACGATGTTGCGCAAACGCTCACCACCCATAGCCGCGACGACCCGGGCGATATGATGCGCCTGGGCAACCATTTCACCCGCGCGCAGGTGTCGACGAAACCCCATGTGACCGGTCGCACAGAAGACACAGCCCATGGCACAGCCGACCTGGGAACTGAGGCAGGCGGTCACGCGTCCGGAGTAGCCCATCAGGACAGATTCCACCTCCTGCCCATCCTCGAGCTTTAGCAGAAACTTGCGCGTCCAGCCATCCGCGCTCAGCGTCTCGCGGGATACGGTCAGGCGCTCCATCGACTTGCCGTCGAGCCATCGTTGGATCGGGGGCAGCAGGTCTTTATGGGCGTCGAGGTCCTGGGCCAGCTCGCGGTGCAGGACCCGAAACAGATCGTCCGCATGGAGCGACTTGATCCCATCGGCGACGACGCGCTCCTGGAGATCCGACAAGGTGTAATCGTGAAGGGTTTTCATCTTAAAGCTGGGACACCAACCCAAAGGGCCATGGTCCTGGAATCTGTTGCCCTGGATAAGATCGAACCCCTCGCCACAACTTCCGGCTCGGGAAATGAACGAGCGGTGGGGTTAAACCGCGTGTGCTTCGAGCACGGATTTGATGCCTTCGAAGCTGCGATCGTTGACCCGCTCGACCATCTGTCCGCCCTTGAATACGAGGAGGGTGGGAATACCGCGAATGCCGAATTCGACCGCAATTTCCTGGTTTTCATCGGTGTTGACCTTGGCGATCTTGGCCTTGCCGGTGACGGCCTGAGCGACCTGATCCAAGGTGGGGGCCAGCGCTTTGCAGGGACCACACCAAGGGGCCCAGAAATCAACCAATACGGGCTGGTCGGAATCAAGTACTTCGCTCTGCCAGGTGTCTTTACTTACGTCAACAGTGTGTTCGCTCATGGTCTGTCCTCAAATAGAAAGGTTAAAAATGCAATCTACCAGCTAGTCGGTATTCAGCAACCGATCTTACTGAAAATTCTCTACGAGGCGGAGACTGCCGGCCGGAACATCCGGCGTAACGGTCGCTGCGAGAAAGTAGAGCGCTCCGATAATAACCAGCAGCGAGAGGACGGACAGCACCGTAAAGAAGACGCCGGGTCCCTGGACCCCGGTGGCTTTCGGAGGTCGGTATTCCGCGCCGCCGATGCCGACGCCAGCCGTTGCCGCCGCTCGCTCAACCGCCATGGTCGAGGCGCCCCGCGTGGGAGCACCTTCGTCCGGACGCTTGATCTTCACGGTACGTTTGCGATGGCCGGTTACGCTGGTATCGGTCAGGCCTTCCGGCAAATTGACCTTGGACGTCGAAGATTTCGCTTCGGCGATCTGGCCTTCCATGACCGGACGCGCGGTTTTCACCGTGCGTGCGGTTGAGCTTGCCGGGCGCTTGATCATAATGGTTTTCGGACGCTGCCCCCCTTCGCCGGTAGCCGACGTCGCGGGTTCTTCATCCAATTCGAAGCCATCTCCGCTGGCACTGAAGGCCATGGTCTGGGCCCCGAAGATTTCGTCGTCAGATTGCGGTTTCGCCGGCTGGGCTGGCGTTACAGGTTGCGCCATTTTCTGCGTCGGGGCGGCCACTTGACCCGGGCCCGATTGACCCGGGCGTTTGATCATGATGGTCTTTGGACGCTGAGGCGCTGCGGTGGTCTCCTGGGCAAACTCCTGGATGCCTTCCGCGGACGTAGCGGCCTTCTCTGCGATCGAGTTTGGATCCATCGCCATGGTCTGCGCACTGAACACCTCTTCCACCGGCTTGGGTGGTGCGGGCGAGACGGAGGCGGCCGGTGCGACGGGTTGATCACCCTGCGTCGGCAGCTTGCGAATGGTTTTGGGCTTGGCGACTTTTACCGTGCGCGGACGCTGCGGAGCAGATCCTGTCGGCAAGGGCTTCTGCTCTGCGGCGGGTGCAACGGGTGCAACGGGTGCAACGGGTGCAACGGGTGCAACGGGTGCATCAGGCTGCGGCTGCATTGGTACGGTCTGCGCGTTGAACGCCACTTCCTGTGCGGCGGGCGGAGCCGTCTGGGCAGTCGGCGCCGGATGGGCCGGAATCTTGCGAATGGTCTTAGGCTTGTTCACCTTCACCGTACGTGGACGCTGAGTCGGAGCTTGAGCAGCGGGTTGAGCCGGAGCCTGGGCAGCGGGCTGAGCCGGAGCTTGAGCAGCGGGGGGGACAATTTCGGAAGCGGACGGGATCTTGCGAATCGTTTTAGGCTTGGCGATCTGCTTCGGAGGCTGAGCGGAGGCCGCAGGCTGTTGGGGAGCCGCGGGCTTAGGCTTCACGATGGATGCAGCGGGTTTGACCACAGAGGCTGCAGGCTTTTCTTCAACCGGCGCGGGGGCCTTTGTCGCGGGAGGCGGCGTCGGTGCGGCTTTTGGCTCGGGAGCCTTTGCAGCGGTAGGTGCCGATTTTGCAGCGGCAGGTGCCGATTTTGCCGGGGCTTTTGCCGGGGTGGGGGTAAGCGTAGAGGGCTTCGCAGAAGGAGCCTTTACGGGCGGAGGCGTGGCGGCGGCGGGCTTCACCCGTGCTGGAGCCTTGGCTGGCGCCGGCGTAAGGCCGGGCTTCGCAGAAGGAGGCGGAGTTTTGGCGGCCGGTTTCACGGGCTCGGGTGCTTTAACCGGCTCAGGCTTTTTAACCGGCTCGGGAGCTTTCACGGACTCGGGAGCTTTCACGGACTCGGGAGCTTTCACAGGTGGCGTAGCTGAAGCAGCTTTCGCGTGCTCAGGTTCTTTCGGGCCTGCAGCGGCAGCAGCAGCGGCGACACCCGCGGCCGCACCAGCCGCAGACTTAATGGAGATACGTGGCAGCGACGGCTTTTGTGCGGCGGGCTGAGCGGCAGGCTTCTCCGTGGCCGGCTTAGCGGGCTCAGGCTTCTTCGCCTCGACCGGCTTGGCGGGCTCAGGCTTCTTCGCCTCGACCGGCTTGGCGGGCTCAGGCTTCTTCATCTCGGCCGGCTTGGCAGGCTCGGGCTTCTTCATCTTGGCCGGCTTGGCCGGCTCGGGCTTCTTCACCTCGATCGGCTTGACGGGCTCGGGCTTCTTCGCCTCGGCCGGCTTCGCGAGGGGCTGCTGATTCGCTTTTAAAATCTGCTCGCTATCGACGGCATTCACCTTGCGGGTCCCCATCTTATCAAGATCAAGCTTGATGCGAGTGGTCTCGCTTTTCTTCTCGCTACTGATCCCTACGCGGGGAGCTTTGATCGCCTTCGGAGAAATGATTACCTTTTCATTCGCCTCGGCTTTGAGGACATCTTCAGGATTGATCTCAAGAGTGGCTCCCTTGTCGGCGTCTTCCCCCAGGGGAATCTCGATAGTTTGGCTGGCCTCGGCATCGGCATCGCTGAGATTGATCTCCAAGGTCTGGCTGGCAGATGACCCTTCATCGATGGCGGCAATGTCGATCTCAAGGGTCTGACTTTTACCGGCGTCGGTCTCGATGTCGTCGAGGTCGATTTTGAGGGTGGCCTCATTGCGGGTGGCGACGGTCATCGGCTCTGGATCATCATCCACGACGTCTTCGTCAATGACGATACGAGCGGTCGCGTTCTTGGCGGCTTCACGAATATTCTCGGGCAAGGCGGGCTGGGGGAAATCCGCCGTTACGATATTCGGCTTTACCGGACCTTTGCTGGCTATATCCGGGGGAAGCTGGATGCGGGTCGTCTTGGATGCGGAGCTTTGCTCCGATTCCATCTTCGGAATCGCAAGTTCCTGCTCCTCCTGCTCCGCTTTTTTCTTTATTCCGCCGAGCCGAATTTTCGGCAGCTTGCGCTTTTTCTTGTCGTCTTTAGCCATGGTCTGCTCCGCCTGACAGCCGATCTTCCGGCTGAAATTGTCAGAAATACTTGAGAATCAATCACATAATCTATGCCACGCCCCCAAGCCATGGCAACAAATTTCCAGCCAACTATTCACATTTCCTGCAATTCCGGACTATACTGGCAAAAATATTGTCTTCACTCTATATGCTTATGATCCGAAACAACATCCCCCCTCTTTTCCGCCAAACCCTTAGGCGCATGTTGATCGGCGCGTCTCTCCTGACGATCCTCTGCAGCTGCACCCCCGTAACCGAGAGGGAGCAGGAATATCTGGACTCCCAGAAGGAGGAAAAAGAAAAGGAAGACGCTTTCGGCAAGAAGCTGGATGCAGGCGCCGAACAGGCGGAGATGATCAAAAAAGTGCAGGAAAAAGAGCGTCCGGACGGGCTGACCAACGAGGAGTGGCTCAACCGGCACATGGCTGGAGAAGCCCGGGTAGGTACGATTCCGGTAGACGACTGGGTCGCGACGGAGCTCTCCGCCAACAATTTTGAAGTGCGCTATACCTACACCCTGCTTAACCGCAATTATGAGCCGACCAAGAAAGGGATGGCCTGGAAAATCGACAGCGTGCTGGAACGCGTGATTGGTCCCCGCATTCTGACTCCCGAGGAGTTGGGCGGCCGCGGAAAACGAGTGGGTAAAATGCAGAGCGAGCGCTGGGAAAAAAAGGACCGCGACAATCTCGAATAACTCAAGCGCCGATAAAAAAAGCTCGGGCGGTCCCGATCTGGCGTGCACACCCAAGGTCCGGAAGGTTTTCTCCGAAGACCTGATTACTTGGTTCGGGCTGCATCAGCGCGACTTACCCTGGCGGAAGAAACGCACGCCCTACCGCATCTGGCTTTCAGAGCTGATGCTGCAACAGACCCGGGTGGACCAGGTGGTCCCCTACTTCGAGCGATTTCTAAAACGCTTTCCCACGATTAAAGCCCTGGCCGAAGCAGACCAACAGGAGGTGCTGAAGGCATGGGAAGGCCTCGGCTACTATGCACGTGCACGGAACCTGCATAAAACAGCCATTCATCTGCATACCCAATGCCAGGGGCGCTTTCCCAAAACCTATGAGGACTTGTTGGCCCTCCCGGGGATCGGTCCGTATACCGCAGCAGCCATCTCCAGTCTGGCCTATGGCAGTCCGCATGCCGTGCTCGACGGGAACGTGATTCGCGTGCTCAGTCGGGTCTTTGCTTTCACCCCGTCGGTTTCCCAGGCCCGGAACAAACAACGCCTGCAGGAAGCCGCAGACGCATTGCTGCCGCTCGGAAATGCTGCCGCCTTCAACGAGGGCGTCATGGAGTTGGGCGCAACCGTTTGCATGCCCCGAAAGCCGCTCTGCCTGCTCTGCCCGATCAAGACGGTTTGCAAAGGCCAACACGATCCGCATGCCTACCCGGTGAAAGACAAGAAAAAGCCGATCCCCACGGTCGTGGTGGGTGCCGCAGCCATTTTTGATCGCTCACAGCGCGTGCTCATTGCCCGGCGTCACCAAAAGGGGCTGCTCGGCGGCCTCTGGGAATTTCCCGGAGGCAAACTGGAACCCGGGGAGTCGTTGGAAGCGTGTACGGCTCGCGAGATCAAGGAAGAGCTGGGGGTGGACATCTCGGTGGGCGAAAAACTGATGATCGTGCACCACACCTACAGTCATTTCAAACTGGAGATGCATGTGTTCATCTGCCGTATCGTTAAAGGGCGCCCACGCGCGGTGGACTGTGCGGACTTCGCCTGGTGCACCCTGGAGGAACTGGACGCTTATCCGTATTCGAAAGCGGACCTGTACGTAGTGGACGCCTTAAAACGTCGGGCCTGAAGCTACCCATGCGCCAGAATACAGAAGAGACGAGCCGCTAGACCGACATCAATTCAGATTCTTTTGACGTGAGCATACTGTCGATCTGCTTGATATACCCGTCGGTCAACTTCTGGACCTGATCCTGGGCATTCTTGCTGTCGTCTTCGGTAATCGTGCTGCTCTTGAGCAGCAGCTTGGCGTGGTCATTGGCTTCGCGGCGAATGTTGCGCACCGCGATGCGTTGCTCCTCGGCATAGTTCTTGGCCACTTTGAGGATGTCCTTGCGCCGCTCTTCACTCAACTCCGGAATCGGAATGCGAATAATCCGGCCGTCGTTCATGGGCGTCACCCCGAGGTTGGCGCCGAGAATCGCTTTTTCAATCGCGGGCAGCGTAGTGGGGTCGAAAGGACTGATCACAATCAGGCGAGGTTCGGGAGTCGAGATGTTGCCGAGTTCTTTCATCCGCATGCGGTTCCCGTATGCTTCGACTTCCAGGCTGTCGACAAGCGCAGGGGAAGCCTTGCCTGACCGCAGTCCGGAAAACTCGCCCAGGAGGAACTCCACGGACTTGCTCATCTTGTCTTCACAATCCATCAAAATATCATCGATGCTTTCCATATCAGCTCTCCTCGGTAATTAAGGTCCCCACGGACTCGCCTTCCATGACGCGGCGGAGTTCATGATCTTTAAAAAAGTCGAATACGATAATGGGAATATCGTTTTCACGGCACAGGGAGAAGGCCGCAGTATCCATTACTTTCAAATTTTTTGAGATGGCCTCAGAATACGTGAGCTGATCGTAGCGGACGGCATCGGGATTTTTATGCGGGTCGCTGTCGTACACGCCGTCGACCTTAGTCCCCTTTAACAGCACATCCACATCGATCTCGGACGCACGCAAGGCGGCCGCGCTGTCGGTCGTGAAGTAGGGATTGCCGGTGCCTGCGCCAAAAATCACAATCCGCCCCTTCTCCAGGTGACGAATGGCCCGGCGACGAATGAACGGCTCGGCCACGTTATTCATGGGAATCGCCGTCATGACCCGGGTCTCGGCACCCGCTTTTTCAAGGGCAGACTGCAAGGCCAGTGCGTTGATGACGGTCGCCAGCATGCCCATGTAATCGCCTTGCGTGCGCTTGATGCCGGCATGCTCACCTGCGAGGCCTCGGAAAATGTTGCCGCCGCCGACGACCATGGAGATTTGAACCCCCATCTTACTGACTTCGATCAACTGGGCGGCCACTTTGGCCAGGACTTCGGCATCCAGGGAATGACCGTGTTCGCGATTGCCGAAAACTTCACCACTGAGCTTCAGCATGATGCGCTTGTATTTGGGTTCACTCATAGACGCCGATCATAGATACAGATTGAACGGTGTCAAAGTGAATTTGGATTCGCTTTGCAAGAGAGGCGAAATGATCAGAGCAGGATGTCCTGATGCAGGATCATCACCCCGCTCTGCTTTTTAAAGTTACTGCTCTTCACGTGAAACGCATCCGGGCTTTCGGCCATCAGGAAAAGACGGGCCTGATTGGCGGGCAAGCCGTCATCGGTGATCTGCCGCCGAAAAAGGGTGTCAGAGCCAATGACCCGCGCGATCAACATGTAAAAGACGGGTTCGTGTTTCTGCGCGAGCTCCAAGCCTTTGTTCTCCTGCTTCACCTTCCGATTGACGAAGGCATTCATCTGCCCGATGCGCTGAATGCGATTCCGCATATTGGCATCCAGCAGCCGGCTGACAGGTATGTCCTTTCGTTCGGGGTCGACCACCAGGTAGTCGCCCTCCTTCTTTAAGGTATAGATGCGGCCCCGGTAAACCATCCGGGCAAGATGGAACGTTTCCGGGAAATCTTCGCCCGCCCGAAATTTGACCGCATGCACATCGGATGTCGCATCACCTTCAGCCGTAAACGATAAGGCGGGCCCATCTACGGCCGTTCGCACGAGGAGCGACATCGATGAGAAGATGGGCATCTCGACCTGAAAGACCCCGTTGACGCCATTGATAATCGTGCCGGGGATGGCTTCGGACTCCTGACAGGTGGAAAAGACTCGATGCGCGCCCCCGTGGGCAAAATCGACGGTTCGCCCCTTGGTTGAAAAGACGTTGGTCCACTGAGTGAGGTCGGAACGATTCGCATCGAGCGGCTCCACATAGGTCACATACGAGATGCCGGATTCCTCGCCGAATCCCCGGCGCCCGAGAAGCATAAAGATCAATCCGAAGATCAGGACACATAAAAGGAAGGCGCCCAGGCTGAGGTAGTGGTTGGCCCAGCGACGGGCGAAGACGTAGTTCAGGGGGCCGACCAGGATAAGGTAGACCATGGCCACGAAAAACATGAGCCCCCAATTATGGTCGGGTAGAATCATCCGCTTCAAATGCAGCAGGACGGATTGTTCGATCGTGCTGTAGAGCACACTGGTATTCTTCTCCTCCAAGCGAGGCGCCGGGTACCCGGCCGCTTCGAGATCCGTATGGCTTGCGTCGTAACCGGGCTTGGCATGGCGCACCACGCGTCCGGCACCGAACACCGAAACCTCCGCCGACCGGTTCAGAAAGCCCAGTTCTGTACCCGCAAAGGCTGGAAAATTTCCGCGGGCATCCTGGAAGAGATGCACGACGCCTCCGCGGTACACCCAATCGCGCAGGGCTTGCTTGCGCGCGGGCTCCCATTCGGGGGCATGGGCCATCACCAGGCTGTGGAGCGCGTCGAGCCCGGTGACGGATGTGGGGAATTCATCGTCGGCAAAGGAGGCGATCCGGGATCGACGCCCGACTACACTCCCGGCCTCGCGCAGAAACATGCGGGCCGGAGCGGCGGCCTTGGCTCGTTCGACCTTCAGGGTGCTGCCCGGCAACAGGCCGCGACCGAACTGCAGCTGCCATTGCTCCTGTTCGGGGTCATTGCCGTTATAACAATAAAAATAGACCCAGCGCCGAGTGAAGGGGGTCACATAGACGGGCTGAACCAGACGCGCACCCAATCGGGTCTGGTCATATTTTTCTTTCTGGAGGGTGATCGCACCGTCGAAAGGCTGGTCGGTATTATTTGCCACGAGCACGGCCAGTCGATTGATGCGCTGAGGCACGACGGTGCTGTTAAACCCCCATTGAGGCTTGCCCTCAAAAGAGATCCCCTGGCCGAAGGCCCCGGAAACCAGCAGACTCAGAATGAAAATCCATCTCCTCACCCGCGCATGATATGAACAGATGGGGGATGTGGAAAATCAAAAGTCGCAGTATTTATGGATCATCCGCAGGTGCACGCTCCATGGGAAACGCCTCTTGCGCAGCCTGTGATCGCCTGATAGCTTCCGGAAAATAAACCGAGGTCCCCCTATGTCTGACAAAAAAGATGCGCCGTGGCGAAAAGCCATGCCCGAAAAGCAATTCAACTTCATGCGCTCCATCCTGAGCGCTCCCAGCCCGATCGGCCTGGAAGGTGCAATGACTTACGGGGTGCTGAAGCCCTTTTTCGAAGAGATCAAACTCAAGGACTGGGGTATTCAGAGCTTTAAAGGCAATGCCGGTCTCGTACTTGACACCCATCCCGGGGAAGACGAACGATTCAGCCTTATGCTGATCGGCCATGCGGATAAAATCCGCATGCAGGTGCGCCAGATCGGGGAGGATGGAAAAATCTGGATCAACAGCGACTCGTTTCTGCCTACGACCTTGATCGGTCACGAAGTAAAACTCTTCAGCGAGGATCCGAAAAAGCCCGGCAACTACCGCCTCATTGAAGGGGGCACCATCGAAGCGCTGGGCGCGATTCACTTTGCGCCGCCCGAGCTCCGGGCAGGCAAATCAGGCATCCGGCCGGAGATGCTCTACCTCGAGTTGCAGATGTACGGCGAGAATCCGAAAGCCCAGATTGAAAAGCTCGGGATCCGCGCGGGCGATTCAATTATCCTCGACCGCCCGATCCGTCACGGCTTCAGCAAGCACACCTTTTACGGGGCCTACCTCGACAATGGGCTCGGCTGCTTTACCGCCGCCGAAGTCGCCCGATTGGTCGCGAAACGCGGCGGCACCAAAAACATTCGTATTCAATTTGCCATGGCCTCCCACGAGGAGATCGGCCGTTTCGGCAGCCGGGTCCTCGCCGGCGTGCTCAAACCCGATGCCCTGATCGCCATCGATGTGAACCACGATTTAAAAGCGGCCCCCGGCGTCGCCGACCAGCGCTTCACCCCACTTTCGATGGGCGAGGGATTCACCATGGCCAGCGGATCCATCACCAGCGAGTTTTTGAACGCCCAACTGGCGATTGCCACCCTGGCCAAAGGGATTCCCTCGCAACGAGGCGTTACCGGGCGGGATACGGGCACGGATGCCATGGCCGGGGTCCTCGCCAGCATCGACACCGCCGCGACCTCCGTCGGCTTCCCCATCCGAAACATGCATACGATTTCCGAGACGGCGCATACGGGTGACGTGCTCTGTTGCATTCATGCGCTCGATGCTCTCATCGAGCACCTGGACGGCATGAACAAGGGCAAAGGGATTAAAGCCGATGACTTGCGGAAAAATCATCCGCGTCTGGACAAGGTGAAGTCAATTTAACCGCACGCGCACCGTACCTAAGTACCAACCCTGTAACTGAAGGATTTCCCATGAAACATTTACTCCTGCTGACGATACTCTGTGCGACTGCTGCACGCGGCGAACTGAAAGACACCCCGGGCAAGCACCTCGACATCATCGAGAACGGCAAGACCCTCGTGCGTTACATGTACGAATACGATGGCTCGACCCCGGAAAACCGGCTGCGGACTTACAAGCCCTTCCACCATGTCATGGACGAGACCGGTGAAAAGACGCTCACCAAGGGCGACGGTGGGCGGTTCACGCATCACCGGGGCATCTACATCGGCTGGAACAAGGTCAGCCACAATGGCGGCAATTACGACCTCTGGCACATGAACGGGGAAGCCACCCAGCTGCATCAGAAAATCCTCAAACAGGAAAGCAATGAAAAGCAGACCACGGTGACCTCACTCATCCATTGGCAAACCAAGGTCGGCGCGCATGCCCTGGTGGAAGAACGGACGCTCACCGTCCATCACGGCAGCGGAGCCCATGCCTTGATTGATTTTCAGTCCAAATTGACCGCGGACAACGGAGACGTCAGCCTGAAGGGCGATCCCGAGCATTCCGGATGTCAGTTCCGCCCTCACAACGATGTGTCCGGCAGCAAATCAGCCAAGTACACCTTCCCCACCCCGGAAACGGATGTGAAAAAGGATCGCAACATTCCCTGGGTCGCGGAGCACTTTGACTTGTACGGAAAAACATACGCCGTTCAACACATGAACCATCCGGAGAATCCCGGCGAGTGGATCTACTCGGCCTATCGGGATTACGGGCGTTTTGGATCGACCTTTTATACGGACGTGAAGGACGGCGAAACGCTCACCCTGAAGTACCGGATTCGTGTGACCCTGGGCAAAACCCCGGATCGGGATGCGCTGGCCAAAGCCTACGCCGAATACAAGTAACTACTTCTTCAGACCCAGGCCGAGGATGAAGATCGGCTTGAGGATGGACCACCACCCGGTGATGGGTTTCATCTTGGTATACCCGCCCAGCGACTTGGGCGGGTAGATCTTGGTGACAGGCACTTCACACACCTTAAACCCCAGCCGGATGAACTTGAAAAAGATGTAGGGCTCGAGCTCGTACTTATCGAGCCAGGGCTGATCGATGTTAATCCGTTCGTCGTCAAAACAGGACAGGCGAATGGCCCGGAAGCCGTTGGTGCTGTCAGTGATCCGCTGGCGCGCTGCGAGCGTGAACATCAAGGGGTGCACGAATCCCGTGGCAAGCCGACGATAGAATGGCATGTTGCCAAACTCGCCTTCCGGCAGGTAGCGGGAGCCCTGGACGAAGTCATACCCGTCCTCGATGATGGGTTTCACCAGCCGGGGAATCTCCGTGGGCCGATCCTTATCGTTCCCGGCAACAACAACCAGAATGTCGTACCCTTCTTTGCGCGCATATTTGATGGCCGCCCGAATGGCGGCACCGACGCCCTGCTGGCTTTCCTGCTGAAACACTTCGTAGCCCTTTTCGCGAACGACATCCGGACTGCCATCCGTGGATGCGTCATCGAAAACCATCATCTTGTCCACAAGTCCGTCTTCGAATCGGTCACAGACGCGACCGATCTTCATAGATTCGTTCCAACAAATAGGGGTGGCAAGAATTTTCATAGAATTGAGCGGGCCTGCGTAACATAAGCCAAGCGGGATTCAACGATTAAAACGGGGTCAGTCAGGAAGCGCACCTGTGTCGATCAAGCGAATCCGCACGTCGGCCTCACGCAGCAATACGCGTTCATCCCGGGTGTACCCATTGTACAGGTATAAAGGGTGGCTGGCGGGATGCGGCCAGGCATCCACGGTTTGACCCGACGGAACGGAGGCCAAGCCGGTGGCCGGCGTGAGCACGCGGTAGTTCAGCAGAACAAAGCGAGCGGGATCCATAAAGGCTTCATCCACATGTGGCTGGGGACCAAGCACGCTGTACGCCAGCTGGAGGTCCGGATTCGTTTGCTGGACCCGCGTGAGGATCGTACTCGGAAAAGTCTGCCGAAACAGGCCGACGTACCGCTCCAGTGATTGGGCCAGGACCAGGGCCAGCAGGAGCACATATGCACCGGGTCGATCACGCCAGAAACGGGAAGCGCCAATCACCCCGGCCAGGACGAGGACGGTATACACCGGAATCATCGACCGTCCATAGACCACAAATTTCTGGAGGCCGATGGAGCCGAGCAGCAGCAGTAGATAAAAGAGCCCCACACACGCCAGGGGCAGGCGTGATGGACGATTCGCACGAAGGCTGAACAAGGCAAGCAGGGCAAAAAGCGGCAGGAGAATCCCTTCTGCATAAAACAGATGGACCCAGCCGATCCACCATCCATCCGCGTAATCCCCCTGGCTGATGGTCTGAGAAAAATACGTGAGGCCGCGGAAAAAATCGGCATCGATCGTTCGGCCAATCCCATAAACCGCGGCGAAGCCCAACAGGTAACCCGCAGCCAGCAAGGTGGCACGTAGAAAAAACGATGGCAGCCTGGGCATGCGGATGAGCGCAAGGATACCGACCAGTGCACCGCTCAGATACCAGAACCCGTTGTAGATCAGAAACACTCCCAGGGAACACGCCCCCGCGATTAGATAACGCCAGGCCCCGCCTTTACCGTTCAACATCCACCAGATGACGAACAGGGCCAGCGTGAGTGAGCTGTAGTAGGGAAGCAGGTGCCGGCTGTAAAACGTCATCGTACCGCTGAAAGTCAAAACCACCAGCACGAGGAAGGCCCCCGCATGACTGCGGTTGAGCCGGAGCATGATGCCGTAACCGAGCAAAGCATTCAGCATTGGGAACACGGCCAGGATGGCCGCCGCGAAGTGCATCGTCTGTGCCGGAGCCAGGCCGACCTTATCCAACAGGCCCTGGAAGAAGGCCGGAATCGCCCCGACCAGGATCGATCCGTTATGCTGGGGGTAGGTATAGAATACCTGCAAGGCTTCACGCCACGCGCCATGCACCAAGGCATGCAGAAAATCAATGGAGCGATAATACCGGTACTCGTCGGGATTGTAGAAAAGACCTCCGCGCAGGATCAAGGCCAGGCGCATCAGCCAACCCAACAGCAAGGTTCCCAGGATACAGCGTCGGCGAAAGGCCGATTGACCCAGCGATTGAATGATATTCACGCAGAACGCTCCTGCAGGCTGTGGAAAAATTCAATACAGGAGAAGGCCGCCCAGGTGAGCACCGGAGAGCCGGACCCATCTGCTGGCAGCACGAAATCAACCGCATCACGTCGTACACAATCTTCGGGCAGCTGCTGCCACGATGCGCGCAAGTGTTTTAAAGTATCGCCCTGACACCAGGCCGCCCAAGGCGGAGTGAAGCCGGTCTTCGGTCGTTCGTAGAGGACTTCGGGCAGATGCCGGGAGAGCAGTCGACGCAGGATATATTTCCCCCGGCCATCCGGGCCAATGCGGGCTTCGATCGGCAGGCGGGCCGCGAATTCTACCACGCGGTGATCGAGAAACGGGCTCCGACATTCGAGGCTCACCGCCATGCTCATGCGGTCTACTTTTACCAGGATGTCATCCGGAAGATACGCGAGCATATCAAGCTGCTGCATCTGCGCGAGCGGGTCCACCGCCAGGATGCCTTTCGCCCATTCCAGACGCTGATCCCGGAAAGGCGTGTAGTCAGGCAGTATCCGAGCCACATGGCGCTCGGACAGGACGCGATTCCACTGGGCAAAAGCCTGGGCAGGGGGAATACGTTTTAGCAACAGGCCTTTCGCGCGTTCCCGAAGGCTGACCGGCATCAGCGCATGGCCACCAAACATGGAAAGCCCTTTCAGGTAGTGCGTATACCCCCCGAACAATTCATCCCCGGCATCGCCACTCAAGGCAACCGTCACGTGTTCGCGCGCAGCCTTACATACATAGTAGGTCGGGATGGCCGACATATCTCCGAACGGCTCGTCAAACTGGCGGGCAATCATCCCGAAGGAATCGGCCATGCCTGCATCCACGCGCAGGACCTGGTTCGGCAAACCCAGATGCTGTGCGACCGCCTCAGCATGTGGGGTTTCATCAAAGGCCTGATCGGCAAAGCCGATGGTGTAGGTGTTGAGATCCGAACCGGCCGCCTTCTGCGCGAGGGCACAAATGAGGCTCGAATCGACGCCGCCGGAAAGGAACAATCCCAACGGGACATCGCTGACCAGGCGCAAGCGGACGGCATCGATCAACAGGGCTTCCAGCTCGTCGGTGAGATCGTCGAGACTGCGCCCCTGAAACACCGCCTCGCCCATTGCGGGTTTCCAGTAGGATTTCATTTCCACACGCCCATCTCGCCAGCACAGACATTCACCCGGCTGGACCTGGAAGATACCATTGAAGGCCGTGTCTTCTCCCGGGTAGTACCCATTGCGCCAGAACTCCTCCTGGGCATAAGGCGAGTGCTGCGCATGGGATACCGCGAGGATGCTTTTGATCTCCGAAGCAAAAACCAGCTGATCATCATCCTGGGTGAAGAACAAGGGCTTCTGCCCCAGGCGATCGCGGGCCATGAAAAGCTCGCCGGTATTCCCATCCCACAATGCGAATGCAAACATGCCGTTGATACGTTGGAGCAGCCCGTCAAAACCGTAGGCTTCGTAGAGATGAATCATCACCTCGGTATCGCTGCGGGAGGCGAATACATGGCCCGCCGCTTTCAGCTCATCGATGTAGTCACGATAGTTGTAAAACTCCCCGTTAAAGATGATCCAGATCGTGCCATCTTCGTTGGACATAGGCTGATTGGCATCGCTGGAAAGATCGATGATTTTTAAACGCGTGTGGCCCAGTCCGACCTGCCAGTCGGCATGCGTGAAGGCGCGATGATCCTGGAAATCAGGGCCGCGATGCTTCAGCGATGAGAGCATGCGGTCCAGCTGAGGTGGCTTCACCTTTTCCGGGCGGACCAGGTATCCCGCGATGCCGCACATGGTCTAGCCCGGGACACGGCAGGCCCGCGCCGTGCAATGCACTACATCAAAGGCGGAGTGGGTGGACATGTCGCTCAGCTCAAGCGCCCCATACGAATGCGGAACAAGCCGACCATGGTCATTTTCAACAGGATCACGCCATGGCGGAAGCGATTGATGTTCGTTGAACCGTAAGTCCGCGCCTTATAGCGAACCGGGATATCCGCGCTGCTCAAGCCAAGCACTGAAGCGGGAAAGATCAGCTCAAAGTCGCCGAAGGGGTCGAAATCGCCAAAGTCGTTACGCCATTCCTTAAAGCGTTCGTAGTCATGTGCAGCCACCAGCTTGGTCCCGCACAGCGTATCCCCGAGTTGGAGGTCGGTGAGCCCACTCAAGGCCTTGGCAAAAAACAGGTTGCCCAGATGATTGAGAAAGCGCATCGCCTCCCCTTCCATTGGATACAGAAGCCGACTGCCATTGATGTAATCGGCATGCCCCAGCACGTAGGCGTCGTAGAAGCGCGGTACCATCTCCGGGGGCATCGTCAGATCGGCATCGAGAATCGTGAGCAACTCGCCCTGCGCTTGCGCGAAACCCAGGCGAACGGCATCGACCTTGCCCTTACCGGTCTGCTGATAACAAGAGAGCTCAAAGAATTCGTGCCCTTCCTTGACGACTTCCTGGATCACCTCCCAGGTATTATCGCTGGAATGCCCCTCCACGAAAATGAGTTCGGTTTTTACGCCGTCCATGCGAGGCGTTTCCTCCAGCGCGCGCCGAATATTTCCGGCTTCGTTCCGGGCGGGGATGACAATCGACAGCGAAGGCTTGTGCGTACTCGGAATCCGCGGGCGAAAGACGATCACGGTGGCGAAGGACAACCAACGAAACACCGGAATGGCCGGCGTCACCTTGTTCACGAGCCAGCCGAGTCCCAGCCATTTGAAGGGCAGGTAACAGACGGGTCGCACACTGACCATCTCGAAGCCTTCCAGCTCCGCCAGCTGCTCCAGCGAATCCTTGGTGACGAAGGTGGTCATCTGACCACTGCGGCTCAGCTTCAGCGCGCTCATCAGCCGGAACAAGCCCTTGTGATACGGGTTGTAGGCGACGGCAATGATCCGCGAGGTACGGGCCATGCGCGGCTTGAGATCCTTGAAGATCTGCTGGATGTCGAAGGTGAAATTGATGTTGCCGTTCAGGAGGATGGCTGAGCGCTGCGTTTCTTCCCCGGTCAGATCCGGCATGAGATCGAGGTCATCGAATTTGTATTTCACCTTGGCTTGAATGCCATCGAGCAAATCGCCTTCGTCGAACATCACCGGTTTCACCTGGATGATGCGGTCGTAATACTTGACCACGGACGAGATCTCCGCCGCCATTAATTGGTAGAGATAGCGCCGCCACGGACGAACCTTCTTCGTCTCGTCATCGACCCTTGCCAGATTGGATTGCTCGGAATTTTCCATCGCCTGCAACATACGGGTCCTCCCCGGGCTGGACAAGACTCAACCTTGACTTTGTACCTTGGATTTCACACATTCTGGAACTTTTACGGACCCCTGCAAACATCAACCGATCACGAGGCCACACCATGAGGCTACGCGCAAATAGACTGAATACTTTCCTGCTTTTTCTCGCCCTTACACTTCCTGGATGGGGGCAGGAAGACGCGGTGACCAATGCCACACCCAAGGTCGAAACCCTTCCGACCGCACAGGCCGAGCCACCGGCCCCGGAAAAATCCGGTCTGGCAAAATTTAATGACGCCTTTGGCAACTTGCTGTTCTTCGATGTGGCAAAGGGCTCGATACAGATCGATGCCGTCGATCGTGATGGCAAGCCGATGATCAATCAGGAAACGGGTAAGCAGGACGTAAAAACGATCGCCCTCCCCTTCCTGGTTTTGATCCTGTTCTTCGGCGCCTTGTTTTTCACCATCTGGTTCAAGTTCATCAACATCCGCGGATTTCGACATTCGATCGCGGTGATCGCGGGAAAATATGACAACCCGGATGACCCGGGTGAAATCTCCCACTTCAAAGCCCTGACCTCCGCACTCTCCGCGACCATCGGGCTTGGAAATATCGCCGGCGTCGCCATCGCGATTCAACTGGGTGGACCGGGTGCGGTATTCTGGATGCTGCTGGTAGCTCTCTTAGGCATGTCCGCGAAATTCAGCAGCTGTACGCTCGCGCAAATGTATCGCAAGGTGAACTCAGACGGATCGATATCCGGCGGACCGATGTATTACCTGGACCTTGGCCTGAAAGAAAAGGGGCCGGCCTTCGCGTTCATCGGAAAAATTCTAGCTGTCATGTTTGCCTTCATGGTCATGGGCGGTGCGCTCGGCGGGGGCAACATGTTCCAATCGAACCAGACGGCTGAACAGATTCGAAATGCCTTCAGCGTGTCCGAAGCGAACGCGGGAATGATCAACCATGGCGTGGGTGTCGTAATGGCGATCCTCGTCGGACTGGTGATCCTCGGCGGCATCAAACGCATCGGATCGGCGACCTCGAAAATCGTTCCTGCGATGTGCGGCCTGTACGTCGTGGCCTCCATGATCATCATTGTCGCCAACTTCACCCAGATCCCCGCATCGATCAAATTAATCTTCACCATGGCCTTTTCCGCCAACGCCGCCTACGGAGGATTCGTTGGTGTGCTGGTCTGGGGGATCAAACGCGCCTCCTTCTCCAACGAAGCCGGCCTCGGCAGTGCTGCGATCGCGCATGCCGCCGCGAAAACCGACGAACCGGTTCGCGAGGGGATGGTCGCTATGATCGGTCCCTTTATCGACACGATCGTCGTCTGCTTCATGACCGCTATGGTGGTGATTGTCACGGGCGCCTGGGCGGACCCCGCACTGGATGGCTCGGCCGGTGTGGCGCTGACATCACACGCCTTTGCAACCGTACTTCCCTGGTTCCCGTATGTGCTGACCATCTGCATCGCCTTATTCGCGTACTCTACCATGATTTCGTGGTGCTACTATGGTGAACGCGGATGGATCTACCTCCTGGACCACTTCAATGGCGCCGGCTTGAAAACGGTTATCGTCTTTCGCGTCATCTTCGTCATCGCCATCTGGTACGGAGCCGTGCGGACCCTCGAGGACGTGCTGACCTTCTCGGATCTCATGATCCTGAGCATGGCGTTCCCCAACATCATCGGCAGCGTGATGCTCGCACCCAAAGTCAAAGCCCGGATGGATGACTACTGGGGTCGCTATAAGGCGGGCAACATGAAGACCTATAAATAGTGTTGCAGTCCGCGAGCGGGTGCCGATTTTACAAATTCTTTACAAGGTGAGACACCCTCTCGAATTGTCAGGATACACCGGGCGGCGTACACTCGTCCCATGCGAATAATCCTGCTCACGCTCCTCACCCTGCCTTGCTGTTTTTCCGCACCGAAAAGCGTGCTGTTGGAAAACATCCCCCACATTGAACAACAGCCGGACTTCTGCGGTGAGGCCTGTGTGGCCATGTTCCTGCAGCACTTGGGAAAGCCACACACCCAGGAGGATGTGTTTAATGCATCCGGATTGGATCCGGTCGAAGGCCGGGGCTGTTATACGCGAGAGCTACAGGCCGCGCTGATTGCGATGGGCTTCGATCCGGGAAAGGCCGCGTACACCATTTCTGCCACCAAGGCCCAGTCGAAGATGCATCAGCACTTCAGCGCCGTGCATGCGGACTTGCTGAAGGGCATCCCCGCCATCCTCTGCATGCATTACAACGACCAGCCCAAGACGACGGAACACTTCCGCCTGATCGTGGGTTACGACGCTAAAACCGACGAGGTGATCTACCACGAGCCCGCCGAAGCGGATGGCGGGTACAAACGCATGAAGCGCAGCCTGCTCTACACGTTGTGGCCACTGAAATATGACCGAACCAACTGGACGCTGATCCGGATGGCGCTAAAGCCCAAACAGCTGAAAGCCCCCATCGCCCATGCGTCCTTTTCCGATGCGGCCTACGCGCAGCACATCCTGGCCCTGAAGAACCGTTTGCCCAGCGACGACTTTCACATCGTTCTGCAACGCCCCTTCGTCGTGATTGGAAATGAAAAGCCTGAGCAGGTTCGACTCCGCGCGGAGCAAACCGTGCACTGGGCGACGACGCATCTGAAAGAGCAGTATTTCACCCGGGATCCGGAGGAGATTCTCGACGTCTGGCTGTTCAAGGACGCAAAGACCTACAACAAGTATAATCAGGAAATGTTCGGCGGTTCACCGACGACACCCTTCGGGTATTACTCCCGCCAATACAAGGCCCTGGTCATGAACATCAACACCGGAGGCGGAACCCTCGTGCATGAAATCGTGCACCCTTTCATGGAGTCCAACTTCCCCGGATATGCGGCCTGGTTCAACGAAGGCCTCGCGTCCTTGTACGAGCAATGCGGAGAACGGAAAGGGCAAATGGTTGGGTTTACCAACTGGCGCCTGGCGGGGCTTAAGAAAGCCATCACATCGGGAGAGGTGCCCACTTTTCAACGTTTGTGCAGCACCACAACCGATGAATTTTACCATCAGGACCGGGGGACCAATTACAGCCAGGCCCGGTATCTCTGCTATTATCTCCAGGAGAAAGGGCTGCTGAAAACCTATTATGAGACCTATCGAGCAAACGCGGATAGCGACCCGAGCGGGTATGAATCCCTGAAACAGGTGTTGAAGCAACCCGACATGAAGGCGTTCCAGAAAAGCTGGGAGGCGTTTGTGACCCGATTGCGCTTCCCCTGACCCTTCCTCGAGGGGGGCGGCAGGCCAGCAGGTGAATTACCGGTTTGCGGCGACGGCGATTTCCGTGCGGTTGAACTTCAGGCTGAATTGATTTTCGGTGATCGGCTCATAGCCATCCGAGACCTCCAGCCAGAACCCGGGACGACAGGTCATAACGAAGCCCCGGGCGCTGGCGACCGGTGGCTCGAAAATAATCGTGGTATCCACGGTATCATTCGGCTTGAGCACAAGCTTCAAGGAGGCGTCCTGATCTTCATTCTGGTTGATTCGATAGGATATGCGCTTGAGTCGATTCCCGAGATCGTCAAGCAAACCACTTTCCTCCCATAGTTCTGCCAGGTAGACGTTTTTATCCTTCAAGGTATTCTGCAGGGTGACCCGAATGACCAGGCAGTGATCCGCACCTTCCAAGCGATTCGGATCGAGGCCCACCGACGCAGCGGATGCGATCTGGGCTTCGTATGCAATCAGCCGAACACCGTTTACATTCTCGGCATCCCCCAGCAGGATATGTTTAACCTGCAGATCCTGAGCGTTCTGAGCGTTCGACATCGGGGTTTCGTCATTCACGGTGACGTTATATAAGGCGATCAGCAAAACCACCGAAAGCAGGCAAAGCATGGCCGCTAGAAGCTTATAAGACCTTTTCGACCGTGTGGGCGGGGCCATGTTAATCGTAGTTTCCGGCTGCATCCCGCCGACAGAATTGGCCTCCAGATCTTTTAAGATCGCATCGACTTCAATTTTCTGGGTGTAGTGAGCCAACTTAACCGCGAGGCCTTCCCGCTCATGTTCTTCATGCTGAATGCGGGAGCGTAAATCTGCATTTTCATTCGAGAGCAAATCGACCTTCTCGTCTGCGTCGTGGTACGCCGACTGGAGATCGTCGATCCGACGCTTTAACTCCTCAATTGCGCTGATCACCTTCTTGTCGGCAGCCACGAACGGCGGTTTTTTAAACGGCGTTATTTCGCGCCCGGGTGCATCCTCCCCTTTCCCTTCGTTTTCGAACAACGATCCGAGCAAGGCGAGTACGGTTTCGGCATTGTCCGAGGAGAGGTGATCCAGTATTTCGGCCGGGAGCTCCCCCTCCGGTTCGTGGGACACCCCTTCGGAGAGCGCTTCCAAAGCGGAAGATTCTGTCGCTGATTCAGAAGCGGGCACCGGAGCTTCAAGCTCAATAATACTCGCCGGGTCTTTTACACGCTGGGCGCTCCCGGGAATCTCCATTTTGTGGAGACAATACGGGCAGGGAGCTTCCAGGCCGATGCCCTGTTCGTCCACAATGAGGGATTCATTGCAGAACATGCAGTTGAACATTACATCAGCCATGACGGCCACCTGCGTCCCTTTCCATACCTCGTGGAATCATCGGCTAAATCAACCCCTTTGCTTTGTAGGAGGTGATAATGTCTGCAACTTCTTCATCGAATGTCCGAGCCGGGATAAACCCCAACTCGGCCTGAGCTTTACGACCGTCAAAATGCCGATCTTTGGTGAAAAAATCAACCCGGCGGCGATAGATTGGCGGCTCAAGGTTCAGGGGCTTGCACACACACTCGCACAGCGAACCCAGCCATTGCATGGGCTTCACCGGCAAATGAAGCCAGGGGGGGGAGACCCCGAGTTTGTGGGCAATCTTATCGGCCATCTCTTTTAGCGGCAGGGCGCGCTCGCCGGCGATGATATAGACCCCACCGGTCCGCTCACGCGCCTGCATGGCGAGGTAAAAAGCCTCCACAAGGTCGCGCACATCGATCCAATGAACCGACGCCTGGCCCTTGCCCACATAGAAAAATCGTTTCTTTGCAATCATTCGAAAGAGCTTCAAGGTGCGTGAATCGCCCGGTCCATAAATCATGGCTGGCCGGATCACTACGCCGTCTATTTTTCCTTCGTTAAAATAACCTAATGCGAGTTGCTCGCCTTCCATCTTCGTCTGCTGGTATATATCACCCGGATTGCAGGGCGTTTGTTCATCGGCCGGGGCCTCGGCAATATGCCCCAGCACGCCGACCGTCGAGCAGTGAATAAACCGGCGAACACCCGCTTCAATACTCGCATCGAGCAAACGCCGCGTGCCTTCCAGATTCACCTCATAAAACATCGAGTCTGGATGCCCCGCTTCGCGGAATAAGGCCGCGATGTGATACACACCGGTGACACCATCAACCGCCCGACGCAGACTATCCGCATCGGACAAATCCGCTTCGACATACTCAACCCCTTCGACGCGCGTTTCAACGCGTGAAAGGTCCCGCACCATCGCACGGACACAAACGCCATGTGCGACCAGGCAATCCACCATAAAGCCACCGACAAATCCGCCAGCCCCGGTTACTAGAAATAGTTCAGTATTCATATGGGTATTCCATCGCCAGTAAATACCCTGAACCCAGCACAGCTGGATAGTTCGGCATCCTCCCAGCCAAAACAGCTAATAAATTGGGCATGCTAGATGAATGGCGGGGCTTAGACAACATTATAGGCGAACCAGTACGGACCACGAAGAGGGGAGAAAGATAGATGGATACGCCCAGGCTTGCGGGCATGACCCTGGAGGTGATGAGCCGCGACCGCCCTATTTCCGGTCGGCCGGGAAAGGAAAGTTGTCCTCGAAGAGGTTCTGCACGGACTGGGTGAACTGCCGCTGCTTGGAGACAATGTTTTTCCCAGCCTTTTGTTCGTTCAGCACGCCCCCAGTGGCGATCGAGCTCAATACGAAGACCGTGAGGGCACTGCCCCAGCACACGGCCGAACTGATATACGAGCCACACCAGGTAGAGCGAATCAAAGGGACGACGATCAACAGGCTGGCGAGACAGAATATGCCCAAGGTGAAATGGTCGGACTGAATGCCCGCAAAAATAGCGGCTCGTTTGAAATAGATATGACCCAGGGCAGCGAGGACGATCAACAGCCCCCCACTCACGACGGTAATCATAAAGGCGGAAGTAAAACTCGGGAATGACATGCGAAACAGATGGGCGGTCAACACCAGCATGGCGGTGCAGGCGAAGAGCCCCACAATCAATCGGATCAACAACTCCTCGTACGAAGCCGGTTGCAACGTCACAAAATAGACGAAGTGTTTGAGTTGTAGGATGAACTTTTCCATGGCGTCTTCTATTACATACCCGCGTGTGGTCCGATACGTTAAATCTTTACCTAGTCAATCAACTCTCTTAATTCTGATTTTCGGTCGTACTCGCGGCTTGCAAAATTTCCACTGGACTCGATAAAATCAAAAACGCCGTTCACAAGGAGCACCACCAAGACAAACCCCGCCAAGGCGAAGATCCAACTGCAGATCAGACTCATATAGCCACAACGCAACAAAGCGTTGAGAGTGGGAACGACTACCAAAGCTGATGCAAGAACCATGCCCAAAGCCAGCAGACCCGCATAACTCAACGCGTCTTTCAGGAAAATAGTTGCGGCTGCGCCCCCTGCCAGCGCCAGGACCAAGCCACAGATACCCGGGACACTGGCCCCGAAAAACGTCAAACCACGCGTGCCCATGGTGTCAGCCGTTTTGTGCAGAATCAAGGTGAACAGGAGGTAGGCGGGGACCAGAACGAGCCAGAATTGCAATAAATCAGTGGGATTCCCCAACAGATAATGCAGGGCATGCTGATACGCTTCCGAATACTGTTCCATAGGTCTCTCCCTTAGCACGCCTCTCCGGCTGCAATTAACAATAAGATAACCGGTAGCTGGAAGCTTGTAAAACACAAGTCCATTTCACGCGGCTTGCCGTTGACAAAAAGAACCCCTCCCCTATCTTCCGCGTTCTTAATGCTGAGAAAATAAATGATTAATGCTGCTGATATAACAATGCGCTTCGGCGAAAAAATTCTTTTTGAAGGGGTGTCTGTAAAGTTCCGTCCGGGAAATCGGTATGGTTTGATCGGGGCCAACGGGGCGGGCAAGTCCACCTTTATGAAGATCTTGACCGGCGAGCTCGAGCCCTCGTATGGCGAGGTCGCGATCGACCGGGGATGCACCACCGGCTACCTCAAGCAGGACCACTTCGGGCAGGAAGAAGACAACATCATCGATGTGGTCTACATGGGGAACGAGGCGCTGTGGAAGCTCCATGCGGAGCGGGAAAACCTTTATTCCAAACCCGATTTAACGCCCGAGGAAATGGACCGTTGCGGCGAAGTCGAAGAACTCTTTGGCGAAGCGGGTGGCTACACCATGGAAACCGATGCCGCCAAACTGCTGGTAGGCCTGGGCATTTCCGAAACGGTTCACGAGCAGCCGCTGGGCAGCCTGGCCGGTGGCTGGAAGCTGCGGGTGTTCCTCGCCCAGGTCTTGTTTGGCACCCCGGACATCCTCCTCCTGGACGAACCGACCAACCACCTGGACATCAGCAGCATCGACTGGCTGGTGAATTTCCTCAAGGGCTACGCCGGCACCGTCATCGTGATTTCCCACAACCGGTATTTCCTGAACTCCGTCTGCACCCACACCGCCGACCTCGATCGCGAAGAGATGCGCCTGTTCACCGGGAACTATGACGAGTTCATGATCACCAATGAGATGCTGCTCGAAAAGATGCGTCGGGAAAACGCAACGAAAGAAAAGCGTGCATCCGACCTGAAGGACTTCATCAACCGGTTCAGCGCTAACGCCAGTAAGGCGCGTCAGGCCACGTCCCGTCAGAAGGAACTCCAGAAGCTGGAATTCGAACAGATGAAGCCGAGCACACGGGTATCCCCCTTCATTCGCTTTGTCCCGCGTGAGCGTCTGGGCGACAAGGTCATCGAAGTGGACAAGATTTCCAAAGCGTATGACGAGACCTTGTTCGATGAATTTTCGTGCACCATTCACAGCGACGAAAAGGTCGCCATCATCGGAACGAATGGCGCGGGAAAAACCACCCTGTTAAAAATCCTGATCAATCAAGTGAAGCCGGACACGGGCGCGGTGCTCCACGGGGAAACCCTGGATATCGGCCACTTCCCCCAGGACCCTACCGAAGTCCTGGACATGGACGCCAAAGCCATGGACTGGTTATCGAAGTTCCTTCCCGACGATACGATGGGCGAAACCGAGCTGCGCGCGGCCATGGGCAAAATGCTCTTCCGCGGCGATGCCGTGTATAAAGAAAACAAGGTGCTCAGTGGAGGGGAAAAAGCCCGCATGATCGTGGCCAGCTTGACCATGCGTGGTCCCAACGTCCTGGCCCTCGACGAGCCCACCAACCACCTGGACCTCGAATCGATCGAAGCCCTCAACTACGCCCTGGGCCTGGTCAAGAACACCATCCTCTTCGTCAGCCATGACCGCGAATTCATCGACAGCCTCGCCACGCGCATCCTCGCGATCGAGAACGGGCGTATCATCGATTACCCCGGCACCCTGTCCGAGTACGAATCCTGGAAAGCCGCCCAGTAACAGACGAAAAGGCGGAACGCCTTTCTGGCGTGCGGGAACGGGTTCCCGCTTTCCCGCAGAGGTGACTCAACGCAGCCTCGCCTGCAAAATCAGCCCACTTGCGCAGGGCTTCCCGATGGGCTACCTTCCTCAGATGTCCACTCCCCGCGAGCACGCTGAACTCAACCTTCTGTTCGAAGGCCCCGAAGATGAGATCAATGTATTCATTCACGGATACAGCGCGATCACAAAACCGGAGGAGTTCGAGCGCCTCTCCTACCAGATTCTCTCCGCTCGCCCGGCCGGTAAGGTCTACCTGCTCTACTGGAAAAGCGGCAACTGGCGCAGGCCGTTCGCCGCCCCACTGCTGACCGCGGGTCTTCGTGTGTTCCGCATCAGCAAGATGTTTCACCCGGCAGCGCTGGCGGTTGACCTCGCGGCAACTCTCGGGGTGCAGGGCTACGAATTTAAACGCAACGAAAAGCGCTCGGAAGAGCTGGGCCGCTCCCTGCCGGGAATCCTCGCGGGCATTCCCAAGGCCGAAGGGGTGAAGCTTAATCTCATCGGTCATTCACTCGGCGGGCGGGCGATTCAATATGCTCTTGAGCATCACGATTGGCGCGACCTGGTCGTGGAGGACATCATCCTGATGGCGAGCGCCGGAGACCGGGACGGATATGAATGGATCCAGCAGGTCAGCAAACTGAACGGGCGGCTGTACAATGCCTATTCGAAGAACGACTACATCCTGAAGATCTCACCGGACCTGCGCAGCCGCGCGGGCCGTCATCCGATCCCGATCGAGCATCCCAAAATCGTGAACCACGACTTTTCGCCTTTCAAGCATACGGATTACTGGCCGAACCTGGCCCGGATCCTCGACACCATCTGGGAACATTACACGCCGAGCGACGTGATCGTGGTGGAATAGATCTCAGCCCAACTCGGGAGCATCGCTCCAGAGGCTTTCCAGGTCGTAGAAGCTTCGCGCCTCCTCCGACATGATGTGGAGCACCACATCGACATAATCGAGAATGACCCAGCCGCTCTCCGCCGATCCGGCTTTGCGGTACACGGGCATTTTGTCCCGCTTGAGATTGATTTCCGTTTGATCGGCCAGGGCCCGTAGATGGGGCGAGCTGTTACCGGTCACCAGGATAAAATAATCCGTGATCGTAGAGAGTCCACGCAGGTCGAGAATTTTCACATTCTCCCCTTTGCGATCCTCGATCTCCTCCTTGAGACGGGCGAGTGTAGCTTCGGTTCGGTTGTCGGTCACGGTTCCTTCGGGGGCTGCTGATAAAGTTGGCATCGCTCTATATACGCCTCAACCGCAGGGGGCACAAGAGCCTTTAATGGCTTTCCTTGGGCCGCCTTTGCTCGAACTTCCGTAGAGGAGATATCGACCAGGTGGACCGTGCAGAGGTTCCCGATCAAGCGTTCCGACCAGGGTGGATCAAGCGATACATCAGCCGGACGCAGCTCAAACCCCGGGCGGGCGAGCACGATAAAAGTGCAGGCTTCCAGCAATTCGTACGGCCTTCGCCAGCGATGGAGGTCCACCAGACTGTCGGCCCCGATGATAAAAAACAGCGCTCGCTCGGGATCTTCAGCCCGTAAAGCCTCGACGGTATCGATTGAATAACTCACCCCTCCGCGCTCCAGTTCCAGTTCAGACAGGTGAAAATCCGGCTGGTCGGCCAGGGCCAGTCGCAGCATTTCGACCCGGTGTTCCGCCTCGGCCGGACGGGCATCCAGCTTAAAAGGCGAGGCGACATTTGGCACAAAAAGCACCTCGTCGAGCTGCGCAAAGGCCTGTGCATCACGGGCAATACTCAAATGCCCCAGATGCACGGGATCGAAGGTCCCGCCAAAAATTCCTATGCGTTTTTTCATGAAAACCGTTTAAAAGACTTATACGAGCATCCCCATGTTGGCAAGTATACGCTTGCGCTCTCCATAACGATTCCTTATGTTATGCGCCAATTTTCCGGAAAAAACCAACCCCTCCAGGAGCAAATAAATGTCTGAAATTGAAAGCATATACGCCCGCCAAGTGATCGATTCACGCGGCAATCCGACCATTGAAGTAGAAGTTGATCTCGCCTCGGGCGCCCATGGCTCGGCCATGGTCCCCTCCGGCGCATCCACTGGTGAGCACGAAGCCCTCGAACTGCGCGACGGCGACACGTCCCGTTACCTCGGCAAAAGCGTCATGCAGGCCGTGAATAATGTGAACGGCGACATCTGTGAAGCCCTCATCGGCGCAGAAGCGCTCGATCAGGTTGAAGTCGACCAGGCCATGCTCGACCTCGATGGCACGGATACCAAAAAGAAGTTGGGCGCAAACGCGATCCTCGGCGTCTCCCTCGCCACCGCCCATGCGGCCGCGGACGAACTGGGTCTCCCCCTCTTCCGCTACATCGGCGGTGTAAATGCCAAAGTCCTTCCGATTCCGATGATGAATATCCTCAACGGCGGCTCGCACTCCGATGCGCCCATCGATATTCAGGAATTCATGATCATGCCGATCGGTGCACCCACCTTCAGCGAAGCGATTCGTATGGGCGCAGAAATTTTCCATCACTTGAAATCCGTATTGAAGGGCAAAGGCCTGAGCACCGCGGTCGGCGACGAGGGCGGATTCGCTCCCGGACTCGACAGCAACGAGCACGCGCTGCAGGTGATCGCCGAAGCCGTCGACAAGGCTGGCTACAAGCTGGGCGACGACATCGGCATCGCCATGGACGCGGCTGCCAGCGAATTCTACGACAAGGAAAAAGGCAAATACATCTTCGCCAAGTCGGACAACAGCGAGCGCAGTTCCGACGAAATGGTCGACTTCTGGGCCGACCTTTGCAGCCGCTACCCGATCATCAGCATCGAAGACGGCCTGGACGAAAACGACTGGGATGGCTGGGGCGCATTGACCCGCAAGCTCGGTGACAAGGTCCAGCTCGTGGGCGACGACCTCTTCGTAACCAATACCAAGTTCCTGCACAAGGGCCTGGAATTGAAGGTCGCCAACTCCATCCTCGTGAAGGTGAACCAAATCGGCAGCCTCACAGAAACCCTCGACGCGATCGAGCTGGCCAAGCGGAACAACTACACGTCCGTCATCAGCCACCGCTCCGGCGAAACCGAAGATCACACCATTGCCGACATCGCGGTTGCGACGAATGCAGGACAGATCAAGACGGGCTCCATGAGCCGCTCCGATCGTATCGCGAAATACAATCAGCTGCTCCGCATCGAAGACATCCTCGGCGACAACGCTGTGTATGGTGCGGGAACCTTCCGGGATCGCATCGGCTAGATCCCACCTCAACTTGAAAGTACAACGCGCAGGGTTCTCGCCCTGCGCGTTTTTTTATACCCGAACAGAAATGCCATCCACCCGGGGACGCCCCCCCGTTGCGGAATCTTAACGGCTCCCCTTGTGGACAAACTGTTAACACTTTCCCTAAGTCTCCCCTTTACATCAACTTGCACGCCCCCTAGAATAGGCAACTTAATGAAATATTGGGACAAAATTGTAACGATCTCCTGGATCTCGCTGACCGTCTGCATTGTCACGGCGGGCCTGCTGCTCATTTTCATGCCCG
>JBLIND010000029.1:0-29590 GCA_047639095.1 Candidatus Omnitrophota bacterium | reverse complement strand
GGGGAAGGCCGCGAGCGGACCTTTGTCCATGACGTCCTGGAAGCCTTTGTCGATGGCCGGAATGTATTCGGTCGGGATGTTGCCGCCTTTGACTTTGTTGTCGAATTCGTAGATGTCCGTGCTGTTGGCGTCCATGGGTTCAATACTCCCCATGACGACCGCGAACTGTCCTGAGCCACCGGTCTGTTTTTTGTGGGTGTAGCTGTACTCCGTTTTGGTGGTGATCGCTTCGCGGTAATTCACTTGCGGAGCGCCGACCTGGACCACGGCACCGAATTCGCGCTTCAGGCGGTCGACATAGATCTCCAAGTGCAGTTCGCCCATGCCTGAGATGATCGTCTCGCCGGACTCTTCGTCTGTGCGAACGTGGAAGGTTGGGTCTTCCTTGAGGAAGCGCTGCAACCCTTTGCTCATCTTTTCGTAGTCGCTCGTGTCGGGCGAGGAGACGCTGAGTGAGATGACCGGGTCGGGCACGAACATGGATTCGCAGGTGACCTCAAAGCTGCGATCGCAATAGGTGTCACCCGATGCGCAGTCGATTCCCACCATGGCCACGATGTCGCCCGCGCTTGCGGAGTCGATGTTTTCACGATCGATCGCGTGCATACGGAGGAGGCGGCCCAGGCGTACACTCTTGCGGGTACGTGGGTTGTAGATGTTCATTCCCTTCTTGAGGGTGCCCTGGTAGATGCGGGTATAGGTAAGTTGACCGTATTGCTCTTCCGTGATTTTGAAGGCCATGGCTACGAGGGGAAGGTCAGGCTGGGGTTCGAGCGTGACTTCTTCTTCTTCAGATCCGACTTTTTTCGCTTTGGACCGTTCGCTATCGACGGGGCTGGGCAAGTAGCGGCAAACCGCATCGAGTGTTTTTTGGACGCCCTTGTTTTTGAATGCGGAGCCCATGCAGACGGGTACCAGCTCCAGGGTCATGGTGCCTTTACGGATGGCGGTATGAATGCGGTCGACATCGACCTCATTGCCTTCGAGCAGGTCTTCCATGATGCTGTCATCGAACATGGAGATCGCGTCCATCATAACTTCGCGTGCCGCTTCAGCAGCGTCCTGAAGCTCGGCCGGAATTTCGCCTTCGATCACGATTTCGCCATCGTCGCCATCATTGATATACGCCTTCATGGTGACCAGATCGACGACGCCTTTATGGTCGCCTTCGAGGCCGATCGGAATCTGTATCGCGACGGCGTTCAATTTCAGCTTGTCTGTAATGTCAGCAATGACTTTCGCGGGATTCGCACCGGTACGGTCGAGCTTGTTGATGAACGCAAGGCGCGGAACGCGGTAGCGCTTCATCTGGCGGTCAACGGTGATCGACTGGGATTGGACACCGGCCACTCCGCAAAGAACCATGATGGCTCCATCGAGTACACGCAGTGAGCGTTCCACTTCCACGGTGAAGTCCACGTGGCCAGGGGTGTCGATGATGTTAATTTTATAGTCGATGTCCGACACGGAATCTTTCCAGGTAACGGTGGTGGCTGCAGAGGTAATGGTAATTCCGCGTTCCTGTTCCTGCTCCATCCAGTCCATGGTGGCTGCGCCATCATGTACCTCGCCAATTTTGTGCGACATACCGGTGTAGAGGAGGATGCGTTCGGTGAGGGTCGTTTTTCCGCTATCGATGTGGGCGGAGATGCCGATATTTCTGGTTAATTTTAAATCGCTCATTTTCTTGTCCTGCGTTCTTATTACTTAATTTTAGCCGTTCGCGTGGGGATCCGTTGGGAACCCGTTTTGCGGAAATTCTCCAGAATTCGGAACGTACGAAGCCGGGATTGTTTAGTGCCGCTTTCATGTTTTGACAAGCGTGTTTTTGTTGGATTTTTTCCATGCATTTTACTTGAGATGCGCCCAATTCAGGGGCTGCGTTCGTAGAAGAGACTTGCATTAGATGTAAGATTCGGATGGGGTGAATAGTATTATGGAGTGTCCTCGCCCTATTCAGGGCTTTCATTAGGCAGAACAAATTATGGGTGATTCCTCTACATCAGAGCGGTTGACGTGTGTGCTTTTATCGGCGGAGCAGGATTGCGCCTCAAGCATTCGGCGTGAGCTGTGCCCGGATGACGGGGTCTGGGATTGTGAATTGGACGGGAAAAAAGTCCAAATTGGGGTGAAAAGCGGCATACCGACCCCTCCAACCGAGTGGATTGCTGACATCTCGGAGGCCGATGCTGTCGCCCTGGCCGTCCACTACCTCGATGTGATCACCCTGGATCAACTGCGCGATGTTTGCACCTTGCTGGGGGATCATCAGGCCAAATTGGCTGTTTTCCTCTATCGGAAGGCGGGAGAGATCGATTATAAGATGAGCTGTCCGTATTGCGGACAGAAGTTGTGGGTGCGTGATACCGATGTGAATAAGCGCGGTCGCTGCCCGAATTGCAAAAAAGCCTTTATTCTTCCGGATCAATCCGAACATGTCCGGGCCGAGCTCGATCTGCACCCGGGTGTTCTCATCACCCGCCTGGAAGGTGGAAATGATACCTCGATCAGGTCCGCCTTTCGTTTGCTGCTCGATCAATTGAGCGCGTGAAAGCCGTGCGATTGAGCTGCGATTGGAACCGCTGGATGCCGGTTACAGGCCCAAATCTTCCTTATTCTACTCCTGATCAAGCTTATGCCTGCTGCTGACCAAGCTTATGCCTGCTGCTGACCAACCATCCTCTTCGGCCTGGCCGGTGGAATCGGCGCTCTCGCGACCCGATGGGTTTGCCCAAGCCCCCAGAGATCTTCATTGGATCGAAAAAAACGTGCCTTGCCAGGCCGCCTGCCCGGCTGGAACCGATATTCCCGCCTACCTGGAAGCCATTGCCCGGGAGGATTATGCCGAGGCCTACACCATCAATCTCCGCGATAATGTGTTTCCCGCCGTCCTCGGTCGGGTGTGCACGCGACCCTGTGAGCCGGCCTGCCGTCATGGATGGGAAGGGCTGGGTGAGCCGGTTGCCATCTGCTTTGCCAAGCGATCCGCCGACGATTTCATGATCAGGAAGGGACCCGTCGTCCTGGAGCCGGTGTTTCCTTCCAGTGGAAAATCGGTTGCTGTTGTGGGGGGTGGGGCTGCGGGCCTCACCCTCGCCCGCGAGCTCGCCTTGTGGGGGCATGAGGTAAAGGTATATGATCGGCACGAGCGTCCCGGTGGCTTGATGGAGCAGGGGATTCCCGAGTTTCGCTTGCCGCGTGAGGTGCTTCGAAGAGAAGTGGAGCAGATCCAGCTGGCGGGGGTGCAGTTTATCTGTGGGGTCGATGTGGGTGTGGATGTCACCCTGGAAAGCCTCCGCGCCGCGCATGATGCCGTCGTCGTTGCTGCGGGGACGACCCGTCCCTCCACGCCGGATCTGCCGGGGGTGGATCTGATCGGCGTGGAACATGGCCTGGCCTTTCTGCGTGCGATCAACCGCGGACAGACCCCTGAACCTCCGGGACGCGTGGTCGTGATTGGTGGAGGCTTCACCGCGGTGGACTGTGCTCGGGTCGGCCAACGGCTCGGCGCTTCGGATGTCTGCATGATGTACCGCCGTTCAGCGGATGAGATGTATGTCACCCAGGTGGAGCTTCAGGCTTTTGCCGAAGAGGGGGTTCGGGTTGAATTTCTCGCGACTCCGGTGGCTTTTGAGGGCGAAAAGGGTCGGGTAAGCGCCGTTCGGATGATCCGCACACGACTGGTGCCCGGTTCGGATGCGCGTGCAGCCTGTGAACCGGTGCCTGGATCCGAATTCTCCGTGCCGGCCGACCTGGTGTTGTTGGGTACGGGGCAAGTCCGCGAGGATGGCTGGCTCTGCGAGGAGACGGGCGACGATCTTTTTCTGGCCGGTGATTTTGTTAACGGCCCCGAGTCCCTGATCGATGCCATCGGTCATGGGAAGCAGGTGGCCCGCCGGGTGGATCACTACCTGATGGGGGCGGATCGTTTTGAGGAAGGCATCCTGATCGAAAACGTGAAGACGACCACGACGGGCCGGACCCTTGAGATGGATAAGCGGTTACGCTCATCCATGCCGGAGTTAACCCGCGAGCAGCGCGGTCTGCGCGCAGAGGTCGAAACCGGACTCGGCAAGCCAAGCGCCGTGCTGGAAGCTGAACGGTGTTACCTCTGTAACTACAAATTCGAGATCGATAACGACCTCTGCATCTACTGTGACCGATGTCTGAAGGTGATGCCCGTGGACAATTGCATCGTCAAGGCCAGTGCATTGATCTTTGACGAGCAGGATCGGATCACCGGTCACATGCCTTCCACCTCGAGTCGCGATTACAACATGCTCTACCTTGACCAGAACGAATGCACCCGCTGCGGTGCCTGCGTGGAGGTTTGCCCGGTGGAATGCATTACGCTGCAAAAGGTCACCCGGGTAACGCGACCTGCGGAGTAATGTCAGCGCGACCAGGCTTGTTAAAATGCGGCCAAGCCCGTTAGATGGGGCGGCTATGAGTTCGATCACATACAGACCGGAATTGGATGGTTTGCGTGCGGTGGCGGTCATCCCGGTCATCCTCTTTCATATGGGCTTGGGATGGATGCCAGGAGGGTACATTGGCGTTGACGTTTTTTTCGTCATTTCAGGTTTTCTCATCACCCGAATTATTCTGGCGGAAGTGGATCGCGGGACCTTCCGGCTTCGCGTTTTCTGGGCGCGGCGCGTTCGGCGAATTCTTCCCGCGCTGGTCTCGATGGTCCTGCTGACGTCTGTTGCCGGATCCCTGATCTTTTACGGTCCAGATATCAACGCGCTCGGTAAGCAGGGCGTTGCTGCGCTGCTCTCTTTTGCCAACATGTTCTTCTGGCAGCTTTCGGGGGATTACTGGGGGCCTCAGGCCGAGTCCTCGCCGCTTTTGCATACGTGGTCTTTGTCGGTGGAGGAGCAGTTCTATCTGATCTTCCCTCTATCCCTCATGTTTATCATGCGGGTTTTTAAGCGAGGGCTGGTTCCCCTCGTGGTCGTCCTGGTTGCCGGCAGCTTGAGCCTTTTCCTCTATGGTTGCCTTCATCATCCTACGGGGACGTTTTACCTCCTGCCCACCCGGGCCTGGGAATTGGGCAGCGGTTGCGTGCTCGCGATCCTGATCCACTTGAATCGGCTGCCCTTGAACGCCTCATCGAAGCTCGATGGGAGCCCCATGCTGCCGATGTTCGGCCTTCTGCTGGTCGTCTCGTCCTTTTTTTTGTTGTCAGGAGCCGACGGTATTTCCGCGTATCTGGCTCTCCCTGTCGCGGGTGCCGTACTGCTGATTGCCCCCTGGACCCAGCCCAATTTCGCCCACCAACTACTTTCACTTCGGCCTCTGGTCTTTGTCGGTAAAATTTCTTACTCGCTGTATCTCTGGCATTGGCCGATGCTGCATTTCGCAAAAAACTTGTATGTCGATGGCGTGCTGTGGCTTAAGCCCTGGCAGACGACCCCTTTTATTTTAGCCCTTTCCGTGGTTTCGTATTACGGGGTAGAGCAGCCGCTTCGGCGCAAAGAAAACAGCACGCTTCCGATTCTTGCCGCACTGGCCCTCGCCCTGACATTCTCCTTCCTCCTGTCCCGAGTTGATCGAGTGGAAGATGTGTCGATGTATCACGAGACGGTCTGGGAGGGGGAGCTGTATGATGTGTCGCCCCATCGGGCGTCCGCGGAGTCCGTGAAACAACGGATGCAGGGCATTACCATTCCCGTGCGTGCGCAGGTGGGCGAAGCCTTTGCGAATGGCGGGATCATTAAGAAGTATGGGGGCGATCTCCCCGAAGTGGTATTGCTGGGCGATTCGCATGCCTTGATGTGGGCCGGCACCCTGGATGAGGTGGTGAGTGAAAATGGCCTTACGACCTCATTTTATGCGGCGGATGGCACGCCCGCCTTCGTGCGTATTCCGATCGAGCGTTCGCCCGGAAGCCCAAGCTTCAGTGCGGATGATCGCTTTACGTTTCAGCAACAGAAACTTCACTATCTGAAGGTGTGGAAGCCGAAGGTCGTCGTGATCGTCGTGCGGTGGTCTGCGCTTGATGATGAGCAGATCTGTGATGATTTGATGACATTCCTGCATGAAATCGGTTCGCAGGTCCTGCTCATTGAGCAGCCGCCCGAGTTGTTTTTTGGCGATCGAAATGCTCCGCAGTACCTGTCTCATATGAACCTGTTGCCCAGAGAAAATATACGACGGACCATTCCCCGGGATGTGAATGAGCGTTACGAGCGAGGTGCCGCAATCATGCGAAGCATAACCGGGCAATACATGCATTGCTCCTTCGTTCCGATTGCCGATTTGTTTTTGAGTGAAGGTAAGGTTTGGGTACTCGATGGTGCTGATGTCCTTTACACCGATGATGATCACTTAGGTCGACAGGGCGCGTTGAAGGCAAAAGCTCGGATCCAGCGAGGCTTGCTGCAGGCGCTCGAAGCATCCGCAGTTCCATAATCTCAGGTGTTTAAGCCTCTACGGTGCACACCCGCTCCAGCAGGTCTGTAAGTTCGGCGGTGCCGAAAGGTTTTTCCAGATACGCGGCTCCATGCAGCTCGAGGTAGGCCAGCATGTCCGTGTTCAGGACATCCCCCGTCATGAAAATAAACCTGGCCGCGTCCGGGTTGCCAACGCTCCGGCTTTTCCAGGTTTCAAAGAAATCCTGACCACTCATCTCGGGCATTTTCCAGTCGGACAGGATGACATCATACGGTCGCTGGGATAGCAGGCGGAGGCCTTCTTGCGCTTCCTGGGCGAGGTCAATTTCAAATCCGAAGGGCTTCAGAATTTCTTTCACCATGTGCAGAATGCCGGGTTCATCGTCGACCACGAGCATGCGTTGCAGGTGCCCGAAGGTCGGTGGCTGGCGTACGCTTGTGGGGGCGGCCGCCGACAGGGCGTCTACCGGGATGGCCGGGAGGTGGATGACAAAGGTCGCGCCTTCCCCCGGCGGGCTTTCCGCGTGGATATGCCCGCCGTGCTCCTGGATGATGCCGTAGGAAACGCTCAGCCCCAGGCCGGTACCTTTCCCCGCGCCTTTGCTGGTGAAAAACGGATCAAAAATCTTGTCGATGACCTGCAGCGGGATGCCGGGACCACTGTCCTTGACTCGGATTTCGATTGATCTATCCGCGAGATTACTGGTGAGTACCTGCAGCGTTCCTGATTTTCCGTTTCCCTCCATCGCCTGTTGAGCGTTGCGGGCGAGGTTGAGGAAAACCTGTTGGAGTTGATGCGCGTCGCCCATGACCGCCGACAGCCCATCCGCGAGCTGTCGTTCGATCTGAACGCCGCTCGTGCGCAATTCGTAGTGCATGAAGCGAATGGTGCCTTCCAGGAGCTCGTTGATGTCCATGCGCAATCGTTCCGGAGGTCGCTGGCGAGCGAAGCTTAACAGGTTTTTCACCACCCCCTGGCAGCGTTCAGCTGAATCCGCAATCTGCTTTAGATCCTCCTGGACTTCTTCATCCAGATCCGACTCTGCGAGTAGCTGGGAGTAGCCGACCATGACGGTTAACGGGTTGTTCAACTCGTGCGCGACGCCCGCGATAAATTCACCCAGAGCAGAAAGTTTTTCGCTTTGCACCAGGCGGTCGCGCGTTGTTTCCAGTTCTCTTTTGGACTGATCCAGATTCTCCGTCATCTGGTTGAAGCTGTTTGCCAGTTGACCAATTTCGTCAGCCGAGTCGGCGGGGACCTTGCGATCGAACTCACCCCGGCCCACGGCTTCCACGTTTTCCTGCAGCGATTTGAGGGGTGCCGTCGCGCGTCGGATGACGAGTCCGGCTATGCTGCCACCCAGGCAGATACCGAGGATGCCGATGGCAATCAAGATGGAACGGGTTCGGCTCAGGTAATGGAGCTGTGACTCATAGCTCGAGACCAGCATGGCGCTGATGCGGGTTTCGGGGGCTTCAATCGTCTGGTGTATATAGAGGAAGTGTTCGTTTTCCATGCTGAACTTGCGCGCGTCGGGAACCGACTCCGCTGTGTACGTGAGTGGAGATTTTTCTCGGCTGTGCTGGAAGTACTCCGCAAATGCTTTTCGTTGGCGACGATCTCTCCAGGTGCTCACCGCCAGTGTGTCGTTCACCCAGAAAGCCACCTCGCACCCCGTCAAGTGGCTGAGCTTAAAGGCGGCGAGTTCATCCACGGCCTGCATGATGACCACCACACCGGCGAACTGCGGACCGATGAACACGGGGGAGGCCGCGAACTCGAACAACGTATCATTTATTGCGCCGAGCCAGGATGCATCATTACCTTCGTAGAATGATTCCATGTGTTTTGAGATGCCTGGAATGTCACTCATCAAGGAGTGACCGCGGACCAGGAGCGATTCGCCATCGGGATTGGTATACGCGATACCGGACACATTTTTCTCGAGCAGGATTTCCTGAAGCAGTCCGGCAAGCGTCTGCGTGTCGGTGTATAGAGCGGCCGCTCGCACCCGGTTGTCCGTCGGAATAGAGTTGGCCAGGTGCTGGAAGTCGTTAAGCCGCACTTCCATGTACTGGCTGAACATGCGTTGCGAGTTGATGAGATCAAGCGAGGCCTGTTCGCGAATGAGTTCGCGGAACCGGTAGTTCATGAAGAGGGTTGTGCTCGCCACCAGCGCAGCCATGATCAGCAGGATCGGGACGAGGATCTTGCGGCTGAAATTCCAGTGTGGAGAGCCCGGGCGCATGCTATTTTTCGGGAAGGTTGTCGAAACCCATGCTGAGATGTTGCGTGATCGTGCCTACAGCAGGGACGATCACCTCGATGACGCTTTCCGGAAAACGTTCGTGCCAGGCGTGTAATTTGTAGGTGCCTGCGGGGACATCGGTAAACCGGAAGAGCTCATTTGGTTTGGCCATGTGGAAAAAGGGGGTGTCGAGGATGAGGATAATCGCATGCATGTCTTTGTGAATTGCGCAAAACACATCTACGCGTCCCGGCGCCTCGAAGAGCAGTGTTTTGGGTTCCGTTTTGTAGTAGCCGAGATTGAAGGTCTTCGTGGGCGACATGCTGAACACGTTGTGGAAGATGTCATCTTCGTTCGGCCAGCGTACTTCCGTGCCCTTTTGAATGGGCAGCACGTGAGGGTGAAACGCGACGTCGCGCTGGATGAGCGAGGCGTGTTTTCGGGGCACTTCGGGGAAGTCTCCCTCCAGATAGATGACAAAGTCCGTCAGCCGGTTGTACTCGATCGGGCGGGCGAACTTGTAACGCTTACTCTGGTATTTTCCTGCGTCCGCTTGTCCTTTGGGTGGCGAAGGTGCCCTGATGCTCAGGCGACCGGTCAGTTCTCCAGCCGGTGCCCCCGTGACCAGTGCGAGTAAAGCAAAGCCCAATGGTATGCATGTGCGTCTCATGGCTTAAAAAGCAAAGGCTGCCTGAAAGCTGAAAAGGTTGCGGTTGTCGATCGCGGCACCATCCAGGTAGTCCCCTTCTTCCATGCTGTATTCCGCTTTTAACAGGAGGCCCGATGCAACATGGTACCCCAGTCCAAAGCTGGCCCGCCAGATTTCTTTCGTGGGGTGTTGGCCCATGAACAGGTCGCCGAAATCGCCTTGTCCAACAACCGGCCAGCCTTCATCCGACTCAATCCGGCTGTATCGTGCGGCCACGTACCAATCCTGGTTGATGTCCTGTTTAAGCAGGACCGATGCGAAGGTCGATTCGCGCGTATCGGTCGCCGTCACGAGTCGGGTTTCCTGCTCGCCTTGCCCTGCAGAGACGGCAAGGTTGCCGCTTTGCCAGGCGTGGCTGAGGTCCGCCTGGATAAACGTGCCGTTAAAGTCTTTCAGTTCCGTTTGCTCCCCCAGGGGGACGATGAAGTTATTGGCAAACCAGATTTCGCTCGTGCCATCCTTTTCGGGGTCGAGATCGCCCGTGCGCATGGCGCTGATACTCGCCCGGGTTCCTGAACCGATGGAGGTCGCGAGCTTCGCTGTGATGGCTTTGTCTGAATGGCCATCCTCCAGCGAGGGGTGGCCCCCGTTCTGAATGGCGAGTATGTACTCCACCGATTGGAGTTTTCCGAATACCTCAATCCCTTCATCAACCCCCCAGAAGTCCGCAAGGGAGTGGGAGATCAGAGGGTTGTCGATGGGGTCGCGTAGCAGGTATTCATCACCAAACGGTATGTCGAAACGGCCGAAACGGATGTTGAGGTGCCGTTCTCCAAGGAACTGGGCAAACGGGTTTTCCCAATCGATATACACTTCGCCGATGTGGACGTTGGGATCATTCGCTTCGCGCTCAAGCAGGACCAGTTCGCAAAAGAAAAAGGCATTCGGCAGGAGACGTGCGTCGATGAACAACCGCGCTTCATCGATGCGAAATTCATCTTCGGCGTAGGTGCTCTCCGCGTCGCCCGCAAAGAAGGCCGCCGCACCTGAACCACTGATCAACACGTCGCGTTCTGCCATCCGATCCAGCATGCCCGGCCGGCTGGCCTGCGCCTCCAGTTGTGCAATGCGTTCGGCGAGGGACGGTTCTTCAGCGGCAGCGGCCAGGCCGATGCACACGCTGAGCATTAATAGGTAGGATCGAATCATAAAATTTCTCAGGAAGGGCTTCCGTAATTCGTCCAGCCTAGACGTTTTTCGAAGTGATGATAGATAAGGCCGAGCATGCGGGCCTGTACGGCCAGCAGGTAAAAGCTGAGTATACTGACCACACAGAACCCGATCACAATATTGCCGATCGCTTGGGCCAGGTCGATCGAAAAATAGCGGAGCATAAAAAATGCACAGGTAACAATGAAAGGGGGCAGGTAGCTCGGGCCCGCCAGGAAGATAGCCCTGAAAACTTTTGCCGGGTTGATGCCGCTGATTGAGTCGAGTACGCATGCCGTCATCATCCCCATCGGAAGGTAAATCAGACAGGCTCCGATGACCAGGTATAATGCCGTCGGATGATGCAGGTTTAAGACCAGCCAAATGAGGGTATACAGGATGAGCGGGATAACCGCGATGCCCATGGTGAATCCGACCAGAATGATCGGTCGGATGATGTCATCAATGTAATCCAGCACACTGGGGAAGTCGGGTACGCCATCTTCGACATTGCGGGTGTGGCTGATCATCTTGGATATGTAGGCAAGGCTGTATCCAACGGCGACAATGATGGAATACCATGGGCCCCAGTCCAGTGCGGCAAATACGCCGATGCCGAAGAGCATCAGGAAAATGCCATATCCCTTAAACGGGTATTTGAAGGAGGAGAGTAGCAGGGTGTAGATGGAGCCCTGATATTCGTCAATGCGGGTTTCGCCAGCAACCCGAAACCGCTTTTTACCCTGCACGGGCGCGGTGCCGGGCAGGCCGGGAACCGCCTCTAATTGTGCCCCCGTCGTCGAGGCAACAGAGGGCGCCATCGGGGTAGCGGTGGTGGCCGGAGTGCTGCTGGGAAGCACTATCTGGCGGGTTGCGGTCTCCACATAAAACTGCCGCCCGCCAATACGGCGCACGGTTACTTCAGACGGATCGAGGGTCTCGCGGGTTTTAGGATTGATGTATAGGTTACTCAAAGTTTCGGCCCCGTTTGCTTGGTCAGGCTCAACAGCCACATGATCGCTTCAGGAATGCCCTCTTCGAACATGGACTCATAGTGCCCGGGCGATGCGCCACGTTTAAAGGTTACCTGCGTATTCGTTTCGTCGAGCATGGCAACAAAGTCGATGGATTGGCTGATGGGAACGCGCTCGTCCAGACGGGAGTGATAAATGAAAACCGGTATGCGCAAGGATTGGGAAATCTGGTTCGGTGCTGAGGCGTAGAAGTACGGTAGAAATCCTTCCACGTAGGTAAAGGATTCGATCTGTTGGCGGTGCGCGGGGGGTAAGGTCTCGAAATTCGTGATCGGCGCATAGGCTACGCAGCCCTTAATACGTGGGTCAGCAGCGGCCAGCTGAAGGCTTAACGTTCCCGCCGAGCTGTGCCCCGCGCAGAAGATGCGGCTGGGGTTGAGCCGGGGGAAGTAGTGCAGAATATAGTCAAGCGCCTTGCGTCCGTTTTGCACGCCGCCCCGCGCCGTCATGAAGCGTTTTTTCGCTTTCGATTCGATGAGCGGGCTGCCTGCACCGCGACCTGAAATGCTGAAGGCGACGACAATGAAGTTCTCATGCAGGTAGGGCAGGTGCTCTGCGATATCGTCATCGGATAGTCTCGTGCCGCTGGCCAGGTCCGTGCCTGCGGAAGGAATCAACAAGCAGTTCTGTTTCGTTTTTGACGTGCCATAGGGAACGTAAATCCAGAGGTCGGTACCCAGCCCGTTGGTGTGGGTGATGTGGCATCGGTACTGGGTGAAATCATCAATACGTATGCCCACGCCCATGGGGGGGTAGGGATTCGGTACATGGAGAGGTTCACCGACGATTTTTCCCGCAACGGCAATCGGTGTGCCGGATACAGGGACGGACGGCTGGGATGCAGGAGCTGGTGGCTGCGGAGGAACGGCTGACGGCTTCTTCACCGGTACCTTGGCTTGCTCCGTTTCGACCCCGGGCGGTTTGCGGGCGCCTACCGGGGTCGTCTCCGGCGCTTCAGCCTCCTCCAAGAGCACTTTCTCTTCCAGCAGAGACCCTTCGGCCCCAAGTAATTCGCTGTAACCTCCCGGCAGCTGCCGCTCGCTTTCGGCCTCCATGAGGTCCATAAATTCCTCAGGGACCTCTTTTCCCGAGGCATACTTCATCGTCTTAATTGTGCGCTCGATTGACTGGCGTGTACATCCCGTAGCCATGATGGCCAAAAGTACTGCTAAAATAGCCTGTTTCTCAATCATTTTCGTGCATTCGGCCGCATTGGTCAGAAAACTAAGCATGAAAAATGCCAGAACGCCTGATCTCCGGTCCTGTTCGCAGGCTATTCGTAAGGCGAAAATGATAATCGGATCCGGAAGTCGGGGCGGGGGCGCAAAAAAAAACCGCCCATCCGTGTGACCGGATGGGCGGCTGTACCAGGGATGGTTTATGTTGTAGTTAGATTCTATTCGACGGCAGGAGCCGCTTCGAGCACGGCTTCGACAGCACCAGGGATGACCTCAAAGCCCAAGTCGCCCGGCTCGATCTCATCCAGGCCATCCACCTCTTCCGCGACCTTCAGGCTGACCCAGTCCCGATGGCCCGGCAGGATATTCGGCGTGACCAGGATCCGAAGGCGGGTTTCGCTGATATCCACGTCGCCGCAGCGCAGCAGGGAACGGAGATTGGTGGGTTCGACGACATCCGGGTTGACCGGTAAAGCGAAGGACACCACGCAGGCACTCAGGTAATGGACGCCCGGGCGATTGGCGTGGAAGGGTACCCCGATATTGATCCCTTGACCTTTGCCCGGCCCGCAGCGCTTCGCATAGCGGCCGTCGTTGCCCAGGCGTACCCAGCGCTCGCCTTCGCGATCGTGGATGTAGACGAAGATCATTGCTCCCAGATACCCGCAGGCCTTTTCATACCATACGCCTTCAGTCTCGTTGTCGAGCTGAATGAAAACCGTGTCGCCCTTGCGTACGACCATGCGACCATCACGGCGCGGAAAGTTATACGCGGCACCAATGGTGGGGCAATCGAGGGGGAGGATGTCCGGACGAAGTCCATCGACCGACTCAGCCGTTCCATCATCGGCCACGCGTAAGAGCGGTGGATGGTTGGCGAGGGACACCCGGGGCGAAGCTACAACATAACGATGGCGTTGCGGCTGCGGCTCAGGGATCGGAATCGGGGTGGGCAGCGGAACGGGCTTCGGATCGACGATCGGTCGAATCGGGGTCACGTCGACGACGGCACGTTTGTCATCACGATTGGTGTCGGTGCGGTCCTGAGCGAACGTGGTTCCCACAAGCAGGCCCGCCAGCACAATGGTTAATGTGTGTATTTGTTTCATTTTACTTCTCCAGTTTGGGTTGAGTTAAAGTCGTCTGTTCGACTTCTTTAAAGGCATTCGCTGTGCCAGCTTTTGCAGCCCTTGTGTAAGTTGCGTCGGCTGGCACAGTTAAAATTTTAAATACACCCGCTCGCGTTTACTGTACCGTTGGAGCTGTACCTGTGGGGACGGAATTGCCTTTGTGGGGACACCCCATGGCTGGGGGTGGAGGTCGAGCGGGGTGGAAGGTGGCTGGCGGTCGCCGCACAAATAATTCGTCCAGTGGGTTGAATCCTGGATTCACGGTCGACACACTTATCAGTACACCTATGGCAAAGATCATCCTAGTTGAAGACGAGCACGAACAGGCGATGTTTGCCTACCGCACCCTGAAGGATTTGGGCCACACGGTTCATCTGGCCGAGACGGTTGCGAATGGCATTAAGTTGATCCGGAAACACAAGCCGGACATCGTCATCACTGACCTCATGCTGGGTGACGAGACCGGCCTTGATGTGATTTCGGCGGCCCGGCAGGTGGATCCCTTGCCGGATGTGCTGATGATGACGGCTCATCCAACTGCCGTGACCGCGAGCGAAGCGCTGCGCCGGGGTGCCTACGACTACATCAGCAAGCCTTACAGCCGCGAGGAGTTGGGTGATCGCGTGCGGCGCATGGTGGAGCGACGTCAGCTTCTGGATCAGCATCGTACACCGGTGAAGCAGGTGGAAGATCGCCTCATCGCGGAAAGCCCGGCGATGAAGGCGCTGCTGGTCCAAGTTGAGGGTGCGTTGAAACGGAATACGACCTTGTTGATTCGCGGCCCTTCGGGTGCAGGTAAAGAGCAGGTGGCACGGTACATCCACGCCCATGGGGCTTCACCTCAGGCCCCGTTTGTTGCCATCAATTGTGCGGCCCTGCCTGAAAACCTGCTGGCCAGCGAGTTGTTTGGTCATGAAAAAGGGGCCTTTACGGGTGCTGACAGCCAGCGAAAGGGCGCTTTCGAGCGGGCGGGGGAAGGGACCTTGTTGCTCGATGAAATCGGAGATATTTCGCTCAGTACCCAGGTGCATCTTTTGCGCGCTTTGGAGAGTCGAGAAATCATGCGCGTCGGGGGCGATCAGTTGATTCCGATTCAGGCGCGCGTGCTGTGTGCGACCCACCGGGATCTGGAAGCGATGGTTGCTCGGGAACAATTTCGACAGGATCTCTATTTTCGGATCAATGTATTTCCGGTTGCGATCGCCCCACTGAAGGATCGCCCGAAAGATGTGGAAGCGCTGACCCTGAAATTTCTGGCGGACTTTGATGCGCCCGCCCAGCTGCTGGATACCGCGTGCCTGGATGCGCTTAAAGTCTACCGATGGCCGGGCAATGTGCGTGAACTGCGCAACGTGATTGAGAACCTGGTCATTCGCAGTTTCAATGAGCGGGTGAACGTCGCCATGGTCAACTCGCTGTTGATTCCCTTGTCGATGCCGGAGGATGATACCCTTGAGGACGAGACCCTGGAAGAGATGGAGGCCAGGCGCATCAAGGAGGCCCTGGCTCAGGCGGGCGGGAATAAAAGTAAAGCGGCCGCCCTCCTGGGCATCACACGACGTAAGTTGTATTCACGGTTCAAGGTGCTGGAGATCGAAGATGAAGTCTAGTTTGTGTCGTGACGCGAATCGAAGTCTACAGGCGTGCGGTCGGGTACGTTGGATGAAACGAACACCCGGGGCATAAAGACTGAGGACCCTCTTATATATTGGAACCGTCTGGGCTGAGCGTCACGCATCCGCAGCAGGGGTGCGAGCCTGGCAGTTGCTGGAAGCCTGTCAAGCGGCCGGTTGGACCTGTGTGGTTGCATCGGCAGCGGCAGAGCATCCCGCGCGCCTCGAGCTGGAGACCGCGGGTTTCCGCACCCAGCAGGTCGAGGTGAACGATATGGCCTTCGATTCATTTGTTTCTGAGCTGGTCCCATCGCTGGTCGTCTTTGATCGCTTCATGACGGAGGAACAGTTCTCTTGGCGTGTCCGCGCACATGCGCCTCATGCCATGCGGGTACTCGATCTGGTGGATTTACACGCCTTGCGGGAAGCGCGTCAGGAAGCCTGTAAAGCGGGGGTGGACGCGATGTCGGTTCAGCTGGATGCCGGCCGTGAGAAATTGCAGCGTGAGCTTGCGGCTATGTGGCGCAGCGATGTCTCCCTGGTCATTTCCTCGGCCGAAATGTCCATGCTGGACGACCTGGGCCTGCCGGAGTCGAAACGGCTCTATTGCCCCCTGGTGTACGAAGCGCTGCAGACCACCACCGGCTATTCGTCGCGTGAGCATTTTGTTTTCATCGGTAATTTCCGACACCCCCCGAATGCGGATGCCGTGGTGTACCTGAAGGAGGCCATCTGGCCGGCGATTCGTTCTGCGCTCCCGAAGGCCGAGTTGCATGTTTACGGAGCCTACCCGCCGCGTCATTTCATGGATATGAGCAACCCCGGCACAGGTTTTATCGTCAAAGGCCCGGCCCGGGATCTGCCCGAGACCCTGGCGCGCTATCGGGTGTGCCTTGCGCCCCTGCGTTTTGGGGCCGGCTTAAAAGGTAAGATCCTCGACAGCATGGGTGCCGGAACCCCGGTCGTTACTTCTCGCGTGGGAGGGGAGGGGGTTTTCCCGGTGCCCCACCCGAGTGTTGTGGATGCCGAAGCTGCTTTCATATCAACCGCCGTGGAGCTTTACGGGACCCCCTCGGTCTGGAGCCGGCATCAATCGCTTATATGTGAGGCCCTGGACGCATTTTCGCCGGATCTGCTCGTACAAAGCCTGGCTACCCTGGAGCGGCTGTTTGCGAATCTTTCAGAGGTTCGGGTGAAAGACTACAGCGGCCAGGCCTTCTGGCAACAGACCCTGCGCAGCACCGAGTATTTCTCCCGCTGGATCACGGCCAAGAACCAGCGCTAAAGCGCTTTCCGGTCGGTAGGGCCCAGCCCGTTGCCACCCTCTGACCCTACAGTTGTTAACATTTTGAACATTCCGACTGTAGGCTTGTTAACAACCATATTTTGTCTTAATTTGGTAATATTGAAGTAAAACACACGATGGATACTTCTGCGCCCATGATGCGCAATAAGTTATACACACCTTTTCCTCGGCTTTTCTGCTCAGGGATTTGCTCAAGTCACCGCCCATATTGGCGGTACGTATTTTAATGATGTCACCGGGGATGGAATTACCAATGACGATGTGCCGCTTGGCGGCTTCACCATCGAGGTGTTTCAAGATAACGGCGATGGTCTGTTCACCGCTGCAGATAATCTGTTTGGTTCGGCCGTATCGGATGTGATCACCGGCGCCTATACCGTGTCGGGATTGACGGATGGTCAGTATTTTGTCCGTCAGGTGCCGGCTGCTGGCTACACGCAGACCGTTGGGCTTCCCTATTACGAATTGTTGGTTGATGATGCGCAGGTATTTGTCGGTCAGCAGCTTGTGATCGATGACTTCGTTGCTCCCGCCCCATCCAGTATGTTTCAGGCGTCCGCCATTGTATAGAACATCATCGTAAAGACACCCTCATCCTTCATCCTGGGTGGTGAACGGGATCTGCAGGTTTTTGTCGATGGCACCCCGAGCTTCCTCTCCGCCTTCGGTGAGATCGGGCAAAGCGGATTGAAGACCACCTACCAGCTGGCCACCTTTGGGGATCCAGGCACCCGGACGATTCTTCAATACGACGGATTGGATGCCGATGCCCCGGCAGCCTGGTGAATGCCGAAGGTCTGGGAGGTATCGACCTGACTGGCAACGGTGCCAGCAGCGGCATACGATTGCGCTTCGAGCGCCTCGAAGCAGGTGCTCCGGGCGCGGTGGATCTCGATCTTGAAGTGCGTGCCTCCAGCGCGGGCGGAGAGAGCACCACCATTACCCAGTCACCTGCTCCGGGACGTGCTTTTTCAGGCACGATCACGATCGTGCTTACCGACACGGATACCTGTGGAAATGCCGCGACCTGTTCGGTCTCCGTAAGTGACTATGGCCGGCTCGGCGATTTCGTCTGGCAGGATCGCAATGGCATTCAGGAAGCGGGCGAGTCGGGTATCGGAGCGGTGACCGTGAACTTGTTGGACAGCGCCAAAAACATTCTGGACACCACCATCACCAGCACGAATGGGCTATACGAGTTTTGTGTCTAAGCTGGCCGCCCTCGGTATCGCCGGTATCTCCGTGGACATCTGCGGCGTGGAATCCAATGGAACTGAAGATGTCTACACCTCGGCAACGACCATCGCCCTGCCGTTTAACGCCGGTTACTTTTTAGCCGACAAAGTGCCGGTCGGCACGTATCGGGTGAAGGTGGATCAAAGCTCCTTGCCGGCCAACTTCCTTCGATTCACGACTTCGGTCGACCAGTTCGTAACGGTTGCCGGAAACGAATGTGCGCCGAGCTATTTTGGCATTCTGCCACTGCCGACTTACATTGCATTGATGGCGTTTAACGCGACGCCGGCCCCGGAAGGGGTGTCGGTTACCTGGTCGACCGGCGTCGAAGAGGACCATCTCGGATTCCAGCTGTACCGTTCCCCGGCGATCAATGGTGCACGTGTACCCGTCGGTTCGTTCTTCCATTCGCTCGCAGCGGGACCGGGAGCGAGCTACAGTCTGCTGGATGCCGGAGCCCAGTCCGGGCGCTACTTCTACTGGTTGGAAGATGTGGGTTTCCGGGAGAAGCGTACGGTTCACGGGCCTGCCCGGGTCGAGCTTGTTTCCGCAGCGGTGACGGCCTCCGATCCCCTGGAAATCGATGCCGCCCCGGTTGAAGGTCTGGTAAAGATACTCGCGAGCGAGGGTGGCGTGGTCAGGTCATCCAGATGCTACCGGTCGATGTGCAACAGGCTGTTGGCCGGTGTCTTTGGAGGTTCTTATAAACCACCCCCACTTTTATAAGCGCCCGGGAGCATACCGTTCACCTATGATGTTTACAACCTAAAGAAGGAGCACCGATCATGGCCGAAAAATCAGAAAAGAAGTCCGCTAAAAAGAAGCCCGCCAAAAAAAGCACCGCCAAGAAGGGCTCGTCCAAAAAAACGACGGGTAAAAAGAAAAGCACCGACCTCGAAGCTCGGCTGGAAGTTCCGGTCAAGCTGGAGAACGAGGAGAAGGCCCTCGATTTCTACCAGAAGCTGCGCAAGAAAATCAAAAAGCAGCTCAAGAATCGATCGTCTGAAACGAAAGGCAAGGGGGCTGAGTACGATAAGTTGGTCGAAGCGCTGGCCTTGCTGCCGGACTTTTTTCACCTGTCCGTGAAGTTGCTCTTCGACAAGAACGTCCCCGCCGAAAACAAGGGCGCACTGGTCGCGGGCATCGCCTATGTCGTCAGTCCGATCGACCTTGTACCCGACTTTATTTTTATCGCGGGTTGGCTCGACGATCTCATCGTGTTGACGATGGCGCTGAACAAGTTCCTGGAAACCGATAACAAGAAGGTTCAGGCCGCGATCAAAAAGCATTGGGCCGGCGAAGGCGACGCTTTGGAGGTGGTTCAGCAGGTGCTGAAGGTCGGCGACGAGGCGATTAAGTTTCTGCCGCGGCAGTTTATGGATATGGTTAAGCCTTTGTTCCACAAGTAAGGAAACAACACACAACAACCCCATCATAAGCCGTCCTTCGGGGCGGCTTATTTTTTGGCTGCTCGGCTGGCAACGCAGCTCTTGCGAGTATTTCAACAGCCTGCTAGCATCTGTCCATGCTTGCCTCGTGGTTCAAGCGGGAAGGGCTCACGCTCGCGCCCGTGTTCATCCTCCTCCTCATCCTTTATTGCTGGAGCATGCCCCACATGGTCACCTTGGAGGACGATGGCCTGTTCAGCATGGCCGCGTATTCTTTGGGGATTGCCCACCCGCCCGGGTATCCCGTGCATACCTTCCTCGGCAAGCTGTTTACGCTCCTCCCGTTTGGAACCATCGCGTTTCGGCTGCACCTCCTGAGCGCCGTGCTGGGTGCCTTGACCTGCTGTGTGCTCAGCCTGATTCTCATACGCCTGCAGCTTTCGCGCGTGCCGGCGGTTCTGGCGGGCCTGCTCTACGGATGCAGCGGCGTGTTCTGGTCACAGAGCATCATCGCGGAGGTCTACACCCTGAACACCCTGTTCTTTTTCACCTTGCTGCTCCTGGTCTTGCACTATCGTGAAGATCCCCGGCCACGCAGCTTGATCAGCATCGGCGTCGTGACCGGTTTAAGCCTCGCCAACCACTGGCCGCTCATGATCCTCGCCGGTCCGGCCTTTGTCGCCTTTCTCTGGCCGGTCCGCGCATCGTTACCGGGACAGCTCCCCAAGGCCTTGTTGGGTCTGATTGCGGGGCTCACGCCCTACCTGGGCATGTGGATACGCTCGCGAATGGATCCGGCCTTCAGTTTTTATGGCCCGCTGGAATCGTTTGCCGACTTCTGGACCTTTGTCTCGCGCGAGGGCTATGCGGAAGCCGGGGCGGCTACGTCGCTGGCAGACAAGCAGGCCTGGCTGGGCTTCCTCTTCCGCGAGACCCTTCAGCAGGTCACCATCGTTGGCGCCTTACTCGGAGTGATCGGGTGGGCCATCCTTGTGGTCAAAGGATCGCGCTCCCTCGCACTTGGCCTCCTGCTGGCCTTCCTGGGCAATTCCGTCCTTCTGGTTTTTCTGCTGAAGCTCGACTACAACTTTTTCCAGCGCGCGATTTTTCGCGTCTACCCGCTGGTCTCCTACGGGATCCTCGTCCTCTGTGCGGCACTCCTGTTACGCCACGTCAAAGCTCCGCGGGCCATCGGGCCTCTCGTCCTCGGCCTCCTCCTCGTGTGCACACTCGTGTTTCAAGCCCCTGCGAATCAGCGGCGAAGTTACGACTGGGCGGATGCCTTCGGACGCCTTGTCCTGAGTCAGCTAGAGCCCAACGCGGTCTTCTTTATCGACAAGGACTACGATGTCCCGGCGGCCTATCTGCATCATCTGCAAAAGGTGCAGCCCGATATCGAAATTATTCATACGGGTGGCCTGTTATTTAAAAATCGCTTGTTCACACCGTTTGAAGCCCCGGCGGTGCAGCAGCGCAAGCTTCTGGAGTATATCGCGCAGACCCCGCGCCCGGTGTATTTCGCGCGCGAGCCCGGGTTCGCCCTGCCGCATGGGCATCAGGATGCCGGGGTGTTTGTGCGCATCGATCGATCGCTGCCCGCAGGGGAGAAGGTCGATATCCTGCCGCCGGATGTGAAGGCCTTTTTCCTGGCCATGTGTGAGCGCCCGGTCTCCGCTGATCCGTGGACGGAGATTCATATGGGCGATATCTACGGAAAGTTTGCCCAGGGTTTTACCCGTATGTCTCTGGCCGGGAACACGGAAGCAGCGGCGTTGCTCGAACCCGCCTCCGCCCACCCACAAGGCATGCTCGCGCGAATCTACACCCAGATCCAGGCCGGGCGCGTGGCAGACGCCGTGCGGTACGAAGCCTGGTTTGTGGAGCAGGAGGCATCGTTTATGGCGCGCTACTCGCAAAAGTATCGCGGTGATTTTTATTACTGTCGGGCGCACGTCGCCTTGAGCCAGAAAAACTATGACGCGACGATCCTTCACCTAAGACGGTCGATTGAGGTTCATCCCGCCGGTGACAACATGTCCCGATACAACCTGCTTGAAATCTACGTGGCCTTGAAAAAGTTCGATGAGTACCGCGCCCTGCGCGGTCGGCTCCCCTCGGATTTCGCCTTTGCGAATCGCCTCCCCGGCTTGGATCAACGCGTGAAATAGATCGTATCGCGACGCGGGACGCAGAAAGGCGGGCACAAAAAACCCTTCCGATGATCGGAAGGGTTTTCCAAATGGCTGCCTATGATAGGAAGCTTAATACAGGCGTGAGAACTGCAGGCTGATGATGTTCACATCGGCCTCGAAGCTGCCGACAATCACATCGCCGGTGCTGTTGGCGTGTTTGGCCGTTTCATCGTCTGCGAAGATGTGCGCAAAGCCCGCGTCGATCCGTGAGGTATCGGAAAGATCGTAGCTGAAGCCGGCCGTTACCCAGTAGCGGTCCGAATCCGGAATGCGCGGGGTGCGAAAGCTGGGGTTGGAGATCGGGGATTCATCCCAGAGAAAGCCGCCACGCAGGGTGACCTTATCGCTCTGGGCATAATCGAGGCCGACGCCAACGGACCAGGTGTCATCCCAGTTTTCCTCGGTGACGGAATCGGGCTGGAGGGAGTCGAAGTCGACGCGGAGCTCCTGGAAGCTGCTCCAGCCAGTCCAGTCGACGGTCAAGCCGACGGAGATGTCATCCGTAACGCTGCTTGTGTAACCCAATGCAACGTTTGCCGGAAGATCCAGGTCGGCACTGCCTCCTGTATTGACGAAGACATTGCGTGGGGCAAAGGCGGCTGCGATGGGCGGTGCGATCTGAAACTTCGCATCGCCTTCAATCGTTGTTTCGATTTCAGAGCGATAAGCGAGGCCGACGCGTGAATCTTCGGACAGGGCGTACACCGCGCCGAGATTGTATCCGTAGCCCCAGTCATCGCCTTCGAGACTGCCGAAGCCGTCGGGAGCCGGGCCGCCCGTGACCACGCCGAGATTGATCGCGTTGCTGATTTCCGCCTCGGCGTACATCGCGCTGAATCCGAAGCCGAGGGAGAGTTGATCATTCACCTTGTATCCGATGGACGGATTCAGGTTCAGCGTGAGGAGCTCTGACTTGATGGCGTGGTAGCGCCCCACCCAGTCCTTGTCCCATTCCGAGCCCAGTCCAAACGGCGCGGTCAACGCGAAGCCGAAGGTTGCCTGGTCGTTGATGGCGTGCACGTAGTAGGCGTTGGGTACGACGGCTGTATCGCCACCGCCACCGCCGTTGCCGCCACTGATCGGGGCGCCGGTAAGGGCATTGGCTGAGCCCGTGTTTTTAAAGTCTGCAGAGACATCGATCAGGTGGAGGCCAATGGAGCCGCCGCCCGGAGCATATTGCAGGGCCGCTGGATTGTACCAGGCCGCGCTGTTGTCGTTCAGGCCGGCTGCTGCACCGCCATACGCTTTGCCGAGGCCTTCCACACTGGCTTCGCGCAGGGCGAATCCGGTTGCGAAGGTGAAGCTTGGAATCATCATGGTGAGTCCGGTGATTGCAATAAGGGTTTTTTTCATACGTCTACTCTCCTGAAAGTACATTTTTAATCCGCCACTCCCGACGGCCTGACCAAGAATAGGCGCACTGTACCGTTGTGACGCCTTGCAGAACGAGGGAATAATACGCAATATTCGGCTGTGGATCAGCCCCTTCGTATCATACATTCCGTGGCTCCCGTTCGTCTCTGTGACAACGGGGGGTGGACCGATACCTGGTTTGCGGAATACGGGACCATCTTTAACATCGGCGTGAGCCCCTTTGTGGAAGTGCAGCTGCAGGTATATCCCGGCGAGAGTCCACGGCCACGCGTCACGCTCCATGCCGAGAATTATAACGTATCCTATGCGCCCGACGAAGATGCTCGCGAATGGGGGTCGCATCCGCTGCTGGAAGCCGTGGTGCGAAGAATGGGGATTCCCGATGATGTGCGTGTGGTTCTGAATATCTATTCCGATGTACCCGCGGGGGCCGCGACCGGAACCTCGGCATCGGTCAGCGTGGCCATGATCGGTGCCCTGGATGCGTTGACACCCGGTCGTCTGGGTCCACATGACGTCGCCCGTCTCGCACAATCCATTGAGACGGATATGCTCAAGCAGCAATGCGGGATTCAGGATCAATTGTGTGCTGCGTTTGGCGGGATCAACCTGATCGAAATGCATTGCTATCCCGAAGCCACGGTCACGCCGGTCAAGGTGTCCGATATGATCTGGTGGGAGCTCGAACGCCGATTGCTATTGGTCTACCTGGGCAAGTCGCATGTGTCATCCGACATGCATGAATCCGTCATCCGCGAGTTGGAGCATCAAGGTCCGGAAGCCCCAGGGTTAGTGGCCCTGCGCCAGACCGCGGTGCCGTCGCGCGACGCCCTTCTGGCCGGCGATTTTTGTGCACTGGGGGCCGCCATGATTCAGAACACCGAAGCGCAGCGACGTCTGCATGCCGAGCTGATCTGTGACGATGCCGATCGCGTGATCGCGCTCGCTCGCGCGCATGGCGCCGTCGGATGGAAAGTGAACGGGGCCGGCGGGGATGGGGGGTCTCTGACGATTCTGTGTGGTGAGTATGCCCCATCCAAGCGCGCGCTGACCCGTGCCCTTTCGGATGCAGATTCTCGTATTGTCAGCATTCCCGTTCGGCTCAGTCGGCACGGCCTGCGCGTGTGGGGCTGAGGCCAAGTCTGTAGCATGGAGCATTGCTCCGTGGCCCCCAACCCCGCTACGCAGGTCCTCACCTTAGTGGAGATTTCGCCCTTCTTCCAGGGAGTCATTGGTTCTCCATCCGCCTTGAAACTCAAAAGCGGTGCTCCGCACCGCTTTTGGATGGATGTCCGGGCTGAGGGTCGTTTGGGAGCGCAACGCCGCGTTGAAACCCAGCCCTGAAGGCCATGTCCACACCGTGGACGCGTGAGCCGTTGTGCAACGTGCATCAGCATGTTGGAGGTAATTCCATAGCCCTCTGCGTCTATATCCGCAGGGGAATTCGGTCTGCGGGCCTCAGCCATTCACAGGGCTGAATGTCAGGTCCGTTCTACGATTCCGCTTTCCACACACACTGCTCTTCAAAGGTCGATTTTTCGTCTTCGCGCTGGATGGCGAAGACGCGTTCGAGTTTGCCACTTGGACCCAAGTTGAAGCGTACGAAGCCTGCGCGTGACGCGGGGTGATGCGAGGTCATGCCGGCGGGGCCGCAATTGATGCAGGCGGTGTGAACGGTGGTCGGTGGGTTCATGAGCCAGCGGATATGTTTGTGGCCATGGAGATAGATAACGGGTTGATACTCGGCGATCAGGTCTTCCAGACGATCGGCGTTAATGAGGACATGGTGGGTCGCGGGTACGATGCCGGGTGGGTAAGCGTAGGGGAAATGCCCGGTGAGGATGATATTTTTGCCGGCGTCCCGATGCTGTTTCAAGCAGGCCTCGAGGGTTTCCGCATGGGCGTTAGTGAGCAGGCCGTTGGACATGATGGCGAAGGGCTCGGAGCAGTCGACCCCGATGACGACCCAGTTGGGATCGAGCTCCAGGGTGCGCAAATGCGTTTCTGGATCCATTACGCCGTAGGGGAAGGCTTTTTCATACAACTGCGTTTTCACGCTGCGCGGAGTGTATCGATCATGGTTGCCGGGAATCACAAAAAAACGATCGCCCCACTTTTCGCGCAGGGGCGCGAAGAGCTCCGCACAACGGGTGAACTCTGAACGCAGGGAGGTCGTGGTCATGTCGCCGGAAAAGACGACCAGGTCGGCGTCCTGTTTCAGGATCTCCTCGACCACGGAGGGGCCAAAGTCGGGCGGGAATTTTTTGCGTCGGTTCAGCAGGAGGTTGGCGCCGCCCAGCCAGCGTTTGAGGTAGAACAGATCGGTCCAGGCGATCTTCAGATCCCAGACATGGATATCGCCAAAATGAATGACTTGCATGCGGGGAAGATGCCTCCGCATGGATCGCTTGTAAAGGCTGGAGCACTTGCTTCACACCGGGCATAAAAAAAGCCGGGGCAGGGCCCCGGCTCAAAAGATGAAGTGTGTTTCGGATTATTTTCCCGGAGCCGCGTCGGCATCCAGATCGCCGAGCACATACTGGATGCCCCGGATGTAGTGCTTGAGCACGGTTGCGTTCCAGTAGATTTCTTCTCGGTGTCCGAGCGAGCAGTAATAGATGCGGCCTTTGCCATAGGTGTCGATCCAGCTGATCGGGTAGAGGGCCTCGGGGCCGTATTTCCCTTTGCCGGTGATGTCCGGCTTGCTGTTGTCGAGGGCGAGCAGCATTTTCCGGTCGCTGGCTTTTGCGGTATCCTTGCGGAACTGGTAGATCTCGTCGGTTACCAGAAAGTCGGCGCCTTCGAGGTCCAGGTTGATGGCATTTTTCGGCGCCAGATTTTTGATCGGAACCGGCATGTGCCAGGGGTGTCCATCAAAGGCACCACCCATCATGTCGTTGTATTCTTTCCAGTTCTTGTAGGTGTCGGTCGCGGAGTGAATGCCCGCGAGTCCACCGCCGGCAGTAACGAAGTCGACCAGGTTTTTCTTCAGGCGTTCTTCGACTTCCTTGTCGCCCTTGAACACTTCACCGGTTGTGTTTACAAAGATGACTGCGTCGTATTGGGAGAGTTTGTCCTTTTCAAAATAGCTGGGATCCTCGGTGTGATCCGCCGAGTACGCACCCGTTTTTTCACCCAGTTTGGTCAGGGCGACCACGGCGGTCTCGATGGATCCATGGCGGAAGCCAGCGGTCTTGCTGAACAGGAGCACCTTGCGTGGTTTCTTTGCCTTGGCCGGGGCGTTGGGCAGGGCCGCTTCAATTTTGGTAATATCTTCAGGCTTGGGTGGTCCTGCCTGAATGAAACAACTCAGGGTGAAAAGGAGGGCAAACGATTTCTTCAACATGTTAACTCCATGGGTGTGTTGGTTTTGTGCGCATCCATCTGGATGCCTGGTTCGGAAAACGGTTACCCTCCCACGGGTGGTTCTGCAATAGCTTTTACGGGTGGCGTGCATGGATCTATTGGACGCCACTGCTCGCAGCTTATTCAGGACCTATTGCAAGTGTGGCACGCGCGGCAGGCCCACACCCGATTCCGTACAGGGTTAGGGCTGCTTCCAGTTGATCGGGACCTTGTGTGTCTCGGATCGTCGATCCAGGATGTCGGTGCAGGACATCTGGATATACGCGGCGGCCGTCTGCTTGACCCCCGATACATCGATGGTCGCAGATCGTGCGTGGGGGACCGTTGCGGATTCAGTTGCGAGTGGTTTCGTGGTACTCTGATGCGGATCAAAGAGCTCGATGTGATAGGCGAAGGGCGGCGCGGTTCGCGGGTCGGCCTCCCAGTTGACCTGCAGCGTATGGGCATCCGTCAGCGCGGCGTTTACCTCCCGGAGGATGAGGGTCGCGTAGGTTGGCGCGGCTTCTTTTCGCTCGACGGTATGCGTCGAAGGGTTGGTGGTGTGCGGCTGGGTTTCGGCTCCGCCGCTGGTCATAAAGTAATAGGCACCGGATGCGTCTTCCGCGATGCCACCATTCCAGTTCTCCCGGAAGCTGTAGGATCGTTTGCCCGGTGTCAGATCCCAAGCGTTTACCGAGTACCGCGCCTGGCTGAACGGGAACCAGCTGCCATCGGTCTTGCGTTTCCATCCGCCGCGAAGGTGGCTGGTTCGCGCGTGCTTTCCCGTGTTCAGCCAGTCTTCGATAAAAGCATCTGTTCCGCCGTGGAAGCGTGCGTCGGCCACCGCAACATCCATGGTGATCAGGTGGGTCCACGCGCCAGTTTCTGCGGAGCGCGTCCAGCATCCGTAGAAGGTGTGATCGCCCACGGGCCAGTTGCGGGCGACCAGGGTGTGCCAGGTGTCGGTCGACCAGCCCAGGGTGAAGTTCCAGGATTTAAGGCCCGTGCCTTCGCCACCAAAGCCTTCGGTCTTCGTGCCGGGCCCGTGGTAGACCGCCTTGATCGGTGCGCTGTGGCTTTTATGATCCCAGATCGAAAAGATAAAGTTGTGCGCTTTCGGGTGCGCCTGAATACCCGCGTATCCCGCCCCTTGGCCGCCCCAGCCCAAGGCTTCGTAATAGGTGTACATGGCTTCGCCGGACGCCGGTACGCGCACCTCGTTGATGATGATGTCACCATCAAACCGGTCGTTGAAGACCAGATGCGAAGAGGGCGCTGAGTTTTGCGCAGCGGTCTGGGCGGCAAGCAGGATGAGTCCTGCTTTGAAAAGGGATATGTAGTGTTTCATGGGGCTAGGATATTTTGTCCTGTTTTTATAGTTCATAGCATCCGCTTAATGACACATCAGGCAGGAACTTGGCAAATACGTCCCCGGGCGAGAGGCCGGAAACAAGGTTGATCCATAATTTCGATGCGAAATGGTAAGGTTCACGTAGCTGCCGCAGCAATACAGTAATGAACATAAAGGAACGGTTGGGTCTGTGCTGCAGCCAGATCACGGGTTGGACTCTTCTCGCATCGCTGTATGCAACGCCCCTTTCCGGCATTGGTCCCAAGCGAAAAACCAACAGACCAGCCAGGTGCGTGACTGCAAATGAAAACCTGTATCGGTGTCAAGCGCGACTTTACAACCACCCAAGCCCTCCGCACACCCGGGCTTTTCTCAAATTGAGCGAATACAAAAACAAAACTACTGCTATATAACCGACCTCCTTCCGAGCAGAGGCCTTCTTAACGGGAAGGCCACCCCCCCCCACTTCTCCTTCCCCCGTGCAAAATCCAAAAAATGGCTTCTGGCACATATTTTTTGCCAGGTTATTCAATAGACAGACCGTTTGGTCATACGCTATTTTCGCAAACACCATGGCTCTGCATTTGATGAGTCGACGGGGGCCGAAAAGGAGTGGGGGTCCAAAAGTGAGTTTTCCATAAGCCCTTTTCGCAGCGATTTCCTTCTCCAAGCATAAGCCCGTCGTTGCGCAAACACCATGTTTGGATTGATTGCCAAGGAGCGAATAGAATGTATAGGAAATTGACCGTATTACGCACCAGCATTACCTGCATGGTGTTTTTGGGGTGCCATCTGACCGCGTGCAACGCAGCTGCAGACATGGTGTCTTTCGAAGCGCCACTTCCTCCCGACGATGCTGCAGTGACCTCCGCTTCGCCCTGGACACACCAGGCAAGTACTCGAGAACAACCTCCAGCACCATCGATCGACGGAAACCCTGTCGTGCCGCCCGCGAACTTGCTGATTCCCGGAAACTGGATATCACAGGGGCCGGGGCCGATTAACTTTGGCCAAACCGAAAATGTTTCACCCAATAACGAAGTCGCTGGGGCCGCTCATGCCGTGGCTGCCCACCCGACGATTGCGGACATTCTGTATGTAGGAGCGGTCAACGGTGGGATTTGGAAAACAACAAATGCCACCGCCGCCAGCCCGACCTGGAGCACGACGAGTGATGATATGGGCTCGGCTTCGATTGGTGCGCTGACGTTTGACCCGAACGATGCCACATTAAATACCCTCTGGGCTGGCGTCGGGCGTTATAGTTCATTTTCCAGGCAGGGCGGTCAACGCATCGGTTTGCTGCGGACCACCAATGGAGGAACAAGCTGGACCAACGTGGATGGCGGCGGGACGCTGGTCGGTAAAAACATATCCGGCCTGGTCGTGCGCGGCAATACCATCGTGGTTTCCGTAGACATCGCCGACACTTTTTCGTTCCCCAATATTGGCATCTTTCGAAGCACCAACGGAGGGGCCAGTTTTACGCAGATTGGGTCCGGCAGCGGTGCGGGCACCGGGTTGCCTGGTGGTTTATGCCACGATCTGGCGCCGGATCCTACAAACCTCAATGTCCTCTACACCACCGTCGTTTATGCCGATTTTGTGGCGGGGCTGAATGGTCTGTATAAGTCCACCGATCTGGGCGCGACCTGGACGAAAGTCAGCAATGCGACCATGGATGCCGTATTGGTGAGCGGTGCGACCGGCAACGTCGAAATTTCTGTGGGCAATGCCGGGCAGGTCTATGCCGGAATTATCCTCAACGGACAGCTGCGCCAGGGGGGCGTATTCTGGTCAACCACGGGTAACGTAGGAACCTGGAATGCCATGGATATCCCCCTGGTCAATGAAGATGGCGGAACCGTCGGCACGAATCCCCGGTTTAAGAAAGCGGCGGGCATCCCGGGTGGACAGGGTTCCATTCATTTTTCGATC
>JBLIND010000028.1:0-29783 GCA_047639095.1 Candidatus Omnitrophota bacterium | reverse complement strand
TGGCCGCGAAAGGATGCGCCACCCGGTGTGCTGCATTGCTTTACCGGTAGCCTGCCTTTTGCTCGTGAGCTGGTGGATATGGGCTTCATGATCAGTTTCAGCGGTATTTTGACCTTTAAAAATGCGGCGGCCCTGCGCGAGGTGGCGGAAACAGTGCCCGATGATCGCTTGCTCATCGAAACCGATTCGCCTTATCTGGCGCCGGTGCCCTATCGCGGCAAGCGGAACGAACCGGCCTATGTTGTAGAAGTCGCCCGCTTGCTGGCCGAGCTGCGTGGGACGGACATTGAAACGATCGCCGCGCTGACGACGGCAAACGCCCTTCGCTTTTTTTCGCTTTAAGTCGTTAGCTCGAGTCGTTCCGAAATTTGCGTAGCGCTCAGGCCTTGGATCAACACCCGCTTGTCCCGGCTCTTCTCCCCGCTGATCAATCGCAGGTTTGCGCCCGGGACTCCGAGCTGATCCGATAGAAATTTCAGCAGCGCTTTGTTCGCCTTGCCATCGACCGGTGGGGACTGCAGGCGAATCTTCAAGGCCTCGCCCAGCAGGCCATCAACCTGGTTTTTCTTTGCCCGTGGAATGACGCGCAAGCGTAACAGCATGCCGGCTTCATGTGATTCCAGATACTTCATGAGATTTGATTGATGCCCCACAGTAGATGGGGTAGGCATGGGCTATATGGGCGATCTGTTTATTTACAAGCTAATCTCGGGGCAGCCCGGCGATCTCTGGCAGTACCTCAGCCACGTGGGCATCGTCATGTTTTCGATCTGCCTGCACGAGTACGGTCATGCGGCCATGGCCTTCAAGCTGGGGGATGATACCGCCGCACGTGATGGGCATCTTTCGCTGAATCCGCTCATCCAAATGAAGGGTGGAGCCCTGGTTTTTCTTTTTCTCGTGGGCCTGGCCTGGGGAATGGTACCGGTCAATCCTGCGATCCTCCGTCGCCATAAATACGGTGAGGTTCTGGTGTCCTTTGCCGGCCCCGCGATGAACCTCATGCTCTTCCTGCTCAGCGGCATCATCGTTGCCATTCTGCTGCTTACGGGCGTGGAAGCGGAATATACCATCAAGCTCTTGTGGCAGGTCAGCCTGTTGAACGCCGCATTGTTTCTGCTGAACATGTTGCCCATTCCAACCCTGGATGGGTGGAATATCTATGAACATTGGGTGCCTGCCATGCGCGGGATCGATCCGGCGATGGCACAACAGATCGCCTTCTTCGCCATTCTCGCGGTATTGGTTACGCCGCTCGGAAACGTTATCTGGACCGGTGCAGATCAAATGGCGGGTGGTCTGGTACGTGTGTGCGCGCACATTTACGGCTCGTTCGTCTAAGCGACGGTTTCCAGCAGCTTGTTGATGACCGTCTGGGTCGTCACCCCCTCGGCTTCGGCCCGATAGTTCACCAGGATCCGGTGACGCAGCACCGGCATGGCCAGGGCGCGAATGTCTTCCCGGGTTACGTGCGTGCGCCCGTTCAGCAGGACTTTGGCTTTGGCGCCCAGCACCAGGTTCTGCGCGGCACGGAGACCTGCTCCCCAGCTGACCCATTCCTTGATAAAGGGAGGTGCCTGGTCATTTGGTCGCGAGGCCGCTGCGAGACGAACCGCATAACGCACGATCTCCTCTGCGATGGGCACCTTGCGGACCACCGCGTGGAACTGCAGGACATCGGCACCCGAGAGGATCGGTTTCAACGGCTCCGTATTCCGACTGGTCGTCTGGGCGACCACCGCTACTTCGTCGTCTTCATTCAAGTAGTCGACAAAGATGTTGAACATGAATCGATCCAGCTGCGCTTCGGGGAGGGGATAGGTGCCTTCCATCTCGATGGGGTTCTGTGTGGCAAGGACGAAGAACGGTTCCTGGAGCACGTGTCGGGTGCCGGCAACCGTCACTTGATGCTCTTGCATCGCTTCGAGCAGGGCCGACTGCGTTTTCGGAGGCGTACGGTTGATTTCGTCGGCAAGAATCATGTTGGCAAAAAGTGGGCCGGGCACGAACTTCATATGGCGCCCGTGCTCGCCCTCTTCCAGCATTTCCGTTCCGGTGATGTCGGCGGGCATCAGGTCGGGTGTGAATTGAATGCGTTGAAAGCTCAGATGGAAAAGTTCGGCGATGGTTTTGATCAGCAGCGTCTTGGCCAGGCCGGGAGCGCCCGTGAGCAGGGCGTGTCCGCCAGCGAGCAGTACCAGCAACATTTGATCGATCACTTCCTCCTGGCCGATAATGACCTTGCGAAGCTCAGTGCGAATGTTCGCATGGGCCTCGGCAATTTTTTCAACGGCCTGTTTGTCCAGCTCGTACGTTTCTTCAAATGCGCTCACAGAATTCCTTTCAATTAGTGGGTCATGGCCCAGAACACGATGTTGATGCCCATGGGGAAAGCCAGCTTCTCTGAAAATTCTTTGAAATACCAGTGGTTCTCGCCTTCGCGTTCCCACCCATCGCCCAGGTCGGTATTGTGGCAGATGATGGTCATCATCCGGCCTTTATCATCGAAGATCGCCCGGTAATGGGGGGTGCGACCCTCCTCACCGCGTTCCCAGGTCACCCCGTAGGGCCGGCCTTCGAGTGCGACCTGCAGCGCCGGTACCTGCGGGAGGGCTTTCAGATCGAAGACACAATGAAAGATCGGGTGGTCGATGGTGAGGTCGACGATTTCCCGTTTGGGGAACACGCGCTTCATCTCGCGTTCAAGATTATCCCACTCTTCATCCCCCCAGAAGTCGTCCACCATGAGAAAGCCACCGTTGAGCAGGTATTTTCGGAGGGCGATCACTTCCGCATCCTCGAATTCCAAATCACCGGGCTCGATCAAGTAGATGAAGGGGTAGTCGACCAGCGCCTTATCGGTCAGTTGCATCACCTTGCCGTCGGGATCGACTTCCATCGACGTCAGCTGCTGCAGCCGATAGGAAAAGTTCAGGTCGCTGTCCGGATAGTCGGTCGCCCATTTTCCGCCGCGATAATCATAGGAGCTGTATTGGATACGGACGAAGGTAAACACGTCCTTGTTGAATTCCCCTTTATCATCCCAGCGGGGAACGCCGTTCCGGTCATAGCGGGGATCCACGTAGCGCCCGCGTTGAGCATGCACCTGGCCGATGCTGAGCAGGAGAAAAAGCAGGAGAAAAAGCAGGGGGGAAAGCAGGGTGAGCAAGGTTTTCATCGGTTGGACGTCCCTTTGCGAAGTTCGGCGAACAGCTGATGGGCTTCGGGATAACGAGGGGCTTCCGTCAAGGCATCCAGCACATGACGCCAGGCCTTTTCGGGCTGCGATTCTCGGTACAGGCGTGCGAGTTGGTAATGTGCCCCGGCGGGATCTTCCGTGTCGAGGTCCAGCATGCGCTCATAGGCATAGATGGCCTGCTTCGGTTGCTCAAGTGCTTCTGCGGCACGGGCCAGGCTCCGATAGGTCGCGACTTGATAGGGGTCGATGTCCGTTATGCGTACGCTATTCGTCATCACCGCTGACCAGTTTTCGTTGGCGACCTGCAGCTCGAGCAGTCGTTGAAACGCGGGAAGAGCACTCGCATTGCGTGCGGCCATTTGTTCGAGCACTCCAATTTCTTTTTCGGCTTGCCCGGTTTCCTGATACACCTGCGCGAGTAGATCATACACGTTGCCACCATCGACATAATCCGGGTACGCATCGCGCATGCGCAGGAGTATCTTCTCCGCCTCGTCGAAGTTTTTCGCTTCGACCGCTGCCAGAGCCACTTCGTACAATCCGTAGAAGTTGTCCGGGTACCGAACCAGCCAATCCTGAAAATCGGCCAGCTTCCACGTCTCGACCAGGGCGGAAGGGGGCATTTCCCAGTTCAAATCCGATCCATGTTCGGTGGCCAGGTTGCGTATGAACGCAGCAAAGTCTGTTTCGAGCGCTTCCATGGGCTTGGTGTGCTTCGCCAGGGCCTCGTTCATCGGCATGCCCGTAGCCAAATCGTTCAAGATGCCTCTGATGGCCTCAAAGCCGTAGGTGTCGACAATATGCTTAACCACGAGGGCGGATTCGTAGTACCCAAACATGAAGTGCGTTTCACTCCGGGGCTTGAGGAAGGCCTGGCTGAGTTCGCTGATACGGAAAAGCTGGTCATCCTGTAAAACCATGCGCCGAAACGTCGGGGTCATGCGCTGGCCCCAGCTGGGATCCCGCTCCCATTCCTCAAACACGGAAATGCCCTCGCTCAGCCAGCGCGGCATTTTGTTTCCCGTGGCGGTAAGCGTAACCACATGACAGTACTCGTGCCAGAGCACCGCTTTCCAGTTGTTCTCGAAGGCGCCCAAACTGCCGGGGCTGTTCATGGTGATGAGGCTTCCGAAGCATGCGCCGAGCAGGCCCAGGCCTCCGGGTACCCCGAGCGTACGTACGGCGAAATCCTGTTGTTCACGGAAAAATTCGACGAGTACCGGGCGATCGAGTTCGAGACCGTACTTTGTGTTCAGGACCTGATAGGCTTCTTCGAGAAAATCCAACGCTTCCTGGCCGAGCAGCTCCGCCTCGCGTGCCTCCATGCGAACCACAAAATGTTGATTGGTCAGGGTGCGATAGCCTTTGAGGCGGTCCGAAAGGCTGAGCAGATTGAACAGCACGACATCGTACGCGTCCAACTCCTGCAGTTCTTCGATCATGGCCCAGGCTTCGTCTTCATGACCCAGGCGCAGGAGATCCTGTGCGAGCAGGGAGCGGGCAGGGAGGAAGGTGGGGTCATTCTCCGCCGCACGCCGCAGATGGGTTACGCTTTCTTCGAAACGACGTTTACGTGAGAACTTCCGGGCAATGGCGAAATCGACGGCTGGATTGTTCTCCCACTTCTTCCGCGCATTGGCGAGGGAGGCTTCCGCCGCATCCGGTTCATGGGCGAGGTCATCGAGCACATACTGGTAGGCCCAGGCAATCGGGTGATTGGGATTCACCGATAAAACCTGGTCGATGGCCGTCTGCGCTTTATCGTACATTTCAAAGTCGATGTGTTGCTCGACGAGCATGAGCAGGGCGGCGGTATGGTTCGTGTTCTTTTCGAGCACGGCTTGGATATGGCGAGCGAACTCCTCCGGATCGCTGGGCATGAACGCGCGGGCGAGGCCAACATGTAGATCGGTATGACCCGGAAACTTTTTGAGACCGGCTTGGTACTGTTTGGCCGCGAGGGCGTAATCATGCTTTTCCAGGGCGAGGTCACCCATCGCTGCATAGACCTCTGGCAACCCCTCTTCGTTCATGTCGAGAGCCCGCTTGTAGACCTCGTTCATCACTTTTTTAGGCTCCTGACTATTCAGGAGCATGAGTCGACCGAATGCGACGAGGTCCTTGCTGTCGCGCACCGAGAGGCCGTAGGAATAACCCGCGCGGTAATTCATTTTCTGTACGGCCCGGGCTTTCTCGGGGGCGCCATTCATTTCGTGGACCGTTTTGGCGAGCAAATAGAGGCGGGGATTTCCGCCAAACCAGCGTTCGGCTTTCGCCAGCTGTTCGCCCGCCTTTGCATAGTCGCCGGTTGCGAGCAGGGATTCGATGTTGATCTCGTACAGGCCAACATCCAACCGGCCGTCTTCGATGGCGGCGGAACTTCGCTTGATGGCCTCAATGTACGCGCCGGCATCGAAGGCCTCGCGGGCGTGAGCCGTTTCGGTCATTTCAACGGCGGGAGCATTTGCCGCCAGACCGAGCAGCAAAAGCCATACTGCGTGGGTCATGCATAAGAGTCGATTCCAGCGGCGCATATCTGGCATAACTTTACGCCGCGATATCGTTTTTCGTCGATCTGATTTCGGTGGAAAATCGGAATGTCACGCATAGGTCTTATTGGACGCATACGACCGATGCTTCTTATGACGCGCATTTAGTCTGGCATCGACCGGCGCTTCCGTTACATTTTTGCCCTATGACATACGACTTTACACAGCAGTTGAATCGCGCCGGTACGGGCAGTCTCAAATGGGATAAATACCAAGGCCGCGATGTCCTGCCATTCTGGGTGGCCGACATGGATTTTGTTTCGGCGCCTGAGATTCGCGAGGCCCTGCATAAGCGGGTGGATGATGGGGTCTTTGGTTACACCGTGCCCTTCGACGAAGCCCAGCAGGAAATCATGGCCTACCTCAAGCGGATGCACGGCTACGAAATTGAGGCGGACTGGTTGGTCTTTCTGCCGGGGATGGTCCAGGGCTTACACATCGCCTGCATGGCAATGCCCGAGTCGAGCTCGGTGATGACCCCGATCCCCATTTACCCGCCTTTTCGGTCATCGATCGTCAATACGGGCCGCAAGCGAATCGAGGCCCCCATGCATGTCGTCGATGGCGAATGGCAATTGGACCTGGAAAAGATGGAATCGCTGATCGAGCCGGATACAAGCCTGTTCCTTTTCTGCAATCCGGCGAATCCGGTCGGGCGCGTGTTCCGCCCGGAGGAGGTTCAGGCGATTGTCGATTTCTGCGAGCGCCATGATTTGATTCTTTGCTCGGATGAGATCCATTGCGACCTCGTCCTCGATGATGTGCCGCACATCTGTACCGCGGTTCAAGCTCCCCAGGTCGCGGATCGCCTCATCACCATGATGGCGGTGAGCAAGACCTATAATTTACCCGGCCTGGCCTTCTGTTACGCCGTGATTCCGAATGACACATTACGCACCCGATTTAAACATGCGCTTCGGGGCATGGTAACCGAGATGAATTGCTTTGGGTACGCCGGGACCATCGCCGCGTATCGCGATGGCGAGCCCTGGCGTCAGGCCTTGCTGCCGGTCCTTCGCAAGAATCGGGATATCCTTTACGCCTTCGTCCGTGAACACATGCCGCAACTCAAGATGTGGAGCAACGAAGCGACGTACCTGGCCTGGATCGATGCGCGCGAGCTCGGGGTGGACGATCCTATTGCGTTTTTCGAGTCGCATGGGGTTGGGCTGTCGAATGGTGTCGATTTCGGAGCGCCTGGATTTGTACGGTTGAACTTTGGCTGCACGGAAGCGATGTTGCACGAAGGCCTGGATCGCATGAAGCGGGCCGTAGATAGCCTTTAATGTGTTGGAGATGAAAATGAAACGATGGATCTGTTGCCTGTGGTGTGCCTTGGCCTTTTCAGGCCTGGCTGAAGAAGCCCAGTCGGATGAAGCGAAAGACGATAAAGAAAAGCCTGCGGAAAAAGAAAAGAAAGCGGACAAGGAGGAAGCTCCTTCGGTTACCCATCACAAGGTGGTCATCGCCGGCAAGGAAATTGCCTATACCGCGACCGCGGGCACGCTGCCCATCATGGCCTCCAACGACAAGGACGTCCGCGCCCATGTTTTTTACATCGCCTACACGCTCGACGATGTGGAGGACAGCACGAAACGCCCGGTGACCTTCAGCTTTAATGGAGGCCCCGGATCCTCGGCGGTCTGGTTGCATATGGGCGTCTTCGGCCCGCGTCGGGTGAAGCTAAACGATGACGGTTCCCCGCCGCCGCCACCGTATCACCTGGTCGACAACGAGTTTTCGATTCTGGACAAAACCGACTTGGTGTTCATCGATCCGGTCAGCACGGGGTACAGCCGGGCAACCGATGAAAAGAAGGCCAAAGAGTTTCATGGGGTTGCAGAAGATATCGAATCGGTGGGCGAATTCATTCGCCTGTACATCACGCGTCATAATCGTTGGGGCTCACCAAAATATGTCGGAGGTGAGAGTTATGGCACCCTGCGTGCCGCGGGGCTGTCGGGACACCTGCAACAGCGTCACGGGATGTTCCTGAATGGCTTATTGCTCGTCTCGAGCGTGCTGGAATTTCAAACCCTGCGTTTCGGCAATGGAAACGATCTGCCGTATGTACTGTTCCTGCCTTCCTATACGGCTGCTGCCTGGTACCACAAAAAACTGCCCCCGGACTTGCAGCAGAAGCCCCTGGCCGAGGTGTTGAAGCTGGCAGAAGCCTTTGCGATGGATGCGTACAGTGTATCCTTACTCAAAGGGGCCTCGCTGCCGGAGGCGGACTACGTAAAAATCACCAAGCAGCTTGCGCGCTTTACCGGGTTGTCCGAAGCCTATATTGCCCAGGCGAACAACAAGGTGAGTCAGTCACGCTTCTCCAAGGAACTGCTCCGTGACGAGCGCCGCACGGTTGGGCGGATGGACAGTCGCTTCAAAGGCGTCGATAGCGATGCGGCGGGCGAATCCATGCAGTGGGATCCCAGCCTGACCGGGCTGATGGGACCCTTTACCGCGACGTTTAAGGATTATGTTCGCCGCGAGCTGGCGTACGAGAAGGACATGCCTTACGAAATTCTTTCCCGGAAGGTTCACCCCTGGAGTTACGATGCGTATGAGAACAAGTACGTCAATGTCGCGGGAACGCTGCGCGAGGCGATCACGCATAACCCCGCGCTGAAGATCTTTGTGGGCAGTGGATATGCCGATATGGCGACGCCGTATCTGGCCACCGATTATACACTTAACCGCCTGGGGCTGGAGCCGCATCTGCGAGCGAACATTCAGACCTACTATTACGATGCCGGGCATATGATGTATGCCAATCGGCCCGACCTGGAAAAGCTGAAACGCGACCTCGACCACTTTTTCAAAAAGCCGTAGCACGGAATAAATTCCGTATAGCCAATCGGAAGTTGTTAATCAGGCTGAGCGGAGTCTCCTCCTCAGCGCAGTCCGGCCTGTTAACAACTTTTCCCGAAATTCATTGCTGACGCTTTGTCCTGGTGATGGGTACTTCTTTTTAAGAAGCGCAACCTCTCCGCTACGAATAATGAATCCCAAACGCTACGACGGTTTTAGCCCGATGTTCGATCGGGCAATCCGCCTGGGCGCGAGGGTTTTATAAAATGAAACACGCCGCCGGCAAAACACACCAGGAAGCGGTTCGCGCCCTTGCGTATAAGTGGGGACGTATCTTGTTCAGATGCTGGAAAACAGGCGAAGCCTAGGATGAACAACGATACCTGATGTCCCTGATCAAGCGTGGATCACCCATTATTAAAGCCATGAGCCCCTGTGGGTAACTCAATGATCTGAACAAATAAACTCTTGACCGGGTGGGCTCAGATGTCGTGCTACGCGAGATTCACTGGTCTTGGGGATAGAGCAGCATGCGATCGTGGATCAGTATCATGATGTCGGTGCGACCGTCGCTGGTGAAATCGTCCAGGAGGATTTCGCGGGGTTCGCCCTGTTGGCCTTGCGATCCCGGGCGATCGGATTCAAAAATCTTGAAGTGCATTTCGCTTTTCCAGCTCTCCTTCTGGTAGCTCAGGATCTCAAGTAAGTGGGTTCGCATCTGGTCGATGCCGAGGATGTCGGGGACCATGTCGTGGTTGAGATCTCCGATTGCGGTTAAGCCGTAGCGCATTTCGGGCAGGTCGGTCTCGTAGCGGCTTACGCGCTGCACTTGCCAGCGAGGCCGGTCTGCGGAGAGGCGCCAGAATAGTTTCTTGCCGTGAAGGATCAACTCGGGGTCGGTGTCCGGGCTGAGTTGAACCAGCTCTGCACTCACTACCGGACTGTCGGGTAACTCGAAGGTGCGGGCGGGCATCCGCGGCACTGGGGGGTGCGTCTGATGCAGCTCCAGTCGATGTTTGTCCTTGTCGACGAGGATCATCTGCCAGGTATCGCCCAGTTTCATATGGATGGCGGCCGCGATTTTCATGTCGGGATTCGAGGCGTTAATCTGGCTGACGGTTTCGAATTGACCGTCCGCGTCGAGACGCACCGCACGCACAAAGCCTTTGCGCACGATGATCAGTTCATTTTTCCCATCCCTGTCCAAATCGGCGAAGGCGAGGGTTCCCGGGTCGAGTCGACTCAACAGGCTGCGGCTTGAGCCAGAGTCCGTATCAAGTTGTTCGTAGCCATCGTCTGCATTCTTTATCAGGATGGCCAGCGGCTTGTAGGGGGTCTCGAGAAGAACATCCACTCGTCCGTCCTGGTTGATGTCCATGAGGTGTATCCGTTCCGGATCGTCCTTCAGGTCATTCAGGATGTGCGTATGCTGCTGGTCGCCTTCCTGTGTGAATAGAACGTACGATTTTTCTTTCTGAAGTACCGCGACGCGCAGGGGGCCAGCAGAGGCGCTGGCGACAGGTTTTCCATCCGCATCAAGGGGGCGGGGGAATGCGAGCGAAGGCGCCTTCCATGAGCTGACACCCCAGGTCTCTTCGCCCGGACTCGCAAGCAGCACACCCTGCTTGCCATCGATGTGAATCGGAGACAGGGAGACGATGCCTGAGTAGGAGGGCGCGTCCACGGGCGATTGTAAGGACCCGTTTACGTTCTGATAGACCGAAAGCTGTGATGCACCAGGAGCTGCGGTGATCAAGTCGAGTGTTCCATCCTCATTGAGGTCGTTCCAGGTATGCAGCATCGGCTTGTCGGAGTCGGATGCGCGGTAGGCATAGGCCTGGAGAGAGAAGAGGTCGTCGGTCATCTCTTTGGGAGGTCGTTGCACCAGGGCGAAGTGTTCCAGTTGACCGTTATTGCGGTTCACGGCGACAAAGCCCGCATCCTTTCCATTCGGGTAGGGCTGAATCAGTCCCGACGGGCGATCAAAGGCAATGACTTCTTCCGGTCCGAAATGTCCATCCGGGGTTTGGATGCGTACCCGCAAGGCGAAGTCGTTAACGGGATTCAAATACATGAGATCCAGTCGGCCGTCGGCATCTAAATCCCGCACCTGAAGATTGTAGGGGTCTTCATTGGCGGCAGGCAGCGACTCCTTCAGGGTGAGGTGCCCGTTTTTTTCGGGTTCATAGATGTGCAGTTCATGATGTGCGACCACGATCAGTTCCTGCCGACCATCGCCGTTCACATCTGTAATCAAAAGGGTCCCCTGATAAGTTGCCGGGTCCTTTAACTCGATGCGGATCGGATCCTCCCAGTGCACGTGCTGACCCTGATAGTAGACCAGTAGACCACGAGAATCTTCCGTGCAGGCGAGATCGATTTTGCCGTCCCCGTTGAGGTCTCCAGCGGCGAGTTCATACATCAAGCTGCCGGTGGTAATGGAATCGCGTTCGAAGCGACTGTCCTGCAATTCCGGTTCCCAACGATTGCTGGGCAGGGAGCGGGTGTTTTTACCTGAACCGGGCTTTCGCTGGTACAGGATTTCGATCCGCGCCTTGCCATTGTTTAAAAAGACGGCATCCAGGCCGCCGTCCTGATCAATATCGGCGGCCAGCAGGGCGCGAGCTTGTCCTTCAACCCGCTGCATCTCCGGGCCGAGAAAGCCAAACGGTTCTGCGGCGCAGATCAGCAGGCTGCCTGAGGCCAGGGCGCATGTGAGCAGTTGGGTGCGAGTCATTCCGCAACCGGGTACAGGAGGAAGCCCTGGGTGAACACGCGCTGTTCTTCGATGTAGCTCGTGTTCACGGCCTGACCAATCAAGGTGGAGAGGGGCGTCATATCCGGGAAGTTCTCTTCTTCCGCATCGGCGTCCGGATCCGCTCCCGGCTCGAGACCGCCAACCATGTCAGCATTGATCAGACCGCCCATGACCTTGAACACCTGGTCAACGCGTCCGTACTCAAACCAGGGCGTGTCGCCCGGGACCATGCTCATGGCACGCTTCAGTTCGGCGGTTTGCCAGATGGACTGGTCGGGATTACGCGATGTGCGAATCGCGGATTTGACCAGATCTTTTTCACCTATGCCCAGCACCAGGTAGTCATCGATAAACGTATAAGCGAAGGTGGGCGCCTCACCTTCGCCCAGGGGGATTTCCGGTTCCAGCGAATAGATCTTCCGCCCGAGGAATTCCTCCTCTTCCATGGCTTCCCCTCCGCCATCCGGGGTGAACTGGGTGGATAGTTTCCGAATGACCCGTTCGATCGAGTCGCGGTTCTTGATTTTGATCCCGACGAGCGTGGATTGACCGTCCATGGCGGCGGGTCCCTGGGGACTCATCTTCTGCGCATATACCACCTCGTCGCCGAGTGCGTTGATGAAATCCGCTTTGAGGTCGAAGCCGAGTTCCTCCTGACTTTGCAGCATCATCATGTTCACCATCATGCCCATTTGTGGGCTGAGGGCACCGACGAGACCGATGATGGAGTCCCACCAGGGGGCAAAGCCGATGCGGAGGCTGTTCACGGAGATGGCGTCCTTGGGGATGAAATCTGGGCGGGCAAACGTACCCTGGATGTAGGGCAGGACCACCTTGCTCAATCGGGTCTCCCGGGTGAAGCCCAGATTGGAACGGAAGGCAAGCCCTTCGGGTTTCAGTTCGAGCGTCGCGGTCATGGGGGCCAGCGAATCGAGCTCAAGGGCCTGGGCCACCTGGGCCATGGAAATGCCGACCAGGGGATTGGGTTCCACGTTGTCCGCCATCGCTTTCTGAAGGTAGCGGCCAATGACGTTGAGGTTCGCATGGATGAGCAAGTCGTGGTCTTCGGCGCTGGCCTTCGCGCGGGCGTAGTCTCGGTTGCCGGACAGGGGTCGTGATGCCGACCCCTTGCGGATGTGGTCAATCATCTTGCGCAAGCTGCTCTTCGACCCGGTAGTGATCTCGATGCCATCCAGATAGGCGATGTACTCCGTTTCGGTTTCCCCTTCGAAGCGGGTGGTGAGTATCAGGGTTTCCACGCCATCGATCTTCTTTTCGACCACGGTAGAATCCGCGCCATCATCAATTTCCTGTTCGATGATTTCCCGGGCATGCTTGATGTTCATCGCTCGAATTTTGGCTTCGTTATCGCCCATCTCTGCGATGAACACGATATGCTTGATAAATGCGGGGCCGAGAGGATTCGGCTCCTCATCCGCCAGGGCTTCGAGGTCCTCAAGGTCTTCAATCGGGGCATTCAGGTCGAAATTTTCGAGCAGGGCATCCTTGTCTGCATCCATCTCCTCATGGATGGTTTTCAGCCAGGCTTGGCCTTCGATAACGCCTGCGGCAAAGCTGCCTTTGTAGAGCGGAAGCGATTCCTTGAGGGCCCTGATAAAGACGTCGTCCTCATCGCCAAAGAGCTCGGACAGGGGGCTGTCCTCCGTTACCCAGTTACGGATGTCGTTTAGCTCATCGCTTTTCCATTGCTTGTTGGCCGGGCTGCTCTCCCACCGTTCGGTCATGCGGGTGATGTCACTGAACTCGATGTACAACACACTGTCCTCCGGGAAGAGCTGGTCAGGGGTAATTCCGGCCTGGCTGTTGAGGACCGCCATACAAAAGGTGAGGGTGAGGATCAGATGTTTCATTTGCTTGCTCCCTGGCGTTTAGTTTCTCGGTATTTGCGGGGCGGTGCAGGATAGCGAAACCCTGCATTCGGGTTTCGTGGGTCAAAGGCGTACGCATCGCGTTTGTTCAAAAACATTTTCATAACATTTGCAGGGATGGCGAAGCCGACCCCTTCGACCCCGACGGCCATGGCCTTCATGTTGTTGACCCCGATGACTTCGCCCTTAAGGTTGAACAGGGGCCCTCCGGAATTTCCGGGATTGATCTGGGTCGTCGTTTGAAGGTACAATCGACCATCCATGAGTCGGCCGGGCAGGCTGACGATCCCTTCGCTGACGGTGCGGTCGTAGCCCAGCGGGCTGCCTACCGCGAAGACGTTCTGACCCGCGAGCACCTCGTCGGAATCTGCGACGTTGACGTACGTGAAGGTGTCGCTGGGGGATTCGATTTTCAGGAGGGCGAGGTCATTGTGCGGATCGAGCGCGACGATACGGACATTGGGATATTGCACTTTCACGAGGTCTTTGCCCTCGCGACGGAAGATGGTCACGGTCAGGGTGTTCTCTCCTTTGATGACATGGTGATTTGTAACGATGTAGCCATCTGGATGGATGACAAAGCCCGACCCGATCGCACGACGGGATCGGATATCGACCACGGCTTCCCCAATGAGTTTTACCTGGGACTGAACCGTACGCTCTTTGCCCTGATGAGCCGGTACAAACAAGCCGTGCCCATGTACCGCGGATGCTTGCTCGGGCGCGCCTTTCGGTTGGATGATTTCCAGGACCGATTTGCGCGGGATGCGAATGATTTCAAAGCCCAGATCGACGACCAGAAACTCCTCGGTGTCTTTGAGCACCTCGCCCTTGATGGTGTAGCCATCTGCGAGTTTAAGTGTGGCCAGGTCGGCGTGCACCATGGGGGCAGGGCTAAATAAAACGCCCACTGCAAACAGGTTGAACATGGTCAGTACGCGGCAATTCCTCATAAGTGTCGAAGAATAATCTACGTCCGCTTAATCACAAGAGGGAAGTTGTCGGATTAGTGAAAAGATTCAATCAGTTGGGCTGGGCGACGTGGCGATAGGCCTGGCCATTTTTATAGGTGCCCATGATCTCAAGGAATTGTTCTATCGACCCTCTCTGCCCGAGCGTTTCAGCATCGTCGATCGCCTGAATAATGGTTTTCACGGCCTGTTCAAAATCACCCGTTTCGGCATAGGCCGCAGCAAGGGTTGCCCGGAATCCGGGTTGTGGCGCATCCTTGGCAAAGTCCAGCAGGCGCGTGGCCAGTGCGACGGCCTGTTTCCCGTCACGAAAATTTTCGTCCGGGCAAGTCGCCAGGAGATAGGCCAGGTTGTTGAGAGCCATCGGCGCGTCCGGATACAGTTCCAGGGCTTTCTGAAAGCCTGCGAGCGCCTCGGCGTAGCGCGCCGCTTTCATATGACTGGTGCTGGCGTTGTTCAGCTCGCGTGCGGTTTCGCTTCCGCTGGCCTGGTAGCGTTGCACGAGCGCGAGGGCCGATTCGCGGCCGGGCTCAAATTCAAGCACACGTTGCAGGTGTTGCAGGGCCATGGGATAGTTTTTCGCATTCCCGTAAAGCATGGCAGCATTTTCGTGAATCGCCACGTTCTCTGGTTCATGACGCAGGGCCTGGCTGAGCCCGTGCAGCGCTTCGCCAAATCGACCCTGCTCGGTCATTAAGGCGGCTGCAGCACTGAAGGCCGACATGTTGGCTTGATCCATCGCTAGGACTTTTTCAAACGTCTTCAAGGCATCGCGCGGATTGATGTCCTGGACATAGGCCTCTGCCAGTTCGATCAGGGCGTCCGGGCTTTTGGCGTGTTTTCGGGCCAGTTTGGCTTGTCGGCGCGGCGGTTCTTCCTGCTTGGTCAAGCGCAGCATCTGGCTTTCCCGGATAAGAGCGGCGAGGTCGTACGGGTTCTCATCAAGCAGAGCCTTAATTTTGGGCAGCGCGGTGAGCGGGGCTTCACCGACCAGTGCCGCATCGATTGCGGTCAGGCATTCCTCGCGCGGGTCCCGGTACGCGATGCCATGTGCTTGGGTCACCTGGTTGGTCATTCCCTGTAGCGAAGCCCTCATTGCGCGCGTGAATTCATTGTTTGCATACCGATAGCTGAAGGGCGGTCGCGTGAGGTCCCTCAAGAATGCGGCCATGACAATAGGGTCCTCCTCCGGCACCTGCATCACTTCTTGGGCCTCCTGTCCGGTGATCTGTTTGTAAAGCGCCCGCGCGACGGTCTGATTTCCTCGGGCATTGAGGTGGATGTGATCGTAAAACCATTCGCCTCCCGGAATCTGATTCGTGGACTCCGCCGCCAAGAGCTGTTGTAAGTTAACCAGCTCGACCTCTGCATCTGCGGCAGCCTGGACGATGGCATTGCGGATGCCGGTATCGGCCCGCAGGGGGATCCCGTCGAATTTGACCGCCCGCTCGTAGTGCGCACGCGCGAGACCCGCCTGATTATTTTTCTCGTAGATCTTCGCGAGGATGAAATGCGGTTGGGCAAAGTGTTCATCTATGGTCAAGGCATTGGTCAGGAGTTGAATGGCACGCGGGTCCTTGCCGGCCTTGTAGTTGTAGCCGCCCACATGCATCAGCTGAACCAGCTCCGCCTTGTTTTCATCGCTCAGGCTCTCGCCATAATTCGAATTAAATGGAGCAGCATCCCGAATGTTCACGGCCGGGACGCAAAAGATGACGCGCTTGCCCTGGCTTTTCAGCGTGCGCGCAAGGGCGGTGAAATTCTCCAGGCAGGCGGCATGGTACGGTTCGCGATCGCGTTCTCGGACTTTGGTCTGGCTCCCGCGAAAAGTGTAGATGCCGGAATAGACCGTGCCGAGGTCGGATCCCTGCTGCACCTGGATCCACTGGCGGAGCCGGCTGGATTGGAACCCCAGATGCTGCTGCACGGCGGGGTTGGAAAGAAGCTGATCGCTCAAGGGGGTGGTACCGCTGAAGGGGCCGACATATTCATAGTGGCCGGCATGAACGATGATGATGTCGGCCTCCTGGGTTGCTTCGGAGGCCAGCAGGCGAATCACATGCGAATCCGCCGCGGGAAAGTTCAGTTGCGTGATCTGGTAGGAATCATCCAGTAGCTGATCCAGCTGACGGGCGAAATTGTTGGCCGCCCCATGGGAGCCGCTCGCGGAGGAGTCGCCAAGGATCAGGATGCGCTTGCCCGCAGCTGCCGTGCCCGGATCTGCCTGGAAATTCAGGGGCACAACCGTGCCGGGTTTCAGGATGCGGCGAGAGAAATTCGGGTTCGCGCGCAGCGTTCCGTCCGGGTTCTCAAGTAAAACGGTAGGCGTGTACCCACGCCCGGAAACGCGGAGGCCGAGCTCAAGCAGAACCGCGGCAAGGAGGAGGACGCCGAGGCAAAACCACAGGGGTTTCAGGATGCGACGAAGGGGCGGAAGGGAGTAGGTGGCTGCTTTTTTGTTGCTCATGCCTTCAGGGAGTTTTTGTGTCGGGATCCGCATCGGACATGGCGGCTTTATAGCGCTTCGCTTCTTCCAGGAGGGCCTGGGCCAGATCTACCATGTCCTTCGCTTGTGCAGCTTTGGCGGCCTTCACGGCGGTGCGAACAGCATTGGCATCATCTTTACGGGCGTGATAAATCTGGGCGAGGGTACGTAACAAATCGGGTGGAGCCTCGGGGGAAAGGGTGTCGCAGGCATCCTTCGCCAGGGTAAAGGCTTTATCCATCTGACTCCGGATCGCCGGATCCTTGCTGTCCATGATCAACCAGGCGATCCGGTGTTTGTAAAACGGATTGCCCTCATCTTCCGCAAGCAGTTGTTCCAGGAGTTCGATACTCTGGGCGGTTTGACCGGTCACGTGCATGGCGCGTGCGAGGGTGAGCCGGGCCAGCGCATGCTTGGGATCCAGCTTCAAGGCCCGGGCCAGCTCGGGCAGGGCCAGTTTGACGTGATTGTTCTCCGCATAAAGGATCGCAAGTTTTACATAATTTTCCGGATTCTCCGGAAAATTCTTGATGGCCCGATTCAGGGCCGTGCGACGCGCCTCCAGGCCTTCGATATAGGCTTTATCGCGAATGGCCGATATATGCTGTTTGATCGTCTGGGACTCCGGATCGATCTCGGCGGCGAGCAGGTAAAAAGGCTCGGCCACGCGTGCGCTGACATGCTGGTCGAGAAGCGCGCCCATTTCATCGAAGTAGGTGCTCTTGGTCTGGTCTTTGAGGATGGCCTCATAAAGGTGGTTGGCTGCTTTAATCCACCCATTGGTATCGGCTGCATCGACCATGGTCGCTTTACGATAGTGCCAGCCCGCGTATTCAACGGGCGTCATGTCAGCCGGATCCTCCGGCATGGGAAAGGTCCAGTCCTTGATCTTCGGGAGCATCAGTTGAATCGAGTTGAGTAATTGCATCCATGCTTCAGCGGATCGCACGTCCACCGCGAAAGTCGACAACATCGCTTCCAGAGCGGCGTCGTATTGGCCTGCGACATGCAGGGAGCGAGAAAGGCTGAGGCGGGCGGGGATGCTGTCGGGCTGTATCTGAACCGTACGCACGAGGTGAGGAATGGCGTTGGAGAGCTTGTTGTTCGTCGCATACAGCATCGCGAGTTGGTAGTGAGCGGCGGCATTTTCGGGATTGTCTTTGATGGCCTGCGCGAGGCTGCCAACCGCCTGATTCAAGCGTGCGGTACTCATATGACTCATGAGCTCTTGCAGGTTTTCCTGTGCCACGGTGTTGTTGGGATTCAGCGCGAGGGCCATACGGAAAAAATGCATCCCGATGCCGGGGAAATTGCTCTGGGTGATAATCCTTCCGATCTGGAGGTAGGATTGATCGTTCCCGGGATCCGTTTGAACGGCGATCACCAGGTGCTGAAACGCTTTCAGGAGATCCTTGCCCTTGGTGTATTTGCTGGCTTCACGAAAGTGCCAGGCCGCCAGGGAGACCCGATCCAACTCATCTGCGGGTTCCGGCATCACCCAGCCTTCAGGCTTTTCGATGACATCCTTCAGCGCAATCAGGGTGTTCGCCCAGCTGGTGGGAGCAAACAGATCGAGGTCGAGCGCGATCACCAGGAGCTCGATCGCCGCCATCGGATTCTTTTGCAAGGCATACATGCCGGCCAGGTTGTTATAGGCCCGAGCCATGCGTGGATCGATGTTCAGCGCTCGCCGTACCGCCTGCATGGCTTCTTCTACCTGGCCCGCTGCGTAATAAGCGGTGCCGAGGCTGTTGTGTGCATCCGCATATTCCGGATTGGCCTCGATGGCTTTTTTGTAGGCAGCAATCGCTTCGTCATAGCGTTCTGACTGGTACCACGCGGAACCCAGGGCCTCGAGCGAACTCGCATCGCCGGGATTAATTTCCACAGCCTTTTGATAGGACTCAATGGCCTTATCAATATTGCCCATGCGGAAATAAACGGCCCCCGAGTAGATGTAGGGTTTCTCGCTGGTCTTGGCGACCCGTGCGAGGCGCTCGTACATCTCGATGGCTTCATCGTTCCGGTCGAGTTTTTCCAGGTTGTATCCGACCAGGCGCAGATATCCGGCATTTTTCGGGTCGCTGTCGAGCAGGCTGTAAATTTCGTCCAACGATTCGTCGTATTCATCCAGGCGTGCCAGGATGTGTGCGGTCGCGAGCTTGATTTCTTCACTCAAGGGTAAGCGCCGCTTCGCTGCACGAAGATGTTCCAGGGAGGTTCGCAAGTCGCCCTGGTTAAACGCCTGGCCGGCCTGAATCATCAAGTGCCCGACAGTCCGGTCGGCAAAGTTGGCATCCCATCGCGGCGACGTATCCAGCTTGCCGCCCTTGTCGTCCAATCCATCGAGTACGGCGGCTCGAATCGAGACGGGGCCCGCCATACAACAGAAGAGCAGCAGGTATTTAATGTGGAGGAGGGATCGCATCATGTTCGTGTGTCGTATTGCCTGTATATTATTGTATAACCGGTCCACCTTGTCTTTTGACAACCCTTTATGCGAAAAAGTTGAACCGCGTTTAGTTGACGGTGGAAAAACTCTCCTCCCCCCGAAAAAACACAAAAGTACGCCACCCGAGTCCGCGTGTATCCGCGGTTCCCTCCTCCCCCCTGTAAGTACGCCCGCGTGGTTATGCGCGTTTTCAATCGCCTGCCAGGCCCATATGGACATGGACAGCTTCCCGCTCTCGGGCTTATGTGCAGTATGAAGATTAAGGATCTCAATCACGTTGCTTTGCTGGTGGCCGATCTGGACGCCAGTTGCCACTTCTATGGAACCATCCTCGGACTCTCAACCAAAGCCCGTCCGGCCTTTGACTTTCCCGGTGCGTGGTTTGCCCTTGGGCCCGTGAGCGAGTTGCACCTGATCGCCGGACGCGAAGCGGGTGTGGCCAGCCATTCCCGAGGATCTCATATCGCCTTCGAGGTCGAGGGAGTCGAGGCGGCCCGTGCACAGCTGGAAGCAGCAGGTGTCGATTTCGTTGGTCCCAAGGCCCGCCCGGATGGCGCCCAACAGATTTTCGTCGTCGATCCCGACGGCTATTATGTGGAGCTCTCGGACCTGAGCGGCCTGGCTTGACTGGAAGAACGCCTGCCGCCGCATTAATGCCTTGATTTTTACCACCAGCCTGACTTTCCTCTGCGCATGTCAATTAAAGCAGCTGATTTGAAAAAGAGTTCGATCATCGCCTTCGATGGGGTTCCCCACACCGTGGTCAGTATCCATGTCCAGAGTCCTTCCGCTCGCGGGGGTACCAGCCTCTACAAGTTTCGTTTTCGTAACGTGACTACCGGAAACAAGCTGGATCAAACGTTCAAGGGGGATGATCCACTGGAAGAGATTGATCTTTACCGCCGTCAGGTCCAGTACCTGTACAAGGATGGCGACAACTACGCCTTCATGGACATCGAGGACTACAGTCAGTTCGAGTTGAAGCACGCGGAAATCGAAGATTCGATTCCCTATCTGCTTGAAGACATGGAAGGCATTACCTTGTTGATCGCCGATGAGAAGGTGATCGGTATCCAGATGCCGGATTCGGTTGAGATGCAGATCGTGGAAACCGATCCCTCGATCAAGGGCGCGTCCGCCACCGCGCGATCCAAGCCCGCAACCCTGCAGACCGGACTGATCGTGCAGGTTCCTGAGTACATCTCCCGGGACGACGTCATCAAGATCGACACCCGCACGAACGAGTTTATCTCGCGCGCGTAGTTTGCTTACCGTACCTGAAACGCCAGGGAGGTGGTCTCGCCGGCGGTTGAAACGCAACGGGCCTCGAACCATCCGCGCTGCACCGCCCATTCCACGGGTCCCACCCGGCAGCCCAGGCTCTCCCCGTTGACGAACCAGTACACCGGCTCCATCGATGCCGTTTCAAGGTTCAGGGTCTGATTATCGGCAAAGTGAATCACCGCCCCGGGCGCGGGCGAAAGAATGCGCAACGGTTGCGCGAGCTGCAGGCCGCAGCGGCAGGGCTCGTGGGAGGACTGATTCCGGATATACGGTCCGCTTACCTGCTCGCCGCACCTGGGCGAAGCTGGCAAGCCGGTCTGTACGCACACCGAACGCTCGGCGATCGCTTCGGGTGGGCTGAACCACGGACCATCACCCTCTGGATACAGCGCCCGTAACAGATCCGATGCCACCGGTGCTGCGGCTCGTGTACCGATGAGACTTTCCGCGGGGCTGTTGTCGGAATTTCCGATCCAGACTCCGATCACGTATTCCGGGTTGTAGGCAATCGTCCAGGCATCGCGATAACCATTGGACGTGCCGGTTTTCCACGCGGCCTTGGGCAGGACCACGTCCGCAGCGTGTCCACTCCAGGCCATCGCGCGTTCGTCCCCCGCGAGGATGTCGGATACCAGGTAAGCGGTGGCGGGCGAAAAGAACGTCTGCTCGTCTCGAACCGCATGCCCTGATTCCAGAAAGCCTGTGGACCTGTACCGACCTCCGCGAGCGAGGCAGGCATAGGCGTTGGTAAGCTCCAGTAACGAAACCTCGGCTGTGCCCAGCGCGAGGCTGAGCCCGTAATGTGCGGCCGGATGATCTAACGAAGCGAATCCCAAGCCGCGGAGTTGTTCATGGAAGGTCTCCAGCCCCAGCTGTTCTACCAGGTGGAGAAACGGAATGTTCAAGGAGCGGACCAGCGCTTCACGGACATCGACCTCACCCGCAAAGCGGCGATCAAAATTAGAGGGCGTATAGTTCTCGTACAACAGCGGCGCATCCTGGATCACCGTGGACGGCGTAACCCGGCCTGAGTCGATCGCCATGGCGGTGATGAAGGGCTTCAGCGTTGACCCCGGTGATCGCCGGGCAAGCGCATGATTGGTTTGACCACCGTGCGCGCTGTCCTGTGGATCCGGCGATCCTACCATGGCCCGCAGCTTGCCGCTTTGGGTTTCGATGATGACGATAGCACCACTGTGAATGCCGCGACGAGCAAGCGCTTCATGATGCCGGGCCAGGGTTTGCGTGGCCAGCTGTTGTAGCTCGGGATCCAGACTTGTGTGCACGGCTCCGGCTTCAGGATGCCGGGCTAAGACCCACTCCGAAAAGTGGGGCATCGAGGCGGGCAGGGGATGCCAGTCCACGGTCAGGGCCTGCGCTTTCGCCTGCGCGACTTGACCGTCTGTGATCATCTCCGCCGCACGCATGCGTTCGAGTACATAGTCCCTCCGGGTCAAGGCCCGTTCCAGATGACGATCCGGGCGATAGCGGGAAGGGGATTGCGGCAGGCCCATCAGCAGTGCGGCCTCAGCCAGGCTGAGCATGTCCGCACTTTTACCGAAATACCGGCGGCTGGCGCTCTCCAGTCCGTAGACATTTCCGCCGAACGGGGCCCGGTTTAAGTAGTTTTGCAGGATTGACCCCTTGTCCAATTCGGTTTCCATCTGGGTCGCCCGAAAGGCTTCGGTCAGCTTGGTCAGCAGGGTGCGCCGCCGTGGGGTCGACATGCGAATCACCTGGGTGGAGATCGTCGATGCCCCGGTGGTCACGCGACCATTTTTCAAGTTGTAGACACTCGACCGAGCGATCGCGATGGGATCGATCCCCGGATGCTGATGAAAGCGCTTGTCTTCCGCGGCTATCAAGGCCTTGGCGGCCCACGAGTCCGAGTCCAAGGGTGCCGTCAGGCAGTCTTCATCATCGGGTCCGAGCGTGCGTCGGATGGTTTCGCCATGCCGATCCAATAGAATGGTTCCTTCCGGAAAACGATGCACGGCCGAGGCATCGAAGGGTAAGGCGAACCAGGCGATCAGCAAGGTGGTGAGACCGAGCACAGCTATAATGAGGCCCAGTTTGATGAAGCGTTTGAATCTTGTCCTATTCATTAGAAAATGCTCGGGGGGATGCTCAGGACATCTCCGGGTCCAATCGAGTCGTGGATGGCCAATCCGTTCAAACTCCGCAGGTCTTCTGCGTTCACGATGAACGCCCGGGCGATATCATGAAGGTTTTCGCCGTCTTGCACGACGTACTCGAAAGCTTGTTCGAACTGCGTATTCACCTGGACTGCGGCTGGTCTGTTTTGAAGGGTGTTGTTCGTTGCGCGGCTTCGCTGGGTCAGAAAGGGCTGGGCCGCTTCGGTTTTGATGAAGGGCACGGCCGCGCTTTTCGGAGCCGAGAAAGTGTGAAGGACCTCGATACGCTCCATGTTGCGGTTACGCGAACGAATGCCGGCATTGTACATGCATTCACCTTCCAGTGCAGGCCAGACATACTCACCCGGGGTTACCGCGCGGGCGAGGTAGAAGTAATTCACCGGCTTGTTCAGTTCGGCGGGGAAGAGGAGCAGGCGGTCGTCGCGGACATCCATCGAACGGGCGGCAGGGCGTTGTACCTCGCTCAGCCAGGGAATGGTTTCATTCAGGTTTCGGCCGGCATGTTCAATTTCAAAACCTGCGGGCAGAAGATCCTGGATGACCAGGTTGTCTACCGCGTGCTCCAAGGGGTCCACTTCGATGCGCACGAGAATCATCTCGCCCTGGGCGAAGCGGTTCCGGGTTATCTCGAAGCCATCCGGCGTAAACAGGCTGCGTCGCACACGTACGTTGTGGTCTTCATCGGGAAGGTCACCACCGGTCGGCACGCCAGCGGAATGCACCGCGTAATAGAGCATGCCGGGACCTTCGTTTTGCAGCTTCATGCCCTGCTTAATATTCATGGGTTTACGGTGGCGCTGGTCAAGGGTTCGCCCATCGCTGAGCCGGGCGGTGAAGCTCGTATTTTCGCCTGCGGTGCGATTGGCGTACTTGCCGAGGGCCAGCAAGGCGTAGGCATTGTCCTGGGTCGTGTAGTACCGACCGCGGACGCGCCGCTCGCCGAGCTGTTTTGCCAGCCCGGCGACCAACGGCGCGGAAGGATCGAGATCCAGCCATGCATTTAACAGCAAGGCCAGATCGCGTGTGGGGGTGTTGAGGTTTCCTTTGGTCTCCGTGGGGGAGGAAAGTGTTTCCGCCAGCCCGATGGTCTGCAGCATGGCATGGGCTTCTTTGCGATTACCCGCTGCGGCCAGGGCATTCACGATGTGGATGCGTGCGGCGACCGGGGCATCATTCACGCGTTCGGTCATACGACCAATGCTTCCGGGATTCACCCGATTCGCGAGAGCGAGTACGTAAAGCGCATAGCTTCTAAAGGTCAGATCTTCGTTCGTCTGAATCCTTCGCGAGACTTGCTGCTCGAGATAGTCGAGCAGCGAGCAGAGGGCATGCGCAGGTACATCATAGCCGAGACGATCGGCCTCGACGATGAAGTGGGCCGCGTAGACACTTCCATAATGGTAGACTTCCGCATTCGGCCAGTAGCTGAGCGAGCCATCACTGCGCTGCATCCCGAGAATGCGATAGAGGCCGGATTGCACGTATGCTTTCAACTCTTCGGGATCCGCCAGCTCCGGTCGGGTGGCCTTCAGCAGGTCGTTCATGTAAAGCAGCGGGAACGATTTGGAAGTCGTCTGCTCCAGGCAGCCATAGGGGTAATCCAAGAGGAAACCCAGCCCACCACCCAGCGCGACATCCGGCCGCGGCGCGCAGTACAACTGCTCTTTGGCCGTCCCCGGCAACCAGTTTTCACCTGCACGGATCTCCAGTTCCTCCCCGGGGTTGAGCGCACCGGTATGCGACACCTGCATGAAGCCGAAGGGCGGGCGAACCGCTAGTTCGACCGTTTCGGCATAGCCCTCTTCACCCGCGCCAACCTGGAAGTGAATTTCCGCTTTCCCCGGCCGGTCTGCGGCCTGCGCCTTAAGATGAATCATCTTTTCCGCACCCGCCGCGAGTTGGATGCGCCCCAGGCCCTGGAGGATGTCCACCGGGCCGTCTGCATGAACCGCGTAGTCGATGCTACGAACCGCATCCGTGCGATTGAAGACTTTGATCGGTATCTCGAAGGCATCACCGGGCGCGAGAAAACGAGGGAGGCTTTGCTGGACGACCACGGGTCGGCCAACGTTGATCGATGTTTCCGCCCGGCCAAAGCCATCGGGATGAATGGCCACCGCCATCAGCCGCAACTCGCCGGTGAACTCGGGAACGTTGAGGCTCACCTCGGCATGTCCTTCGGCATCCGTCACCACCGATCCGGCCCAGAGCGCCACCGGTTTGAATCGTCGGGCCGCGATGGGATTCAAGCGATTGCCATAGATGGAGCTGCCGCCCCCGCCTGGAGTGGAAGCCGCCCCGAATATCTCCTCTTTCAACTCCGGCAGGAGCAGCTCGTATTGGTCGTACTGTCGTATGCCACTGCGTCGCGAGGTGCGGAACCAGGCCAATGGATCGGCCACCTCGTGACGGGTCAGCATGCAAATGCCTTCGTCCACCGCCGCGAGGACGACTTCAACCGGTGCGCCGCCACCCGTGTGTTGCGTTACGTCAATCAGGGCCCGAAGCACGCCTTGGGGGCGCACATCCTCCGCTTGAATCCGGACCTGTAATTCCTGTTCAGGTCGGATGACGGGAATATTGATGCGTCCCGTCGCGCGATACACGCCTTCGGCATCAGAGGTCACCTCACGGATGAGGGTGACCGAGCAATATACGTTTGGCGTGTAGCCGGGCAGCAGAGGGATTTCGATGGTCTGGGTGTTCTGATCCAGATGTTTGGTCCAGGCGTTGACCAGCCCGCTTTGTTCGAGCGCGATCAGGGCTTTGCCGGTGAAGGGGGCTTTGATCGTCAACAGCGCCGTGTCGCCCGCCGCGTAGTTTTCACGATCGAGCTCCAGGGTCAGGCGATCCGGCTTGTCGGCTTTCCATGCGTAGTCGTAGGCCTTCTCGCTTACGTAGAATTTCGCCGCGGCGCTTACGCCCGAAACGGGATCCTTGATCCGGATGATGTATTCGCCCGGGGCCTTGGGGTGGACCGACCAGGTGCCGTGGCCGTTTTGCATGGTGACCTGGCCTTCATCGACGATCTCCGTGCGCTTCTGGGATACGTACTGATTCTTGTCGCGAATGCGCGTGTAGAAGATGCGGTATATTTTCAGGTCGAGGGAGTCCAGATCTTCGTTCAGTTGTCCATCGGGTTGCACTGCGAGGATGGGCAGGGTGAGGGTTTCGTCGAGCTTCACCTTTTTCAGCGCTTCGGATTCCATGCCGATGTAGTAGGGCATGGGATCCACGATGCGAGAACCATAGGCGATCACGCTGCGACCACTCATGTTTTTAACACTCGCCCCGATCAGGGCTTTCAGGGCTCCCGCAGGAGCTTCGCTACCCCAATTCATCTTCTCCGATGCGGCGAAGCGCCCCTCATCGTCGAGCTCACCCGAGATGCCGGATTGGCGACGTTCGATTCCGAGGCGGGTGGGGTCGCCGAATTGGTAGCCAGCCCAGGCGGCGGGCGTGAAGGGAATACTGCGGTAGATCACCCAGGCGGTAACCGGCAGGCCCTTCGCCTTTGCACCAAACAGATGTTCGGCTTGAACCTCGAAGTTCAGTTGTTCGTTTGCGGGCACGCGCTTTTCGTCGGCATCGATGCTCACACGAATTTGCGGTGGGACAAACGATTCGACTGCCACCGTTTGGGATCCGATAACCTGGTCGTCACCCGGAAGAGTGCACTCCAACGCGAAACGACCGGTGGGCAGGTATTCATCCAGCGTGACGTCCAACCCCGCGCTGCCAAACGGGCTCAGGATCTCCGTCCACTCGCGCCATAGTCGTCCATCCGGACGAATGACCTTCAGCCGAACCGGGAAAGGTTCCGGACAGGCGAGGTCTTTGCCACGGAGAATGGTTTTCACGTGAATCGTTTCGCCCGGCCGGTAGATTCCGCGGTCGGTGAACACAAAGGCTTCGTAACCCTGTTCAACAAATGCCCGTGAACCCTGATTCGCCAACCCGTTCACGTAGGTGTCGTTGAAGCCCAGCCAGGAGATGTCATCGCCCTTTTGAACCGTGACCAGATAGGGAATGGCTTCATCATCCTGGCGCTCCAGTCGAATGCGCGCGATGCCATCGTCCGCAGTTTTGCCCGTGTAGAGCAGCTGGTTCTTTTGCGAGTAGACCTTTACTTCGCCTTGATCGATGGGGGTCAGGTCGTGAATTTGGTTGGCCCAGACCAGCAGGTCCTGCTCGGAGCGTTTCAGGGTGATGCCGATATCGGTCACCACGACGAGTTGACGGTCATCCAGGCCATCATCGCTCGTTAATCCGATCATGTACACGCCGGTACCGTGGTCTTGGAGCAGGTCTTTCAGCTCGATCGGTGTTCGTACCGATTGATTGGGTACCGCTTTGACCGCAACGCGCTGTTCCGCGATTAAGTGGCTTAAGCTCCGGTAGGCCGAGCTGTATTTCGAGTATCGGTTGACAAAATAGATCAGATTGTTGGGGTAGACCCGATAGGCTTCCGCCTGGATGGAGGACACATTCATGGAGTCCACGGGTAATTGCATGTGCCCACGGGGGGAAAGATAACGGCCTCCTTCGCGCAGGGCCAGAGTCGGTTCAACTTCAGGAAAATAGACGCGTTTGTCCACGGCGGCCAGCAGTTTGGTGCCATTCATAGCCGGGAGACCTTCACGAATACGCAGTTGATAACTCTGCGTCGGTACAAAATCTCCCTGAAGGGTGACTTCACATCCCTCTACTTGATACGAATAGCTGCAGGTCGGCTCGATCGTGATGTATTCACGCAGTCGCGCACGATCCGGAGGGGAGGAGAAGCGCAGCTGTAGCGCGGAGGGTTGGAAAGCCTGGGTCGTTGCAGCCGTGCGGGTGAGCCGCATGGTATCCGCAAATTGCAGGTGTTTAGTGAACGCGATCGCGAGATCGATTTTGCCATCGAGGCTATGCACACCCGGCTGGACCTGAACCGTGAAACTCGGGGTGGAGACCGGATCCGTCTGGAGGATAAACTCCTCCGGGACCGAACCCGACAGCAGGTCATAGCGCAGACCGTTTCGACTGTTGGGCAGGGCCAGGCTCAGGTGCTTTTTGAGACTGGCTTTGTCCGGCGCATGGTTGAAAAGGATTCGCAGCGTCGCTTGATGTTTGCTGTTAAAATCCGTTTGTTCGACCGAGAGGCAGCGCAACGCATCGGTTCGAATGGAGGTGTGAAACGCCTTAACCCGCTGACCTTGGGTGTCCCGCAGGCTGCCGTGCAGGACGAGCTGGTACTCCATTCCACTCCGCCAATCCTTCTCCGGCATAAACAAGGCGTGGTCATCCGTTTTCCAGTACCATTGACCCATCATCAATGGTTGAATGTTCATCGGACCCGATTCCTGCCAGGTGCCAATCAGCTCCGGTTCGATCATCGGAGTGGGGAAACGAATTTCCAGCGGCTCGGTTGGCAGGATCGGCTTTCCCGCCGCTGGGGTGAGGAGTACGATGTCACCTTCCGCAGCGTACCCCTTCCCGCCACGTATTTCACCTTTACGCATGACCGCCCAGCCGTTGATCACCAAGGCCAGCAGCCCTAGCGCAAACCAGCGATTTCTGTAGTACATTTCCTTGATCGTCATACCTCTTCTCCGTTCCTTGTTGTGTTGGTGAGTGAACCAGAAGAATGCGGCAACAATGTGACAGCATGCGGGATGAAATGGGGCAGCCGCAGTAGGATGGCATTCCATGCCGTCTTCATGTAAGTACGAGGCTAGGACGGAGGAGGGACATAAGGAAGGAGAGGAGAGGAGAGGAGAGGAGAGGAGAGGAGAGGAGAGGAGAGGTCGTCCCACGCGTAACTCGGAATTCATTCCGCCCCATCCAGCGGGCTCTTCACGGCCAATCCGGGATTATTCAACACGTGCGTATAAATCATGGTCGTCGACACATCGGCATGGCCAAGCAATTCCTGGACTGTGCGGATGTCCGATCCATTTCCCAGCAAATGGGTGGCAAAAGAATGGCGAAGGGTATGCACGGTGATCCGCTTGGTGATGCCCGTCTCCTCCGCGGCCTTCTTCCACGCCTTCTGAATCCCGCTCTCATGAATGTGGTGCCGACGTATCGCCTTGCTGCGCGGATCCACGGAGAAGTTCGCTGCTGGAAAGACAAACTTCCATTTCCACTCTTTCGCGCATTGGGGTATTTCCGGGCAAGTCCGTCCGGGAGATACACCTCGCCTAATCCTTGTTTAAGGTCATCCTCAAGCAGTTGTTTGAGGATGACCCAACTGCTGGCATCGCAGACCGCGCCCTTGCGCATGATGAGCATTTTCAGGCCCCAGGGTTCGAAGCGGAAATCCAGCGTGAGTCATGCCCTTATAATCACCGGCGATTCTTATACTATCTAATCAGCGGCAGCAGGTGATACAGTTATGATTAGAACATCCGGTTGCCACTCAGGCTGATCTTGTTGATTGCGCCCGGAAACGATAAAGAATAACGAGTATTAAAAGGGACGCGCATATGACAGAAGCCACACCTATCGAAAAAGAGAACAAGCAAATCAATAGTAAAGCACTGTTCCTATCATCGGCCATATTTTTTGGATGTATGTTTTGGACCATGCTGTCGTCGAGCTATGGCGGCGATTCTGCCGGCCTTCACTCGAAGAACCTAAGCATGGGCGCCTATGGTATCTTAGGACTCTGTACCGCAGCGCTCGGTAACCACTTCTACAGAAAAGGGGTCAAAACAATCGAAGGCCCTTCGCCTCGGGCGCTTGCCTGGGGAATCTTAGCCGTCGCACTGGTCGGCGTTATAGGGGCAGTTACGATATACTTTACGAATGCTTCGACACCGATCCTTCCGTAGGGTGGGCCTTCAGCTTCGACGTTGTAGCGTTGGAAGATCGTGAACCATGGGGCCACCGCTATTCGCCGACGACACCCAACTCCGACACCGAAGCCCACGGAACGGCCATGCTGAGGTGAATCTGCTGGAATGAACGCAGTTCACAATGCGGTCGTTGGTAGACCTCCTCCATCTTAAGATGAAGTGTCGGTCCGCGGTAGGCGCCCGTCGCGTCTGAACAGATGGCCGTGCCTGAAGGGTTTTTCCACGATCTGATTTCTTCGGTGTATAAACGAAACGACCCCCATCGATTCTCCCGACCATTGATAAAACCGGGTTGCCATGAATCATGAATCTGATCAGCTTTGGTTTTGTTTCATTCCTGGCTGCATGCGTAATCGTTGATCGGCGTTCCCCATCGCAGAGATGTTG
>JBLIND010000027.1:0-30047 GCA_047639095.1 Candidatus Omnitrophota bacterium | reverse complement strand
CCGATCATAGAAACGGTATTTGAGGATCGTTCCTGTCATCGGAAAAGACCTATTTTTGCACACTATCCCGTTGATTCCAAAGATGGATCCCCCTACGTTCTTTCGGGTGCCCAACGTTTTTCGTCCAATGCGTACCAGGTACAACGCCTGGTAAGTCGGACCACCAGCGGCGCAGCACCACGAATCGAGTCCGCGCCACACGTGCGCGGGGTCCTATGTTAAATGTCAAGAAGGAGCATCAACATGGCTGCACGCCGTAAAGTCAGAATGGGTATGGTTGGTGGAGGTCGCGACGCCTTCATTGGAGCGGTTCATCGCAAAGCGGCCGCCCTGGATGGTGAGATCGATTTCGTCTGTGGAGCCTTCAGCTCCGACCCGAAAAAATCCAAACTCTCGGGCCAGGATTTTTACCTTCCCTCCGATCGGGTTTATGGATCCTACCAGGAAATGTTTGATCGTGAAGCCCAGCTTCCGGAAGGCGAGCGCATGGACTTTGTGTCCATTGTAACCCCCAACTTCATGCATTTTCCAGTTGCGAAAGCAGCCCTGGAGGCGGGCTTTCATGTGATGTCCGACAAGCCGGCGACCTTTGACCTGAAGGAAGGCAAAGCATTGCGCAAGATCGTGCAGAAGAGTGGCCTTATGTATGGTCTCACCCACAACTACACCGGGTATCCGCTGGTTAAGGAAGCGCGTGAAATGGTGGCCAAGGGGAAGCTTGGCAAGATCCGCAAAATCGTGGTTGAATATCCGCAAGGATGGCTGGCAACCGAGCTCGAGGCCAGCGGCCAGAAACAAGCCGACTGGCGCACCGATCCGAAGCGCGCGGGCGCTTCCTGCTGCATGGGCGATATCGGAACCCACGCCGAAAATCTGGCCGAGTATATTACCGGCCTGAAGATCACCGAGCTGTGTGCCGAATTCACGACCTTTGTGAAAGGCCGCAAGCTGGAAGACGACGGGAACGTGCTGCTCCGTTTCGACAATGGCGCCAAAGGTATTCTGCATGCGAGCCAGATTTCAGTCGGCGAAGAAAACGCCTTGAACATCCGCATCTACGGCACCCTCGGTGGACTCGAGTGGCACCAGATGGAGCCCAACACGCTGATCGTCAAATGGATTGACCAGCCGACCCAGCTCATCCGTGCAGGCGGCGGATACCTCGGTAAGGCGGCGCTCGCCAACACGCGCTTGCCCATGGGCCATCCGGAAGCCTTCCTGGAAGCGTTCGGCAACGTGTATAAGAATTACGCCCTCGCACTCCAGGCCCGCATCATGGGTAAGAAGCCCAAGGCGGAAAACCTGGACTTCCCCGGCATCGAAGACGCGGTTCGCGGAATGGCATTTATTGAATCTGTAGTGAAGAGCTCGAAGAGCTCTACCAAGTGGACCAAGTTCGTAAGCACTAAATAATTAGGAGTCATACCATGTCACGACCTGTTACCTTATTCACCGGCCAATGGGCCGACCTCCCCCTGGTTGATCTGGCCAAACTGGCTGTAGAAATGGGCTACGAAGGCCTTGAGCTCGCCTGCTGGGGCGATCACTTCGAAGTCGATAAAGCTGCTGTAGATATCGACTACTGCAAAGGCATCTGGGATATCCTGGGCCAGCACAACCTGAGTTGCTACGCCATATCCAACCACCTGGTTGGACAGTGTGTATGCGATAACATCGATGCACGTCACGAGAGCATCCTTTTCTCCGCCACGGACGTTTGGGGCGATGGAGAACCTGAAGGTGTACGTCAACGAGCCGCAGAAAAGATGATCACCACCGGCAAAGCCGCGCGCAACTTTTTCGACGCCCGGCCCAAGCGCGGAGAATTCGATGCCTTCCCGGCGACCGTGAACGGGTTTACCGGCTCGAGCATCTGGCACTCGATCTATGCATTCCCTCCCACCGATCAGAATTACTGGAACAAAGGCTTCGAAGATTTCGCCACGCGATTCACACCGATCCTTGATGCGTATGAAGCGTTGGATGTGAACTTCGCCCTCGAGGTACACCCCACCGAAATCGCCTTCGACATCGCCACTGCCGAGCGTGCGATTCAGGCCGTTAGTGGTCACAAACGTTTCGGCTTCAACTACGACCCCTCACACCTCGGCTACCAAGGCGTGGACTACGTCAAGTTCATCCGCACCTTCGCCGATCGCATGTTCCACGTGCATATGAAGGATGTCTGGTGGGGCCATGGTGACGGCACCGTAGGTGTATTCGGTGGACATACCGACTTCGCCGATGCGCGCCGCTTCTGGGACTTCCGCTCGCTCGGGCATGGGGATATCAACTTTGAAGAAATCATCGTTGCCCTGAATGACATCGGGTATCAGGGTCCGCTGTCCGTAGAGTGGGAAGATTCCCGCATGGATCGCGTTCATGGCGGCACTGAAGCGGCGGCCTTCGTAAAGAAGAGCGACTTCAAACCCAGCGCAATTGCGTTCGACGGACAGTTCAGCGACAACGACTAAACGCGTTAACCTGCTTATTGCGAACGGCGCTTCTTCATGAAGCGCCGTTTTTTTTTCACCGTCTTTTCGCGTCCCTACTTCTTCCCCTGCGAGACCGCGAGCAAAATACCGAGACTGGCAAAGTTGGTGATTAAACTGCTCCCACCCAGGCTGATGAACGGGAGCGTGATACCGGTAATCGGTACGAGCTTCGTGACCCCGGCGATGTTCAAGAAGGTCTGTACGGCGAGTACGGTAACCAACCCCGCGGCAAGCAGGGAACCAAAGGGCTCCTCGGCCGCACGGCTGATGCGATACCCCCGCACGAAAAACAGCAGGTACATCACAATGACAACCACGCAACCAACAAACCCCATTTCTTCACCAATGACTGCATAGATAAAATCAGAGGCAGCAATCGGCACCAGTCCGGGGTTGCCCGCGCCAAAGCCCGTCCCCCAGAGTCCGCCTGCATACATGCCGGAAAGTGCCTGCAGGACCTGCCACCCGCCTCCGGTGGGGTCGCTGAACGGATCCTGCCAGGCGAGCAGTCGCCGCTGGCCGTGAGCAAGAAAATGATAGGTGAGAAAGGCAAACGCCCCGGCCGCCAGACCTGCATACACCAGGTATTGCCACCGCCCGCTTGCGAGAAACAGCATGAGCACCAACACGATGCTGAGAATCACAAAGAGTCCTAGATCACGCTGTAGGACGAGAAGGACCGTGAGAATCGCCCAGTAGAACGCCAGTGGGAAAAGTACCCGGAACGGAGGGATTACCGGATGCGAATCGTCGCGAATTGACTTCATTTCCAGGGTCAAAAACCCAGCCAGAAATACGACGATCAGAATTTTCAGCAGCTCGGACGGGGTCATTCCCCCAGGCGCAAAGATCGCTCCACGATAACGGGAGCCCATGGCCAGGACCAGGGCCATAATGCCGATCGCGGCCAGGGCACTCAGCCCCGCGAATGGTTTGAGCGCCAGATATCGCCCGCGGCGGAACAGGAGTGCCGTGACCACCATCAGCAGGATCCCTGCGGGCAGCATAAAATTGCCCGGGTCCAACACCTGCTCCAGGTTGAACGTATTCATCCGCGTCTGTGCGAGCACGCCGGTGCCAGCGAGAAAGGCCATGAGACCGGTGAGCACGGGGTCGCCACGAAAACGAAACAGGAGGAAACTGCCATGCATAAACAACAGACTGCCGAGATAGCAGACTAAAGGCAGGAAGTCGGCGGGCTTCACCGGAGGAGCACTTTCGGGGCGCGCCCCCAGCAAGAGAAAGGTCCCGGTGATCACGCCCAGCGCGCACCAGAAAAGGAGCTTGCGCTCCACCCTGCGCAAACGAGAAACACTGATCGGCTTTTCCTTCGCGGACTTTTTTGAGGACTTTTTCGGGGCGGACTTTTTCTTCCCGGAAGTGCGGGTGGAACCTTTCCTCCCTGAAGCCTCTTCCTCTTGGCCCTTTTTTGCGGACGCCTTTTTTCCCGAACTCTTTTTTGATCCTTTTTTGCTCGAGGACGTGGCCGCCTTCCGGCCGCCGGATTTTTTACTCACTGTTTTTTTCTTCGCGGTCATGGTTAGCAGCGCCTCGGCTTTACATGGAGCATCATGGCTTCAAATACCCCAGGCGTTCAGCTTCTTTGAACAGGGCTTTAGCCACGGGCAATGCAGAAGCGGAACCAAAGCCCCCCCCTTCAATCACCACGCATACCGCGAGGACCGGATTTTCGTACGGAGCAAATCCGATGTACCATCCGTGAGCTTCGCCGTGTGAATTTTCTGCGGTACCGGTTTTTCCTGCGCTTACAAATCCGATATTGGCCATGCCCCGGCCGGTGCCCGAACTCACGACATTTCGCATCATCACCCCCAAGGTCTGGGCATGAACGGCGGACATACTCCGCTGCATGTTTTTGGGCGATTGATTCAGGTCGATGCGGGGCTGTGCCAGCATGCCATCATTCGCAACCGCCGCGGCGATCATGCACATCTGTAAGGGTGTAACCACCAATTTACCCTGGCCAATGCCGACCTGTGCCAACCCGTATTGATCATCACGATTTAGCGCCGGATACCGACTCGCCATCGCCTGGAGCTTGTCACTCGACGTTTCATAAAGCGTGATGGGTTGATTCAAGCCAAAACCCTGCGCGGTCGTTTGCATCGCCTGATGTCCCAGTTGCACAGCCAGCTTGGCGAAATACACGTTCGAGGATTTCACCAGGGCACGATTCAGATCGATCACCCCGTGCCCCGTCCAGGTGCCGCCATTACTTTTTGCATGGTAGTATTCATGATCCCGGATTTTGGGGTAAATCGGAGAGGTCGTGAACCCATCCGCAGGACAATCGATCGACAGGCTCGTCCCAGCTGCCAGGGCCGCGGCCCCGACCACCACTTTGTAGGTACTGCCTGGGGGGTAAAGCCCCTGGGTCGCCCGGTTGAGGTAAGGACTTCCCGCCACAACGCCCGCCTGCATATCCTCGGCGATCCGGTTGGGATTAAACGTCGGTGCACTGGCGATCGCGAGCAGGTCTCCATCGTGAACATGCATCAGAACGGCCGCGCCCTGACGGCCTTTGAGGTGCTTGTAAGCAACTTTCTGCAACTCAACATCCAGGGTGAGCACCAGGTCCTCTCCCTGGATGGCATCCTCGCGATGAATGATTTTGCGACCGAGCGATTGCCACTCCTTCACACTGTTCAAGCCGCCCCCGATCAGCTCAACATGCGCAGCTCCCTCGAGCCCGGCCATCCCGTAACGCGGATGCGCGTAGCCCACAATGTGGCAGCACATTTCCCCTTCCTCTCGGCGGTCGCCCAAGCGGTAATGGCGTGTTACCTGGTCTCCTTTTTTCAAACTGTAGGCAATCACCCGCTGTTTGCGATCGAGAATCTTCCCCCGACTGATCGAATGCGCCGGGTTGAATTGTCGCCGGTCGTACTTCTGCATGAACGCGACAAATTTCGGTCGCGAGAGACCAAATAGCTGCCAGCTTGCCTGATGAATCAAAGCCCCGCTGAACAACACAAGAAACATCGTCAGAATCACCCCCGTCGTAAACGGCGTCCGCGCATGTTTACCATAGCTTGTCATGCGGTTTCGGAAAACCAACCACAGCACGCGCAGCACAATCAGGCCCAGCAGAAAGCGCAACCCCAAGGCGAGCTGAGGCCAGTTTTTATCGCTTAGCAGCGTATTCAGTAGTTCCATCAGGGCGGTCACGCGGCGGATCATAGCGTGCATGATACAAAAGTCGCGAAATAACCCCTTTCGTATTGCGAAATTTATGAGGGAACTTGAACATGAGCGCATGACCAAGTTCGTCAAGGTAAGGCGCATGTCGATCCCGGTGATGCCCGGTGTCATTGCGGTGCGGGTGACCAGCGGTGCCACTGAAATTCGTCGGGGAAGCTCCATCCGGCCATCGCGAAGGACGGACAAGTGAAATGAGCTTGTGTGTCGTCATAGGCGGAGCCGATGATGCGGCGACCCTCACGCACTGGAGCCTGCGGTTTGCTACCGCACTGGGAGAGCACCTTCTCATTCTGTATGCGGGAAATGGAACCCAGACTGAATCCCGGGTCATTGACGCCCCCGAAAGCTCGGAAGACCCGGTTATCGCTATCATCTACGGGGCCATCATGGAGTTAGGGCTCGGCAACCGGGCCAAGGTAACCATCAAACGTGCACTTTCCGTCGATCGTCTGGCGTGTGTGCAGAAAGAGCTCGAACAGGAAAAGCCACGCCTCCTCATCCTCGGCAAACAGCGAAGCAGCCGCGAAGGGCATGCGGATTCGATGCTCGCGCGCCAGGTATTTGACCAGGCGACCTGCCAGAGCCTGCTGATGCGCTTTGGCCAGTCCGATGGTCGCATATGCAAACGGATTGTCATCCCCACTGCCGGCGGGCCCCACGCGATTGCGGCCCTTAAAATCGCTGCAGCCGTCGCAACCGTACACCCCTGTGAAATCGTCCCCCTTTACATCGAACCGGACGGTGATGATCTATCCAAAGATGTTGGCGAGCACCTCCTTGAAACGTATATACGAAAAAGTGGGATCAAGGAGGACGCGCAAATCACCCCGCGCGTCGTCGTCTCCAACAGTGTCAATCAGGGGATTACCCAGGTCGCCGAGGAAGGCTGTGACCTGTTGATCGTCGGCGCCACGCGAAAGTCCATCATTCGCCAGGGTCTGTTTGGGACCGTTCCGGAGCGCCTGCTGCAAGGTGAAAACAGCATGGCCATCGCGATGATCAAAACCGCCACACCGCTGCATCACCGCATTTCCGATGCATTCGAGCGCTGGTTGGATGTGACCGTGCCCCAGCTCGATCGCGCCGACCGCATCGCGTTGTTCGAAGGACTCCAGACCCATTCACGATGGAACTTCGACTTTCTTGCCCTGATCGGCTTATCGACGTCCATCGCAACCCTGGGCCTCATTCAGGACAGCACCTCCGTGGTGATTGGGGCGATGCTGGTCGCGCCCTTAATGAGTCCCTTGCTGGGATGTGGCCTGTCGATTACGCAGGCCAACTTCCCCTTGTTCAAGAGCAGCCTGAAATCCATTATCCTCGGCTTTCTGGTCGCCCTCGGCATCGGGCTGTTCTTCGGCTGGCTGAGCCCGCTGGAAGAGCTCACCCATGAATTACGCGCTCGCGGGGGACCAACCTTGCTCGATGTCGGCGTGGCCTTCCTCTCGGGGACCGCCGCGGCCTACTGTACGGGGCGACCGAACCTCTCCGGCGCACTGCCCGGAGTGGCAATTGCAGCCGCCCTGGTTCCGCCGATCGGCACGGTAGGGGTTTCCCTCGCGCTCATGGATTTCGGAAATGCCCAGGGTGCCGCCCTGCTTTTCGCCACAAACGTCGTCTGCATTATTCTCGGCTCCTCTGTTGCTTTTTTTGCCGGTGGGGTGCGGGCGCGTGCCGAACAGAAACAATCCACCCGATGGGTCCAGCGAACGGTACTCGGATTGGTATTGGCCATGATTCTCTTCAGTGTACCCCTGGGCACCGTCATCTATGATCAGTTCAAGCAACGCTCTTCGGTCAAGCTGTCCAAGCCGCTGCGGGCGGAACTCAAGGAGACCCTGCACACCCAATTGCAGGCACGCATCATTCGCACGCATACCGCGCACCGAAACGGTGGCCTGGTGATCGAGCTCTGGATCCGCTCCCCCAAGGCGCCGGACCACGCACTGACCAACGAACTCGCTGATATTGCCCTCAAGCATCTGAAGAGCCGGGTTAGGGTCCGTATCGAAACGGAATTGGTCATCGAAGCCAGCCATACCGAAGAGCCCACCTCCTTTAAGGCCCCGAGTAACCACAAGTGAAATTCCAGATCATCGTGCTCGGATTGCTGACGGCTTCGTCTCTTCAAGCCGCCCTCGCTCCAGGCCAGGCACACCGTATAGCGTGGCCGGGTACGGAACATGGCTTCATACGCATATCGGTTCCCGAAGCAGCACGCGAGGGCCAACCCCTGCCTGTCCTGTTCTGGTTTCACGGAACCGGCGGTCAGCCCAGCATTATTTTCGGTCACGGAAATCAGTATGGCATCACCAAGGATCAGGGTCGTTATGCTCTGGATGACTCCTACAAAGAGAAATTTCAGTATGTCCGCGATCACCTCATCGTGGTCGGTATGTCCTACCCGAACCGGGAGCCGGGCGCCCCACCCTTTCCGATTCAGCGTCTCTGGGAAACCTGTCGCAGTGTACGGGATTGGCTGCACCCTCAGGTTGCCGTGGACAAATCACGCTGCTACATGGGCGGATTCAGTCGAGGCGGCACCAATTCGTTTCTCTCCTCCGTTCGTCCTCCACCCGATCTCGCGGGCGTCGCCATGTTTGCCGGTGGCGTACCCAGCGGATTCAAGTTCGACGCAAAAGAACGATATGGGCGCCCATACCACGTTCTCCTCGGCCTGGGGGAATGGGATTCCAATTTCTGGTCCGGCCACATGGCGCGACGCTTTTTTCGCGCTCGCGGAGCAACCGTTACCTATGACGAATGGCTCAATGGCGGGCACGGCTCAATTGAAATGAGCCGCAGGGTCTTGGATTGGTTCGAGCTGCGCATACGGGAAAAGGATCCGAGTTACCCATCGGAGGTCACGCGAACCATGCTCGAAGCCTACAAAGACGCAACGACGCAACTGAAGGGTTGGCAACGATTTTTGGCGCTACGCGAGATGCTCGGCGATCCCCGTCTGGCCAACGCGGATCCACGTATGCGGCAGCAGATCGTATCCGGCATGAAAGCCTTAAGTGCCGTGACCGTCGTCGCCCGCCCGTACCAGGAGTTCCAGGCGTGGAACGCACTGGTCAATCAGGAGATCGACCTCTTCCACTATGGCAACGTCACGGAGCAGGCCTTGCTCCATCTCCTGCACACCTATCAGGGCTTCGCCGATCGCTATCCAAACGGCGTTTGCTACCGCAACGCCCTCCAGGCCCGGGTCCGGGTCATGCACTACCTGGAAATCGGTATGTTCAACTCGTCAGAGCTGGCCCGCAGTTACGACGACCCCGAATCATCACCTGCGCCAAGTACGGCACGTGAACAATTACAGACCCGACTCGCGGCGCTTGAGCAGCAGCTCAAAGAGGCCGAACACCAACGGGTCAATCGCGGCGCACCCCGTGAAACCGGCCGCGATACAATTACCCACCGCATACCTTCGCTCGATGGGGGCACTTCGAGCAGTGCACTGAAGCTACAGATCCAACACCTACGCAGCCAACTGGCTTCCTTGCCAGGATCCACGGCGGGCTTCACCGCTCGGAAAATCCCACCACCTCCCCGACACTACGACAGCTTGACCCCGGACGACGAGGCCGCCGCAAAAGATGCACTGAAAAAGGAGATCGAAAGACATCCAATCGATCGCTTCAGCCTGCGATCCGGCCCAGGCCTTTAACGTTTATCGCTTCCCGACGTCGGGCTGATCTGCTTTCCAATACCGCTCCACATAACGCATCGCCTGGGGCGGGATGCGGTCCGCATCTTCTTTGCCACTGACCAGATGAAACGCCACGCCCATGGGTGTTCGGCCAGGGCGTGCGCCAGGCGTGTAATCCCCTACGCCCCAGTGCTCGCCGATCACGACGGCTTTAAAAGCGGTGCAGATTCCGGACGTGGCATCCACGCTCAGAAACCCGAGCAGCTCGCCCTCGTAACCTCGTCGTTCATCTTCGGTCTTCGCCAGGAACGTCCCCTCCAGCCGCAACTGACCCGGCGCATCCGGAACCGCGACCAGGCGGAGGTTTGCACGGCGGATCTCTGCATGCTCCCACATGCTGGGTTCTCCGCGCGTGTTGTCTACCAGGTGGAAACGGATCATGCGCGAGGCCAGGGGCTCCGGCAAGGGACCCGGAACCAACTGCTGCACATCGCTCTTCTGCAGCCACATATGATCCGTAGCCGCAAAGAGGCCCCAGCGTTTCTCCCCTTCGGCTTCGCAGGCGCGATAGCCTGCTCCGTCGGGCTCAAGTACCCGAGTGTGCGCCTTGAGTACCGTGGCATCACCGGGGAGCACTCGTGTGAACTTCACATCGCGCTGCAGAGCATTTAAGGGTGGAACCAACAAGGCACCGGGCGCCCGCTCCGTTTCGGGCAGCGCTCCCCATTGCTCAACCCCTTCCCGCAGAAAATGCCAGAACGTATCCAGCTTCCAGGTATTGGTGAAGCTGAGCAGCTTCCCGGAGGCGGTTAAAATGTACAAGCCCTGCCGCGAGTGCCCTTCCGGTGTTTTGTGCGGGGCCTGGCGATAGACGCCTTTGTAAAAATCGCCTTCCGCATCCTGCCGACGCCGTTGATACCAGTCATCTCCGACAACCGGGACGAAATGGCGATTGATGAAGCCGGAAATTTCAGGATCGGAGTAGTGGAACACACGGTTCGCGACGCCGTTGTTTCAAGTGCACCCCAAGGGGTTGCCATCCATTTCCCAAAGGTAAATCGGCTTGCCAAGGCGAGCGGCTTCAATGCGCGCGTCCCAGAGTTTTGTCCCCCAGGGAATCGCCTGCCAGGCACGCTCCTCGGTCGAGGGTTGGATCAGGTCAAAGAGCTCGTCGAATTTCGACGAATCGATGGGTTCAAGCGCGAAGAGCTTCGTGCAGAGCAGGCCGAGTGTGAGGCAGATTCGTGGTGTCATAATCATTACTCCCCGATAAATATAAGCAGCTCTCCGGAAAGATGCAAACGTTGTGTGGAGGCGCATTGAACCGCCGCCTCTGATTTTTACGACCTTTTCCGTTCGACCTCCATCCAGAACAGCCTATTTTGACCACGTGGAACATCTGATCGTCATCGCTTTTTATAAATTCGTCCCCCTGCCCGACTTCGAGGAACTGCAAGCCATCTGGTTGCAGCAATGCCTGGAAACAGGCCTGATGGGTAGCATCCTCCTCGCCTCCGAGGGGGTGAATGGCATGCTAGCCGGTTCACGGGAGCAAATCGACGACATCGTTGATTGGTTGCGCAGCGACGCGCGCTTGAACGATCTGGAAACCAAAGAATCGCTCGTCGATGCAATGCCTTTCCGCCGCATGAAGGTTCGCCTGAAGCCCGAAATTGTCGCGCTTAAAGTTCCCAACATCGATCCGCGGGCAAAGGTGGGCACCTACGTGAATCCCGAAGCGTGGAACGAGCTGATCAGCGGCTCGGATGTCCGGGTCATCGATACCCGCAACGACTTCGAGGTGGAAATTGGCAGCTTCAAAGGCGCTGAAAATCCGAACACCGAGCATTTCAGCGACTTTCCAGCCTACGTGGAAGAACATCTTGATCCAGCGAAGGACAAGAAGATCGCGATGTTCTGTACCGGCGGCATTCGTTGCGAAAAGGCAACCAGCTACCTGCTGGAAAAGGGTTTCGAGGAAGTGTATCACCTCCAGGGCGGCATCCTGAAATACCTGGAAACGATGCCGCAGGATGAAAGCCTATGGGAGGGCGAGTGTTTCGTCTTTGATAATCGCGTCACGCTTGATCACAATTTACAGCCGGGTAGCTATGAACTCTGCCACTCCTGTTGGCAGCCCTTGAATGACGTGATGAAGTCCCAGACGACCTACGAAAAAGGGATTTCCTGTCCCCGCTGTGCCGACAAACTTACCCCGCAGATGCGCGCGAGTCGCCAGGAGCGGATGAAGCAGATGACTCTGGCAGCCGAACGCAACCGCCGGATCGAAAGCTGAACGCATGTGGAAAGCCTCCGCAAGCTTCGTTGATATCACCCCGGATCATCCGGTCCCTCTTGCCGGGTATGCCAACCGGACCGAGGCGGTTTCACCGGTCTCGGATCCCATTGAGATCAATGGCGTGCTGCTGGAAGGGATCGACCAGCGGATCCTTTTGCTCAGCGTGGATACCCTCTATGTAGGCCCGGCGATGCGCGATATCCTGCTGGATGCCTTTGCCGGCGAGCTCACCGCGGACGAACTGTTTATTGCTGCCACGCACACCCATTTCGCCCCTTCACTGGATGCAACCAAACCGGGCCTTGGCCCCGTGGACCTCGCCTACGTATGCTTCGTCGTAGACCGGCTCATCGGACTGGTGCGAAGCCTCCTGGATGCACCCCGGGTCGAGATCGAACTCCGGCATCACTGGACCCGAGCACCCTTCAACATCAATCGCAGAAAGCTCCCGCGGTACACGCGACCCGGAGCGGATCGATGTGAAGCAGGCCCCAATCCGAAAGGCCCGTGCGATGATCGTCTACGCAGCCTCTGGCTCGTCGATGGCCAGGGCCAACCCCTTGCGACGCTCTGGAACTACGCCTGTCATCCTGTTTGTTTTCCGGATCAGGCATCCGTCAGTGCGGATTTCCCCGGCGTCGGGCGGGCCTCCGTCCGGGCAAAACATGGTCCGATTCCGACCCTCTTTTTCCAAGGCTTTTCCGGAGATGTGCGGCCCCGGGTAATCGATCCCACCCAGGATCTGGTTAGGAAGATCCTCAAGGGGCTGCGTTTCGGGCGCTTTACTCCATCCGAGTGGACCACCTGGTCCGGCGGAATCGCCCAAGCGCTGATGGACGGTGGCGGGGGGGCGTTAGTCGAGCAATCGGGTGTCTTGACCCATACGCGCCGTTCGCTGGAAATGGCTCATGTCAGCAAAAATCCCGGCACACTTCCGCCGATCAGTCTACACGGCATTCAACTCGGCGCGATTCAGCTGCTCGGTGTATCCGCAGAGGTCATGACCGCTTATGGGCTGGCGGAGGATCCGACGACCTGGACCATCTCGTGCATCGACCACACTTTTGGCTACTATCCGACTGACATCATGCTGGCTCAAGGAGGATATGAAGTAAGCGGATTTCAGGAAGGGTTCAGCCTCGCCATCAACTTCAAGCCCGGCTTGGAAGCCGCACTGCACACGGTGCTCGACGCGTTAAAAACCCGTTAGTCCCCCAGGCAGCGATCGAGCACGTTTCGCACGATGCCACTGCAGATTTTATCGATCAACAGGGCGCCGCCAAACGTAATCGAAGAAGCGGAGAACACCCCGCCTTGCGCACCGGATGGTTCGCGCACAACCATGTCCGCGCCCCCGCGCGCATTCTGCCCCTTGGCGATGCGATGAAAGGCCTTCGAGGCGGTTGCCGTCAGCTTGTCCGTCTCCCAACCGGATGCACCTTCCCCCTGCAGCCCACCTTTCAAGCCCGGACGGCTGTGCACGTAGGCATCACGATCCCCTTCATACTGGCCATTGAGAGAGCGCTCCCCAAACACAGTACCTGCAGACACATCAAGGCCCTCGAAGGCCCAGTGTTTCGCATCCTCGATCCGATACGGCGCACAGGTTCCATAATCCGCCATCGAAAATCGGACCCCAATCAATTCAGATTCATCCGCGCAGGAATCCTCGAAGTACAGGCTGGTGCAGCGATGTGATCCGTCTTCGTCGTATTCAATTTCCCGATACATGCTGTTGCCGGAAAGATTCAATACCCAGCCACCCTGGGTTTCATGCCAGCGCTTAACGCCCTGGTACATTTCCTTTGACCAATATTCACAGTGCGTACTCATGATGAGTGCGCGATACCCGGAAAGCTGCTCGGGTTCACGATGCAACTCGCAACCGGAGGTGATGTCGTAAGGAATGCCCTGGGCTTCCAACCAGGCCAGCACCCGCCACTCCCCCCCAGCCAGATGATTGGCAAACGCGGTGTTGGGGTCGGACGCTTCGAGGCCGGAATATGGGAACGGTCGTTTGATGGAAAGGCGATGCAACATCCAGGGTTGGGTCGCGTAACGCTTTTCCAGGGCGTGATAAAACGATCGCGGGACCAGGGCGCGAATGACATTTTTCAACCCGTTCAAGGGAATGTATTGCCGCGAGGCCTCCTGTTCAAAATTGCGATAGCGGCTGCGGCCTCCGTACAGATTGTAGGACAGCCAGTTGTTCGTGCTCACCAGCACCAGCAGCCGGTTGCGATTCCGTTGTTCGGGCGGCGTGGAAACAACCAGTGAAATAGCGTAAGTTTCGGCGGCAGACTCCAGCAACAGGCTGTACAGACCCGGAAGGGCCGTTTCGGGAATGCGCACCTTCGTGGTTGGATTCCACGACAATCCCTCCTCCACAAACCAGCCATCCGGAACGTGTTGTTCCATGGCGTCAAACGAACCGAGTTCCAGTATGCGCTCACGCGCTTTCCCATGGCGGCAAAGGGTTATGGTGAAACGTTCCGGCGCATGAATGTAAACCGGAAGTTCATCGCCAGGTCGCCACCAGAAGCGATCCAGGTAGCCGATCAGGGCGTTTTCCAGCAGACGAATCTGATCAAGTGGGCTGTCCATCGCCAGGACCTTCTCAACAAACCCCTCGGCGCGGAAACGGACCGTCCCTTCGCTCTGTAATTCAAATCGCCCGTCATCGCCGGTGCTGATCGATTCGATAACTGTACCCACCGCATCGAGAACATCCACCTGGGCCCCGTGAATGCCTTCACAACGGGCGGCGCTGAGCACGCGACCCCTTCTCATGAATATCCGTACGCCTGCATGATCGGCTTGACCTGCTTTTCCACATTCGCGGCGGCCAGTTGCGAAAACTGTTTCCGCCATCGGCCCATGTGGTGCCCACTCAACTTGATGTTGAGCATCTCTGGATCCATGGGAACCCCCCAGAAATCGCAGATACCCTGAAGGGTTTCTTCGGGTTTATCCATGAGGGTTTCAAACTTCACTTCCAGATAGGATTCCGCCGGAACACGCTCTCGAATATGCCACCACTGCGCCATGATGTCGGACAGCCACAAAGCGCAGAGCTCGGGATCGGAAGGTGCCCAATTTTGCTTCACCATGGAAGCGACCACGTCGCGAGGATCACGAAAGATGTGGACGAATTTCGCATCGGGCACGAGGTCGAGAATCCGATCGAACCACAAGATGTTCCACGTATTTTTCTCCAGGTAGTGATCCACCCCCTGCTCCGTGACAATGGCATGCGCGAGGTTACGATAGAATTTCCCCAGCTTGGCGGCCATGTCTTCAGGATTGACGAGGCCGGCATAGGACATGCGCGGGCGATCGCCGAAGCCCATGCCCACCCATTCGCCTCGGAAATCAAACTCCTTGAGATCATCGATCAATTCATCGACCAGCTGGTGGTAATTCGGGGCAAATTTTTTCAACCCCACATAATAGTATCGTCTCCAAAGGGCCTTTGGCAGGGTACGAGTGAGACCGAGTTTTCCGAGGCCGACTTTCAGGCCGCCCGAGATGTACGCCGGCCGCTCCATATCCAGCAGGAGCTTTTCCAGACGACGCAACTTCACATCGAACAGGTACGGCGACCAGCCATGCTTCAAGGTGTCGTAAAAATCCACCAGGCCATCCGGGTCGACCAGAAAACGAAACTCGGGCACCTCGCTGAAAGCGGCATGCTTGCTGAACACCTTCCGCAGAATAGTTGTCCCGCTTCGTCCGGATCCGCCGATGAGACATAACTTCATTTTGGCCATCAGCGACCGGTCACTTTCCGTAGCACCTTTTTCACGACCCGTGGATTGATCGCGTACGGCAGGTAATAATTCAACTTACTCATCTGGGTGCGCGTGCTCAGCGGTTTTTTACGCAAGGCCGGACCGACATCCGGATTTTTATAAGCGATGAGATTAATGCACCACAACTTACTGTGGGTAACCCACTGATAACGCGTTTCTACATGCGCGAGATGCAGCCCGGCTTCTTTCGCCGCGTTGCACACACTCTCCTCCGAGAAAAAGTTCAAATGCATGAGCGGCTCCGTCATGAATTTCCACTCCCCAAAGGCGCCCAAAGGCACCTCGATATACATGGCGCCATCGTCATCCAGATGTTCGGCAAGGGTCTTGAGAAAGGGAATTGGCTCCGGCACATGCTCCAGGGTGTGCAACAGCAGGATCACTTGGAATTTCTGATCGGGGGTAAGATCGCGATGATCGTTCCCCAGCTTGGTCACACCTGCCGGGAAGTCCCAATTACCGTAGTCCACCAGCCCGCAGGTCCAGTCCCGAGTGAACGGTGCAAGGTTGTACCCGGCTCCGCCACCAAAATCGAGCACCTTGGGTTGCCCCGCGCCTTTGTAGCTGTAGTAGGTGTTGACCAGGTTGTATCCGCGGTCGGCCCGGCCTTCCAGGTTGAACGGTGGATGATGCTTGGCCCCCAGCTCCGGGGTACCCAACTCGTTAAACGTGATATATTTGGTGGCAATATCCTCCTCGGTGAAACGAGGATTCGAGTAGATAAAGCCACAGTTCTCGCAGAGTGTAAGGTCGAATGCGGCATCCGTACGATCTTTCAGCACACGCTCGAACAGGGTCCAGAGGGCAAAGAATTTATAGTCCAGCAAATGATCCTGCACATCATCGCCCGGATAGGTGAAGACATGCGTTTTCAAAACGCGTTGAGATGTTCCGGCGCACACCGGACAGGTTTCTACTTGATGCATAAGACCTGACCTTACAGCAGGTCATCGGTGGAAATAAAACGATTTTCTTCCCATGTGAACGATTTGTTGATACGCATCGCGGCGCGTGAAACAGAGACTGGCAAAGATTAAGGCAAAGCTGGGACCGCTATGGTGGTACAGCGGGCTGTTGCTGATCTTTTCCCAGGTCGGCAACGTCATCAACTTCTACATCGGCAGCGTACTGGCCGTGGACCACGTAGACCAAGACCTGCTGGGAGCGATTGAGCCGCTGACCAAGCTCGCGATCTTCATCACCCTGCCCCAGGCCATCCTGCTCCGGACGTACACCAAATTCATCAACGTCTGCCATACGAAGCAGGAAGACGGGAAGATCAAGAGCATGCTGCGCGACCTCTTCCTGATCACGCTCGTGCTCTCCCTGGCAACGATCTTTGTCCTCTGGCTTTCGCGGGACTACATCACAACGCGGCTGGCATTTTCCGGTCCGTATATCCTGTTCCTGGTCGGCGCGATTTCCATTCTCACCTGCTGGGCCCCCATTGTGATGGGCGCTTCCATGGGGGTGATGAAATTTAAACGAGTCATTCTCAAGCATGTGATCGGCCCGGTGGCCCGCCTGATTGTCATCCTCCTGACCTTGAAAAAGTGGCAGTTGACCGGCTACCTGTTCGCCCACTTCACGAACCTCTTCGCCAGCACGATCTTCCTCATGGGCGGACTGGGCACCTACCTGCACAAGTCTTTGAAGGCCGTTTCCTACAACGAGCACTACAAGGAAATGCTGCAGTTCATGAAGCCCATGGCCGTATTCACCATTCTGTTGTCCGTCCAGGGCCTCGTGGAACCCTGGGTCATCCGCCAGCGCATGCTCGACGATTCAGCCGGGTACTTTGTCATCTCCCGTTTTGGCATCATTCCCATGGTCTTCGTCCAGGCCATCTCGCCCTTTGTTTTCCCCATCGTTTCCAGACGCCATGAACGCGGAGAAGCCACGAGCCCCGTATTGATCCAGGCACTCGCCATGATGATCTTTATTGGCCTGGGCTCCTCCATAGTCCTCGGCCTTTTCGGTGAAGAGTTGCTTTCCTTACGCCCCTCCTGGTCCGCTTACACTCCTTACGCCCCCCTGCTTTTTCAGGTTTGCATGATCAGCGTGTTGACCGTGGTCATCAATACACACGTCGCCCACGAAACAGCCTGCCGTCGGTTTAGTTGCCTCTGGTATCTGACGATTCTGATCCTGCTTGAGGTGGGTATTCTTTACGGCCTGAATAAATGGGACCAATTGAGAACCTTTGTCGGTCCGGAAACCCATGCCTGGGTCGAAAAGAATATAGCGAACGATTTCAATTTCACCATTTGGTTCATGCTGCTTACCCGCCTGTTGATTGTCTTCTTTGCGTTCATGCAGGTATTCGCCCTCTGGCGGCGTGAACACCAGCCACGCGCCCGGTAAAAATCAATCCTCGATCTTCAATTTGATCTCATCCGAATTCGCTTTCAGCTCGGGTGCGTACATGGCAAATCCACGCGCCGGAAGGGCGCTGAACCTCCCCGGAATTTCCGCACGCAAGCGATACGACACACTGTGCTTTCCACGCGCGAGCGAGCGGACGAAGAACGCCACTTTCTCATCGCGAAACTCAACGTAGGCGCCCATATCGTTGCCATTGTAACCGCTGCGGACCTCGACCGGCTCGAACCCGGCAGCCTTCATGTCCTCGAAGATCAGGTATTCGTAATCGTTCTTACTTTCGATTTCCAACTCGACCTCCACGAGATCGCCACTCTTCAGGGTGGCCAGATCCGCAAGCAGCTCCCGCTCGTATTTTTCGACCTTCTGATCGACTGCCTGACCGCGGGCTCCCTGGGCTTTGACGGTTTTATCCGCGGGGTTCAGTCGATAGATCTTCCGTTCAACTTTCACCTCCAGTCCCGCTTTGGTGATGTAATCTTCGAGGGTGAAGTTGGTTAGATAGGCGTTGTAATACAGCGGCCCTTCCCCCTGCTTGCGAAAGCTGATGGTGTGCTCGCCGCTGGACAAGCTCTCGCCTTCGAGCAGCACTTGGTTGTCAAAGGTAAACAGGTTGTCTTTCGTAATGTGGACCTCCTTCACCTTGCGGCCATCCACCAACACCTCAAGCCGGGTATCCGGCTGATGCTCATTGGTGGCCCGAAGAAATTCCGCGAAGGCCTCCAGGCAGATCGCCGTGTCGCGGGTCGACTTCCAATAGGTCGCATGCTTGCGGTTATTCAGCAGATATTTCACCAGCCCGCTCGCCTTCGCCCCCTTCGGATCGGTTCGCGTCAGGAGCTTGAGGTAGTACGCATGGGCTTCGTATTCGCTCCCATACCAGGACCACCAGTAACCGTTGTTCTGCATGTTCAGATACGCGGTTTGATTCTCCGCATCTTCGACCAGGAACTGTTCGATATTGCGAATCAGCATGTCCCGTTTGACCTCTTCGCCGAGCGTGTGCAGAGCGATCCCGAACAGGGCTTTACCGTAGAGCGAAAGCATCTCGCGATGCTGATAGAGTAACTTCTGCATGGCGTCGTTTTCGACCTGGGCATCGGTCAGCACCATGAACACAAAAGCATCCAGATTGTTGGGCACGCGCTCGGGTTTCGCCTTGATCCAGGCAACCCTTTTCTTCTGCTCGGCTTTCAACCAGGTAATCCCCCGGCTGAGGGTGCCCGCGTTAATCTCCACATCGTTTTGCCGGGCGATCTGCAGACCGTGGACTACATAGGCTGTCGTGTGCTCACTCGAATGCTCACCCCAACCGGAGAACCACCCCCAGCCACCATCGTTCAGCTGCATGGCTTCCAGGCGTTTTACCCCGGTGTCGACCATGTCATTTAACAGCGCCCGGTCCCACACCGGATTGCGCGGATAGCGTTGCCATTGGCCTGCCCGCTCTTTGTCGTCGCCGATTTCCTGAGCGTTCAGATTTGTCCGCTTCGCCTTCACGTCTTCCAGATCAATGCCCATATCGAGCAGGATTTTCTGAGTCATCGCCGCGGGGAGAAAGCGACTGAGCGTCTGCTCGGTACACCCGTATGGATAGTCCGCAAGATAGGGCAGAGCGTCCACCATCGCCCCAGCTAACGTGGGTGAGTATCGAATCTCCAGGCGCGTCTCATCCACCCGGCGCTCGGCGGGAACCTTCACCAGGAGATCGCCTTTTGTATCAGCCGGACGAAGCACTCCGCTGAATGATTCGGTCTTCAGCATCCCGTGCACATAGGTCGGGAATTTCATTTCAACCGCATCCGATTCTTCATCCGTCAACGCGAGCATCCGGACAATCGCTTCGCCTTCCTTTAACACCTTCACGCGCCAGTCGACCCGCATTTCACCGTTCGCCTCGACTTCGATCAGGCGTTCCTGCTCACCGTCAATCAGCGCGAGTGCCGCGCCATCAAGCTCAAGCCGTGCCTTTATCTTCTTATTGTGATCCAGGTAGTTGTGCACGTTGCCACTAAGCACGACCTCGTCTTTTTCCACAAAAAAGCGGGGCGCCTGCAAACGGACGAGAATGTTTTTGGCCGTTACGACCTCGGCGTGTCCTTCCCCAACGCGCGTACCGTGCCCCAAGGCCCAGGCGTTCACTTTCCAGCCGGCGAGGTTCTCCGGCATCTTAAACGAGACCTCCACGTACCCATCGTCATCCGTTTCCACGGCGGCATTCCAGAAGGCCGTATCGGCAAAGTTCTTGCGAATCATCGGCTGGACAGTCGGTGCTTGGGATGCTCCGCCAGCACCACCACCGCCGACTCCCGCAACAACCGTATCCAGGGAATCAGCCTCCATGGCCATCCCAGCCATCGGGGCGGAATCCGCCATCGGTGCTGCACTTTTGGACATCATTCGCATGCTGCGAGGCCCGGGCGCCTCCTCTAAGGATAAAGCGCCGGCGTCCATGACATCGACCACACTCGCACCGAAGACGCCCAGGTGCTGCATATCCGCCTTGTTCCGCTGAGTGATATGACGCCCATACCGCTCCAGGTTGTGTTCAACCTGGCTGTTGTGCCGACGTCGCCACTTCCAGAAGAACTCCTTGATGTCCCCAACATTGGAGCCGCCCGAAATATATTCCACCGATTTGTCGTAAACCGAGATCACCGACGTGCCGAGTACCGGCTTCCCGTCCTGATCCGTCAAGCGCACCCGAACCTTGGCCTCCTGCCCGGGCAGGTAGCGTTCTTCAGACGGCTCCACTTCGACGGTGATGACCCGTTTTTCAGGCGGCACGATCACTTCGCGCACCTGGGTAAACACTTTCCCCTTGGCCACCGTGACGGCTTCGACAAAGATGTTCGGCATATCTTTTTTGCTGATCGTGATGGTTTCCACCGCACTCTTGCCCTTGATGCGGATCAGGCGAGGCGGAAGGTAGATGCCGTTCGAGGGCCGGATGAAGAGCAGCACCGTGCTGTCCTTCTGGTCGGTATTGATCATCATCTTCACTTCATCACCCGGCGCGTACTGCTCCCGATCCAGCACCAGCTCGATATCATTAAAGCGGGCGTCATCAGCATTAAAGGTCTGGCCCCGAACGACGAACAGGTAAGCCCCTTCGAGCGTATGATTCTGGGCATCCGTCACCTGATACGAAAGGCGATACTGCCCGGGCTTGCCGGCGGTGAGCTGCAGGGCCGCCAGGCCCTCGTCGTCCGTATTCAATTTCCATCGCTCAACGACCGTCTCCTTGGGTTCCCCCTCGTCATAGGTGACGGAGTACAAGGTGACTTCACCGGTCCCCTGAACCGGTTTGCTATCGGGACGGCGTGCAGAAAACGAGGCCTGAACGACGTCCCCATTGTTGTAATAGCCCCGATCAACCCACGCATACACCTTGAACGGTTGGCGAGCGACGATGACCTGCCCCTGCCCCACGATGGTCCGACGGGATTCATCGGTCACTTCAGCCGTAATCGTATACTTGTGGTCTTTGTCCCCATGCATCTCCTTCGCTGGAAGGGTGTCGATTTCGATTACGACGCTTCCGTCCGGTCCGATCGCCACTTCATTCTCGAGCACGATCTCGGGTTGTTGATGCGCAGCCGGCCACCACCAGGGGGAAGGCGCCACACAGCCCCAATTACTCCAGCCGGGATACCAGGTGTAGTCGTACCCAAACCACCAGTAACCTTTGCCGTAGAACCAATCCCAGGGGCGATAGGGATACCACCGGCTGTCGTGCGAAACCCGGGTGACCTTATATTTCACCTGCGCTTTGGTTACCGGTGCACCGAAATAGAAATCGGCTTTAATGGTAGCCGAAATCTTTTCGCCCAGAGCGACGGGATCAACCGGGGCATCGATCGTGACTTCAAATTCCGGCTTCTTGTATTCCTCCACCCGAAAGGTGATCTGACCGTTTCCGGCACCACCGAACTGAACACGATACGTACCGAGCGGGGCATCTTCGGGTATCGCCCAATCCATATCCGCGCCGCCAAAGGCATCTGCTGCGACGCTTTTAGAGAACACCTTCTCATTCTTCGGATTATACAGCGTGAACGAGAGCTGCTTGCCGGCGAAGGAGGACTGGTTCTCCATGTCGTACTGCGCGCGACGCGCCCAGGCTTTCACGTTCATCGTCTGGTTGGGGCGATAAACCGGGCGATCGGTAATCCCGTAGATTTTGACCTGGTTGTAGGCCTGGTCATGATAGTCGTTGTACCAGGACGAGGAAAATCCCAGGTAGGCGAACCGCCCCGTTTTCGTGCGGGCCGTGATCAAATATTGAGGCGAGTGCCGGGTGTCGGGCAGCAAGTCCTTACGGTCGGGTATGAGCTGGCCATCCCGATCCGTGGCACCCTTAAAAGCGTGCGAATGGATCCGTTGGTAGGGCCGACCGATCTTCGGATCAACATACTCCTGCCAGTAGCCAAAGAAATCGAGCTCCGCACCTGCGATCGGCTCACCGGTTCGGGCGTCGGCAACAAAATAATAGTCGGAGGCTTTCTTATCCGCCTTTCCTCCGCCCGCGATCTGATCCCGATTGGAGGCAATACGTTTTTTCACGATCACCGTATCGCTGACCCAGAGCACAATCTTGCTTTCGTTCCCATCCGCCATTTTTGCGGTGATCAGGTAGGCGCCGGGCTCCTGTAGCGGAGTCGCCACGGTCACCTGCCGATCAAAATTCTTTTTCAGCGGATGGAGATTCACCTTCCAGGATGCCGCTTGCCCACCGACATACTTGGTTTCATTCTGCTGAACGATTCGATAGCCGAGGTTCGCCACATTGATCTTCTGCCAATTCAACTGCTTCGGCTTGCTCTCAATCAACGTGCGCACATCTGCAAGCAGGAGGTCGACCTTGATCCGATGCGCCGTAAACTGAACCCGTTTGCCGTTGCGAAACCGGTACTGCAATTCAGGTCCGGTTCCCGCGGGCTGCGTGACCGTCGGCTGGATCTGCCCCCAGTTACCCTCAATCTGCGCCACCATCTTGGCGTAGTTTTTACCCAGCTTTTTGTACTGCGCAGCCGCGTCGGGATACTGACGACGATTCAGATAAACCGAAGCAAGTTGATCATGCGCCTTCAGCTCCGCATAGAGCTTGATGAAGTTCTGCTCATCTGGAAGTTCAAACCGTTTGATCCCCGTAGCGAGCCGGGCAATGGTCTCCGAGTCTTTCAGGGTGTGCAGGTCGTACGTGCCGCTCTCGTTCAACTTGCCATCGTCCATGACCTGGCGGCCGGAAAAGTACCAGCTATATTGGGCCATGGTCTGAACGCCAAACTGGTTGTATAAAAAATCGGCCCGTTCGCGCAGGGCGCTTGGAGCAAGCGACGGATTCAGACGCGCGGCCTCCGCGAGGACCCAACGCCAGCGCTCCCCATCATTCGCCGCCTTCTCCCAGCTCTCCGGTTCATCGTAATAAACAGGATGGCCCTCGGCATCCACTGGGGCGCCCTTCTGCTCGCGTCCGTACCCGTGATGGTAGCCGTCGCTATAGTCCGGGAGCAGCGACAGGTCACTGAGGTATTGCATGCGCCAGGCGTATCCATTGCTGCGCCAATGGGAGAGCGTGTTGGCAAATTGATAATACAAACCAGCCACTTCCGCTTTATTATCGTTGGGCCCGACGGCATCGAGCGCCATCTTATAAACTTGGAGCGAGCGCATGCGATCCCGCTCGTGCGTGTTCACGTAACGGGCTGACCCTCCCCGATGTTGCCCCCGCTTGAATTCACCGGCAATGATAAACCCATGCTGAGGAATCGAAAGGTAGCCCTGGGCCACGCGCTGCAACACCTTCCACTGGTCTGAATGCGCTTCCACCAGCTCCTCGAGAAAACCATCAAACTCGCTCTGGCGCTGGAGCTGATTCAAACAGTCGAAACCGATGTTGAAATCCTGTTGTCCGGGCTGACCGGGGTCGACGTCGGCTTTGGACGCGTAGGTTCCCAGCAGATCATAGGCCTCCTTGAAATTCCGCTGCTTGTGGAGCTTCTGGACCTTGGAACGGGTCACGTTATAAGGATCGCCAGACACGGCTCCAGTTAGAAGGATGATCCCGAGGAAACAAACGAGTACTTTCATGATAACAACTCCATATTGAGAACCAGACGTCTGGTGGAGTGCTTATCTTGGAATAAAATAAAAATACCGTCGACCGAAAAGCAGTGGAAAGCGGTTCAGGCGCCCCGAACGTTGGCTGGTCGAGCGTTCCTATCATAGGAAAAGCCGAGAAGACCGAAAGGCCGGCCCCAGGCGACTAAAACGCGCCGAAGAGAATACTGCTGAAGGTGGTCAGCGGAGACGTTTCCCGGAAATCGTCGATGGTCGCTTGTGCATCGCCCATGACGTTACTCGCATTTTCGACCAGCTTCTTGATTTCGTCGTAGAGCTCGTCGTCGTTCATCAACTTGCCAACGGTGCCCTGGCCACTGTTCATCTTTTCGCCGAGGCTAGCGATGTCGTCGCTCATGTTCTTGAACGACTCGGACGCATCGACCAGGTTATTGTAGAGCGTCTCCTCTTCGCTGAGCAACTTGCCCACCGTCCCTTTGCCTTCTTCGATGCGCGTTGAAATGGATTTCAGATTGGCCATCGATACCTGCAGGTCATCGTAGAGCGTCGAATCCTCGCTCATCAATTTGCCGAGGGTCCCCTTCCCGTCAGTGATCCGCTGGGTGACGACCGCGAGGTCATCGCTGGCGCTTTGTAAGCTGGTCATGAGATCGTTCGCCTTGGTGTAGATTTCGTCATCGTTAATCAGGCGCGCAACCGTTCCGGTCCCCTGGTTGAGCTTGCTGGTGATTTCCTGCAGGTTATCCATGGCCAGGGAGAGATTCTGCATAATGCCCCCATCGTCGAGGGCATTGCGTATATACTCGAGCGCCTTGGTGGCTTCATCCAGGATGTTCGCAGGAGGTTGGCCGATGAGATTATTCATGGATTCCAGCCAGGGCTTATCTGGAGAGCCTTCGATGACCACCAGCTTCATCCCTCCGAGCATGGAAGCGGCTTGGACCTCAAAGGCATAGTCTTCACGCAAGCGAATAGGTTTTTCCAGCTCGATAATGGCGTTCACGGCTGGCTGGTTTTCAATCATCTGCATTTCGCCGACGACGCCCACCTTCACGCCTCGCATATAGACGCTCTCGCCGACTTTTAACCCGCCGACATCGTTGAAGCGAACGACCATGGGGAAGGACTCCTTAAAGAAGGAATTCTTGCTGATCAAAATCGTAAACGAAGCGAGCAGGAAGATGATGATGAACATAAAAGCACCGACGATGACCTCGGCGGTAATATCGTGTCTACGGGGTCTTTTCACGTTGTTCCTTTTTGTTTAGAAAGTCGGGAGAGATGTATTGCGCATCGAGAAAACTGCGGACCTCAGGACAGGAGGATTTCAGAAAATCTGCGGGGGCTGAGACTTCCACCATGCGGCCATGGTGGAGCATGGCGATACGATCACCGATCGTCAGGGCCGAGATCATATCGTGTGTCACCACGACACTGGTGATGCCCAGATCGCGTTTCAACTGCATGATCAAGTCATCAATGGTTCGACTGGTAACCGGATCCAGGCCTGAGGTCGGCTCATCATAGAGAATGATTCTCGGCTCGGTTACGATGGCCCGTGCGAGGCCGGCCCGCTTCTGCATGCCGCCAGAGATATTCGCGGGCAACTTCCAGATGGCATCCTCCATGCCGACTCGGGAAAGCACGTGGCGGACCTTATTTTCAATTTCCTCGTCGCTCAAGTGCGTATGTTCGCGCAGCGGAAGGGCCACATTCTCGCCGACCGACATCCATTGCAGTAAGGCCGAACTTTGAAAGAGGAATCCAAAGTTGGCCCGCAGGCGTTCGAGATCTTTTACCGACGCCTGGGTAATGGACTCACCATCGATTAAGACGTCGCCGGTCGTGGGCTCAAGCAGCCGCACCATATGCTTGAGGGTTACGCTTTTGCCTGCACCCGAGGCCCCGACCAGGACCATGGTCTCGCCCTGGTCGATGTTCAGGCTGAACCCATCGAGCACCACCCGGTCGCCGAACTTCTTCGTGACTTTGTCAAAGTGGATCATGCGTAGAATAACTTCGTAATGATATAACCGACAATCAGGGTTAACAGGAAGGAAACCACCACTGTATCGCGCGTGGCTTTACCAACGCCAACTGCGCCGCCGGTCGTCGTGAAGCCTTTGTAACAGGCCGTGGTACAAATAATGACGCCGAAAACGAAGGCCTTGAGAACGCCAATCCAGAGATCCTTTGTTTCGGCATAGAGCAACGCGTTGTCGTAATAGAGGTAAGGCGGAATGCCCAACTGGGTATAGCCGACCAGGCCTCCCCCCAATACCGCGATGATGTCGGTATAAAAGGTGCAGAGGGGGAGCATGACCGTAAATGCTACCAAGCGAGGCATGACCAGGAATCGAATGGGGTCGATGGACATGATTTCGAGCGCAGCGATCTCTTCGGAAACCGTCATGGTGCCCAACTGGGCCCCAATCGAGCTCCCCACGCTCGCGGTGAGGATCATCCCGGCCATGAAGGGCCCCATCTCCCGCAACATCACAACGGTTACGGCACCGCCTACGTTCACCTCCTGGCCGTAGCGGGCGAGTTCGATCCCCGTCTGCAGGGCAAAAATCATGCCGGTGAACAGGGCGACTACCGTGAGCACGCCGAGGCTGCGGATGCCGGTTACAAACATCTGGTAGAACACTTCGTGGCGATTTCGGCGTGAAAAGATGTACCGAAAGTCGAGAAACGCCAAGCCCGCCATGATCGCAGCCCGGCCAACCGACTCCCAGAGAATCAATACCTGGCGCCCGACACGTTGTACCGTGGTGGTGGCGGGCTCGTAAAACTTGGGTTCGCGGGTAATCGTCATGGATAGGTTGGTTTTACCATTTCAGCAGATAAAGCAACTGCCAATGATTCGTATCGTTGGTTCGTTTATGCCCCACCAGTCCTTTCAAAATACGCCACGATTTTTTTTCAGGGTCCGTCGCTTCGCTTGATTCCCAAAATGGAAAAATCGAGCGATAAGAAGCGTCGCCCCGCTGCTGATGCCGAATCAGCCCCCAGAACATATCGCTTTCGATTTCATCCCCTTTTTCGGAGTAATTGATCAAGCGCCAGAATGGGGCGAAATTCCGTTCGACCGGACCGGTATCTCTCAGGGGCCAGAGTGCCGGTACATTAAACTTCACCTGCTCCCCGTCCCGCTCATAGCGCAGGATTGGCCAGAATTTAAAGTAGCGGCGATCAAGCCCGCCTTCCACAGTCGGGGTCCAGGTGATCTGATACCAGAAGGGCATGATCTGAGCCCGATCGATAACATGATCCTCATGGTAAACAGTCTCCCGGGAAGCGATCGGCCAGAGGAAGAACTGGCTGGTCACATTTCCAGTATTTTTTTCACCCAGGAGCGGGAAGTAGTACTGCTTCTCGACCTTGCCGGTGCTCGACTGAAAAAAGGGCCAGGGACCAAAGACCTTGGTGTTGCCGTTCCCTTTGGAAAAACGGAAAAAGGGCGGCAGGATCCAGGTCGTCTCCTGATCCTCGAGTTTGACGTGACCGTAAAACGGGAAAAAGACAAATCCGCCTCCGGACGCGCCCGGATAGTCGTATTTAACATCGGTCCAGAAGGGCCAAAGGATAAAACGTTTCTCCATCTTTCCCTCGAGCGTTGAATGGCCATAGAACGGGAACACACGCAGACGGTCAACGTCCCCACCCTGCGTACGCGAAAAGATGGGCCAGAGGATGTTCACGGTGCGAACATCATTCACGCCGTGGCTTGAATAGAGCGGGAACAGGACCCAGGTCATGTCGTCACGGTCAAAGAAGTCCTGCATTGCGCCGTAAATGGGGAACAGGCCAAAACAAGTTTCGCCCTCACGGGTGCGGCCCTGGAAATAAAAGGGAATGCCCCAGACGCGGGCCCGCGCCTTCGGATCGTTTATATCGTCGTTCCAGCCGTAGACGCTCAGAAAGCGCCAGGTCGCTTTGCCATCGCGTACACGCGTCGTTGCGAGGGGCCAGAGAAGTTCCTGTTGCACCAGCTTTTGGTCGGGAATTTCGACGCGATTGTAAAACGGACGATACGCTTGAAAGCGATCACCAGCGGGCGTGGTGCGCGATTCGTAAAGCGGACCCAGTGCGGTTGCCCGATGCACACCGTCGAGGGTCTCATACAGTGCAATAAAAAAACCGAGATCAATACTTACAGGCAGGGCGAATGTCGCTCTCCCCGGAAGTAGTACGCTAAGCAGCAGTAGGATCCATACCCGTTTCCAAGACACACATTATCCAATACACCGTTTGACTATGTCTGCAAGTTCATTGGCAATACGGTTGGTCATTTCCTCCGTAGGGCCCTCCACCATCACCCGGCACATGGACTGTGTACCCGAGTAGCGAATCAATTGTCGCCCTTGATCCCCCAACTCGTTTTCGGCCTTTTCGATTGCGCTCTGAAGCTCATCGAGTCCATCCAGCGGCGGCTTATTGGTAACCGTAATGTTAATGATTTTCTGTGGAGCAAGGGTCATCACGGAGGCAAGCAGCGAAAGCCGCTTACCAGTTCTCACCTTTGCCACCAGCAACTGAAGCGCGGCAATGATGCCGTCGCCAGTCGTGTGATGATCCAGATGGATGATGTGGCCAGAGGCCTCTCCACCGAGAATGGCTTCGGTTTCTTTCATCTTTTCCAGCACGTAGCGGTCGCCAACGCCGCTCTCCTCATGATGAATGCCCTCGCGCTTCAGGAACTTGTGCAGCCCGAAATTACTCATGACGGTGGTGACCACGCGATTCCCCAGCAGGGTGCCGGTCAATTTCTTGAACGCTGCATTGATGGCAATGATGTGATCGCCGGTAAGCTCCTGCCCTTTTTCATCAATCGCGATCAGTCGGTCGCCATCACCATCGAATGCCAGGCCAATATCCGCGCGCGTTTCCAACACCTTTGCCCGGAGGTCTTCGGTGTGCTGCGAACCACAATTTTCATTGATGTTGGTGCCATCCGGCTTGTTGTGAATGGCAATCACTTCAGCACCGAGCTCGTAAAAAATAATCGGGGCCACCTTGTACGTTGCCCCATTGGAGCAGTCGATGACGATGCGCAGTCCATCCAGGGTCAGGTCATCCGGGAACGAGCTTTTGCAGAAGACAATGTAGCGGCCCATCGCATCATCAATCCGTTTGGCTCGCCCGACCTGATCTGCCGTCGGCCGGATGTCCCGGATGCGGCCCGAGGTAATAAGGTCTTCGATTTCCGCTTCCTCTTCATCCGGTAATTTGTAGCCGGTTCGGGAGAAGATTTTGATCCCGTTATCCATGTACGGGTTATGCGAAGCAGAAAGCACCAGGCCCGCATCCGCGCGCATGGACTGAGTGATGAAAGCAATGCCCGGCGTGGGCAGCGGTCCCAGCAGTAAAACATCCACCCCCATGGAGCAGATACCCGCGGTCAATGCATTTTCGAGCATGTACCCACTCACGCGGGTATCCTTACCGATTACGATTTTAGGTCGCGCTCCCGGACTACTATGACGCTTGCAGACATACGCGGTCGCGCGACCGATGCGCAGCACGTCTTCGGCGGTCATCGGTGCAATATTCGCGACACCGCGAACTCCGTCTGTTCCAAATATTTTTCCCATGAGTTATTCTAATCTTTTCAGGTGCTGACCGTTGTTCGCCAGCGAATTAATGATGACTCCAGCAATCGACACTGGCTTGTACGATGTCCTGCAACCAGGCGGTACCCGCGCAACGTGCGTCTTCGCCCAATTGTCGAATCGTTTGAATATAGGTTGAAGGTACCTCGGCAAGGGCTTGCGACAAAACAAGGGGTGGCACGGATGAGACCAACTGTTTATGCAGTTGCTGCAACTGTATTTCCATGCCGCACCATCCATGTGCAAAGGCCTGCTGGGCGGAAATCTCTTCGGCCGAACCATCGATCTCGCGCAAGCGTACATTCGAGACTTCGGCCTTTCCCGCCAGTTGACCCAGCCGCTGGATGCGCTCGTCGATCACCAGCTCCAACGCGTCTACCGCGCCATTAAAACAGGCCAGGGAGAATGGATCGCGCGTCATAAAAGACTTACGCACATGCAGGTACCAGGCCTTTAAGGCCATGAGGTTTCCCAGGTAGCGCA
>JBLIND010000026.1:0-30955 GCA_047639095.1 Candidatus Omnitrophota bacterium | reverse complement strand
CCAGATCAGTCTGCATGAAGCCGACTCATACACCCTGTGCGGGTTTCGCCTCGTGCGGGAACTGACCGGCCGTCCCGCCATGATGCTGCAGGTGGATATACCTCGTCGGATGATGCAGGAAGCCAACCACCTCCTCCAATTTATGTTTTGGGCCATGGTCTTAATGGGGATCATTGCGCCAACGCTGATTTATCTCGGCTTTTATCATCAGGTGCTTTCGCGTATGCTCAACTTGACCCGGCAGGTACAGGCACTGGGCATGTCCGAACTCTTAAACGTAAAAACCATTACGATGGGTGGGCAGGACGAGCTGCACGAGCTGGCTTCATCGTTGGATAGCGCACTTCAACAAGCGGCGTATATCGGCAAGGACTTTGCACAAACGATTTATTACTCGCCTGACATGATCGCGACGATTGGCTTTGATGGAATTTTTCAACGCATCAATTCCAGCCTTGAAAAAGCCCTGGGGTATTCCCTCGCGGGCCTGCAAAAAAAACACTTCGAGGGGTTTTTAAATCCGGAAGATCTTCCATGCAATTGGAAGTACATCATCGAGCAGGATATCGATGCGGAAGTGATTCCGTATGAGGGCCGATTCACAACGGCCAGCGGGGATGAACGCTGGATCAAATGGCACCTGCGCCCACTCCAGGCCGAAAAGGTGGTCCTGGCGGTTGGAAGAGACATCACCGAAGAACGGGAAACCAGCACCGCGCTGGAGAAGAACGAAGTCTACTTGAATCGCATCTTCGAGCATACCAACGAGGCCATCTTTATTGCCGATGTACAGACCCGACAGGTGGTCATGTGCAATCAAGCGGCCAGCGACATGCTGGGGTATGACCGCGACGCTTTGATGAGTCGCCGGGTGCAAGATTTTCACAATCCCGAAAACTATAAAAAGGTAAAAAAGTTTTTCGCCCAATTGCTCCGTGAAGGGACCGGGTATCGGGATGACATCCAGTTTATCACCCGGGATGGGCGCATTCTGGATACGGAAATTTCCGTATCACGAATCGATACGGATCGTGGCCCCCAGTTGGTTTCAGTCATTCGTGACGTCAGTTCACGTTTAGCTCAGGAACGCCAGCAGGCGCGAACGCAGCTGCTGTTGAACAAAATCCGGGAGGCCCAGACCGAGTACATCCAGGACATCGAGGGGAGTGAACTGTTCCGCTTGATGATTACCGATTTGATTCAGCTCACCAACAGCGATTGCGGCTGGTTCGGCGAAATCGTCAAGGTCAACAAGGTCAAGTCCTTCTTGAACATCCGGGCGGTTGGTCGCAGCAAGGATGAACGCGGTATCGAACGCTTTATACCCTATCAAGCACAGCTGACCGAAGTCGAAATCCTGGACAGCCTGCTGGGCAAGGTAACCCATACCGGCATGGCAGAAGCGGCCCGTCATCCAAAGAGCAAGGCGAGTATTTATGGGCTTCCGGATTCCTTCGATCCCCTGACCTCCTTTCTTTGCCTGCCCTTGTTGCAAGGGGGTACCACCATTGGCCTGATTGGGCTGGCCAATCGGCCGGGTGGCTATACCAAGGAGGACATCGACTTCCTGGAGCCCTACCTGCGCTCCTGTACGAGCATCATACAGGCCTACCGCCAGGAAGCAAAACGGAAGGAAGCGGAGGAGGCCCTCGTTCGGGAAAAAATGCAGCGCGACTCGATCCTCCATGGCATCGGGGACGGCGTGGTCGTGATCGACCAGAAGAATCGCATCCTGCTGGCAAACCATGCAGCAAGAGATCTGCTCGCCCTGCCCGCCGTCGTGGATACGGGCAAGGATTGGCACCTTGCGGTTAACCAGCTCACGAGCACCAGTAACCAGGCGGAGTTGCTTCGGGATCCGCAACTCTATGCCCAATTAAAAATCCAGGTGGACGCTCCGAGTCACCGGGTGTTGAAAATGGTGTGCACCCCCTTCCGGGACGAGCACCGACGCCCCATCGGCCGCATCCTGTTGTTCAGTGATATTACCCGGGAAACCGAGATCGACCGGATGAAAACGGAGTTTGTTTCATCCGTCTCCCATGAGCTGCGGACCCCGCTTGCATGCATTAAAGGGTTTACTTCCACCATCCTCAGCGATGACGATATGGATACGGAAACGCGCCGGGAATTTCTCCAGATTATCGACCGCGAAAGCGACCGCTTGACCGCGCTGATCATCGACATTCTCGACCTGGCGAAGATGGAGGCCGGACGGATGGATTGGGACATCAAGGAGCTCTCCTTGCCTGCGGTCATCCACGAAATGGTTCAGGTATTCCAACCCGAATTTGAGTCGAAAAACATTACGCTGACGTATCGGGGACCCGCGGAATGCACCATCCAAGCGGACCACCTCAAACTCACGCAACTGCTTCAGAATTTGATTGGGAACGGATTGAAATACAGCGAAGTGGGCCAAGTCACGATTGAGCTGGATGCCCGCAGTAAAAACCTGACCATCAGCGATACGGGGCTGGGTATCCCCGAGGCTGATCTACCCTATATTTTTGATCGATTTTACCAGGTACAACGTCCGGGCTCGATCGCGCCCGGAGCCGGTCTGGGCCTCACCCTCGTGAAGGCTGTGGCTGATGGGCATGGATGGTCAATTGATGTAGCAAGTAAACCGGGCAAAGGGACCAGTTTTTTTATTGGACTCTCAGCCATGACCGGTCCGCTGGTCACACCGTGGACAGAGGAAATCAACGCATGAAAATATTAGCTATCGAAGACGAACTCAATATGCAGAAACTGATCGAGTACAACCTGCGCCACTTTGGCTACGAGGCGCTCATGGCATCGAACGGTCGGCATGGGGTAGACCTCGCCCGAAAGGAATCGCCCGATCTCATCTTTCTCGACATGATGCTGCCTGAGATGGATGGAATGGAAACCCTCCGCGCCTTAAAGGAAAATCCCGTGACGCGACCGATACCCGTGATCATGCTGACCGCACGCGGACAACGTTCCGATGTGGAGCAGGCCTTAGCCGAGGGAGCAGCCGCTTACATCACCAAGCCCTTCGACCCGGCAACCCTGAAGCAAATGGTCGAACGCTTCGCCAGTGCAAAATCCGAATAGTCGCCGGAACCGCTTGTTAAAAGAGCTGCTACATCCGAGGCGTATGATCCGGCCTTTGCCGACCCACGCGGGTCCTCATACGTTCTCACTTGGGCGTGTTTGATTTCGGCTCGTGAGAATCAACCTTTGCGATCGTGCTGATTGTGCCAATAAGCACCGATTAACAGGACGGAAATGACCGATCGAACCTCGTAAAAGATGAGCTTGGATAAATGTACTCAATACGTTTTGGCGGCATACAACATGCAGTACATCTAATTGGAACACACAAACGGGTAGGTGTTATGGGACAGGTAAATTGGCATTCACATCAGCTGAATCAGGAAAGATTCAACACGGAAGAAATTCGGGATTTGTTACACGCAATTTGCGAATCCAATCCGGAAGCCATCGTCATTACAGATCTGCAAACGCATCAGATCCTAAAAACAAACGCTCGGGCCGAGGAATTATTCGGCTGCGATCTCGACCCTTCAGGGACACGGCCGATTTCGTTGAAATATCTCCTTTCCACCAGCTCCGCCAATGCCAAGAGCGTGGAAGAGCAGATTGATTTTTACGCCCAGGTCGGGGAGGCTTCCGGCTTTGAACAACTCACCTTGTTATGTCCGGATTACCGGAGAATCTCCCTCTACACCACACCCGTTCGCTCCCGCTCAGGAGATATTCTCGCCCGGATCTGGTCTTTCCGCAACCTGACGCAGCAGCTCTATTTCGAAAAACAACTTCGTCAAATGAGTCGCCTGGAGATGAACAATCGGATGGGCAGCACCCTCGCCCACGACATCAAAAATATGCTTCAGATCATGCAGACAAACCTGGAAGAAGAGATCGAAGATCGTACGCTTCCAGAGAATTCCCCCTTGCGCCAGACCATGCGAGCGATTGAGCAATGCTCTGAGCTCACACAGCGTCTCACGCACTCCGACCATCGGATCACGGAACGTGAAACCTGCGGGATTCAGGCCTTGATGAACGAGGCGGTTACACTGTTGCGACATATAACCCGTCACAACATTCGGATCGAAATTCATTGTTACGATGCATCGTTAAACGTTCGCGTGAACAAAGAGCAGATTATGCAAACGCTGCTGAACCTGTGTCTAAATGCAGCTGATGCCATGCCTGGCGGTGGGAAAATTCGTCTTCGAAGTCGCAACATTCAAGCGGAGCAGTATGGAAAAACCAAACGGTATCTCGCCCTGGATATCGAAGATGATGGCCCAGGTATTGCCCCTTCGGTGCGTCCGCATATCTTTAATGCCTTCTTCACAACCAAGGGACATAAAGACGGTTCCGGTCTCGGGCTCTACTCCGCTCACATGGCGGTGAAAGACCACGGAGGTTGGATCACGTGTGAATCGATCTTCGATAAAGGCTCCTGCTTCACCATCTTTTTGCCCAGCTTCGAAGCCAAACCAGAAGAAGAAGATTCTGCCCGATAAGCTGCCTGAAGAACCCAAGCCAGGGTTTGGGAATATCGCGGAAAGGGGCACTTGCCCGAAGGCCTCAGTCGTCCATGTATTTTCGCATGAGCTGCGTATCAACATGGCTGGCGTGGATCATACGCAGGAAGAGGAAAACGAGGTAAGCGATACCGATGGCGATGAGGGGAAACATGTTTGATCCTCATACGAGGTGAAACACCATGGCGGCGAAATAGAGACAGCAGATCATGCTGACCACGAAGGTCATCAAATCGGCAGAGGTACCTAATTTTTCCGTACGCAAAGGGGTCTCCAGCAGGTCGTATTACATGTTGAACCTTATTATTTATAGTACATTTTGAACATTTAAAATGAGGCCTTCGTTTTTGCGCCGATTACTGCTCGATCTATTTGTAAATAAGTCGTTTTCACCATGATAAATGCCCATGAGAATTCAGCTCGATCCGGTACTTTCGAAAAACTCGGCTATATCCAGAGCAGGAGACCCTACCTCGTTGCGCCAATCCTTTACCCTTTATGGTCAAAACCGGTCTGGTCCTATGCGCGATGCTGGTTTCGACGCTGGATGCGAAGAACATCGCCTATATCTACGGGGACATTGCCGATAACGGTACCCTTCCTTCCGGTACCGCAGCTCCCTTCCACCAGATGCTTTTGACCGACACCAGAGACCGGGGCTGTTCGCAATTCAAGGCCCTGGTCGAAGCAGAAGGGTACACGATCAACTCCCATTATGACCAGGCGACCAATCTGGGCGTCTCTTTCCTGGCGGCCTTCGACGCGGTTATTTTCGGCCTTCAACATCCCCGTGGCGGATGAGACCTACCGGGTATACCTCCAGATGACGGAAACGTTTTTTACCACAGCCAATAGTCGTGTGTTCGATGCCTCCATCGAAGGCGTCCCGGTGATCGACGATCTGGACCTGTTAGCAAGCGCACCCGGGAAATGGGTCATTGTGGACCGCAGCTTCGTCATCACCGTATCCGATGGCCAACTGAATCTCGGCTTTTCCGCGAGTATCAACAATACCTTGTTGAGCGCCCTGGTGATGATCAGCGAAAACTGACCAGGCCGTCCATCATGGCGCGCAGCTCTGCTCCGACATCGCGTGCCCGATACCGCGCGATCCGTGCGTGTTGACCTTCGATGACCGCGGTCCGAAACGGGAGGTCGTTCACCAGTCGGCCAAGCATTTCGCCCACCTCGTCGAAGTGCTTTTCCGTGAACAGCACCCCCGCGCCATCCATCGTTCCCGCCACCGCACTCGAATCATAGGCCAACACCGGCACACCGGCCATCATCGCCTCGAGCAACGGAATGCAGAAGCCCTCGTGTTCGCTCATGCAGAGAAACACATCTGCGGCCTGGTAGTAGGCACGCAAATCGGCTTCCGGAACCGAGCCGTAAAACCCGGCGTCCTCGAGCTTGAGCTCCTTTTTCTGCGCCTCCATCATGGCGTAGTATTGCTCCATGCCCGCCCAGGAGCCGACGTGTACCAGACGCGATTCGGGATGGACGAATTTTTGAAAGTAGTAAAACGCATGCAGTAAATCCTCGATGCGTTTGTTCGGCGCCATGCGGCCCACGAAGAGCACTTTGGCCTTGCCGTCATCCATTTCCGCGAGGACTTTATTGGATGGTTTGGCCTGGATGCGATCGAGGTCCAGGATCAAGGGCACCACCTGCACGTCTGCATAACCCACGGCCTCCAGCTCCTTTGCGTTGTAGGCGCTCACGGCGGTATTCACATCCGCACAGCCCGCGAGCAACTCTACCTGTTCGCGCCCTTTGTCCAATTGATTGGCCACTTCGGCATTGAAGGCCTTAAAGAACATCGAAGGGGTCACGTTGTGATAGCGGATGACCTTCTTACAGGGGAGGTCCTTGAACAGCAGGTTCAAGTCCGTGCCGATGGAGAGGTGCAGGAGCACGATATCATCCGGGCCGAGTTCGGCGTGCAACTGTGAAGCATCCCGGGCTTCGTGTCGAAGCTCGGGCAGAATCCGGCGGGTCTCCGAATAGATTTCAGATGCGACGCCCCAGGAGCGAAACAGTTCGCGGATGATCCGTGCCTCGTTACTGATCGCATCGCCATTGGTATAGCCCGCGACGATCTGATGGATTGCCTTTGCCATGATTCCTGATAGGAAAACTAGGGATGCCACCTGAGGAACTAAAGCAAAGAGTCGATCAAATCGACTGGTTCCACACCATCGATCTTGGAGGCGGCATCGTCACGCCCGGCAAGGATGATACCCCCGCCAAGCTGCAGACCCTCGGCCTGCCGACCGATCTCACAGGCAAAACCGTTCTCGATATCGGAGCCTGGGATGGCTTCTTCTCGCTCACCTGTGCCCAGCGCGGAGCAGCGGTGCTCGCGACCGACCACTTTTGCTGGAGCGGAGAGGGCTGGGGAACCAAGGCGGGGTTCGAGCTGGCCCGCGAAGTCCTCGGCTTGCCCGTCCGCGATCAGGAAATCGATGCGATGGACATTTCCGAGGCGGAGGTGGGTACGCACGACATCGTGCTCTTTCTCGGCGTGCTCTATCACCTGCGGCATCCGCTCCTCGCGCTGGAAAAGGTCGCCGAGGTCACCCGCGAATGCCTGATCCTGGAAACCGAAGTCGACCTGGTTGATTTTAAGCGCCCCGCCGCCGCATTTTATGCCGATACCGATTTGAACAATGATCCGACGAACTGGTGGGCCCCCAACGCGGCCGCCCTGAGCGGCATGTTGAAAGCGGTGGGGTTTTCCCGCATCGAGGTGATCCGGAAGCCGCGTCCGCTGCCCCTGCGCCTGGCCCGGGCGATGAAGCAACAACTCACCCAGGGCAAATCCTTTTTCCGGGAATACACTCGAGACCGCATGGTCGTCCACGCCTACAAGTAAGCAACGGCTGAACGATTCGAAGATCCACGCGACGATACAAAAAACCGTTCCGATGGTCGGAACGGTTTTTCAAAAGGGTTCCGATCATCGGAACCCGATAACCCGGCGGAAGATCTATTCGATCAGGTCGATGAGATCGCTGACATCCGGCTCGTTGGATGTGTGACGAGGCTTATCCGCACGAGGCCGGCGATTGCCACCACGACGATTGCCACCGCTGGTGTTGGGACGGGGATGTTCATTGCCGCCTTCGCGGTTGCCATCGACATCTTTCGGCTCGGCAACGGCATTGCCGTCTGCGCGGTTACCATCTGCGCGGTTACCGTCTGCACGGTTGCCATCGTTACGATTACCACCGCGATTTCGGTTGCCTCCGGAACGGTTGCGCTTGGCGCCGCCAGATTTTTCTTCATCACCGCCGCCACCGCCGCCGCGGCCACCTTTGCGCCGCTGCGGGTTGTTGCCGCTGCGACGACCTGAGCCACCACTGCTGCCGGTATTAAATTCTTCAAAGCCTTTACGGAAGGTGGCCGATCGCAGGGTGGTCGCACCTTTCGCGGCGGCCTGCGTTTCCAGGGCAACGTTCGCGGTCACGACGATCACCTTTTTCAAAGTGGTAGCCGTCATCAGTTCGAGTACGAGGTCGGTAGTGGTCACCTCTTCCTGTGCGTAAAGCACTTTCACCTCATCAAAGAATTCACCGTGATCCACTTTGCGCAGGGGTTCGCCTTCAAACACCGCCTGGATGACAAATTTTTCCCGATTACAGATGTTAGAGAGCGCCTGCAGAATATCAATCTGATCACGCGGCGACAGTTTAGCGCCATTGCGACGGCCGTCGTACAGCGTGGCGCCGTCTACGATTACCAGTTGTTGGGTAGGGTCGCAGCTACCAGCTCCGCCACTAAACATGGTCTTAAGTTTTACTCCGATACTCATGCGTCATTCCAAATTTGGGTTGCAATTCGAGGAAAGTCGGGCACCTTAGCCGGACTTTTTCGGCTAGATCAAGCCGCGATTGTTAGTTTGTCGAACCCTATCATCGCATCATGTCACAGAAAAACAAGTACGGTATACACTGCCCAAAGTGTGGCGAGGCACAGCAAGTTGAGCTGTTTGATTCCCTGAATATCGGTGAGGACCCCTCCCTGAAGGACGACTTATTGGCCAATAAGATCAATGTAGTGGCCTGCACGGGCTGTGAATTCAATTACCGGGTGGACAAGAATCTCCTCTTTCACGACCCCGATAATAACCTGATGATCTACCTATTTAATGCGCCCATTGAGGGGGTTGAGGCGGCTCAGAAGGAGTTTCTTACCACGGTTCAGGCGCTGAATCAGGCGATTCCGGCCGACGTGGAGACCCCGGAGCTGCACTTGGTGCTGTCCCGGACGGAGCTGGTGGAGCGGATTTTTCTCCACGAAACAGGTCTGAACGATCGGATCATCGAATATATCAAGTGCCAGATCTATGCCAACCACCTGGACGAAATCCCTCCCCAGGCGAAAGCCCTGCTGTTTAATGCCGAGGACTCCACCGCCGACAACCTTTGTTTCGTCGTCCAGCATGTGGAAAGCGAAAAGCTGGAAGGTATGATTGAATACCGGCGGGAGGCCTACGATGCCTATATCGAGATGTTCGAGAAGGACGATGAAGTGGGCAATATCTTTGAGATGTTTCCCGGACCCTATATCAGCGCGCGCGCCTTGTTGTTGAGTCGGGAAAAAGCGAACGAAGGCTAGGCGCGTCGGCTAGATATTTTTAGTCAGCCGGAGCAGATTACCTTTTTCGGCATCGCAGGTGTAGCTGAGCTCATCGACAAAATTCTTGATGATGTACAGTCCGAGGCCGCGTTCGCGTTTGTCGCGGACATAATCCTCGGGATGAATCACCGAGTCCTCGTTATAGGCGAAGCCTTTTCCGAAATCGATCACCTCTACAACGATAGCATTCTGCTGTCGGATGAGGTTGAGCTGCATACCCCGCTGGTCGGGTGCGTTTGGCTGATTGTGTACATGTCCGTAGGAATGTTCGATGATGTTGGCGCAGGCTTCGTCAATCGCCATTTCAAGCTGGGCGGTTTTGTATTCGGAGAGACCGGCCCGTGCGCACACGTCGATAATCGATTGCCGGGCAATGCGAAGGTACTCGAAGTGGCAGGGGAGGTGAATGGATACAATCCCTTCCGTGTACATGTTCTGAGTCGGGTTTTCCATACGACGGTTCGTGCGACTTCTAGAGATCAATCTAGCCGGCGAAGCTTGCCATGGCCTCATCTTTACCCGCATGAATCTCGAGAATTTTCTGAAAGCCGAGCAGCTCGATGATGTTGTAGATACGCTCTGAAAGGTTCACGAGTTTGAGGTCGCCATTGTTCTCGCGGGCTCGCCGGGCAAAGCCGATCAAGGCACCCAGGCCTACCGAGCTGATATACTCGAGGTTGGAACAGTCCAGAATCACCCGGGTCCGCTGCTGGTCAACCAGGGACTGGAGGGCGTCTTCCAATTTCGGAAAGGAATAGGCGTCCAATGAACCGGATAGGAACACGAGGTCGAGATCGCCTTCCTGTTGATGGGTAATCGTACAATCGCGCATAAGAATTCCTACCTGATTGATGGCTGTTTTGAATCATGACTTCACGCCAAGAATGATCAAAGTCACGTCATCAGATTGTGCCACATCTCCCGTGAAACGCAATAATTGTTGAATGATATTATCCTGTAATTCTGTGGACTTTATGCCCCTTCCTTCCCGGATTACCCGGTACAAATCTTCTTTCCCCCACTCATCTTCATTTCGGTTCATCGCTTCCGTGACACCGTCCGTATACAACACGAGGCGATCCCCGAATTCGAGTTCGCCGGTGGCCGTCTGAATCAACCGGCGGAAGTGGGCGGCGTTGGGCGCCATGCCCACCGCGGGTCCGGCCGGATTGATTTCATGCAAGGTGACCCCGTCGGCCAGGAGGTGCAAAAGGGGCTCATGCCCGGCACTTGAGTATGCGTAACTACCTGTATCTATGTGGATTATGAGATATCCGATGGTAATGAACATGTCTTCGGGGATATCGCCCTGAACCGTCTCGTAAACCCGACTGAGCATTTCGCTGGGATCCAACAGGCCTTTGGCATGGGTCCGAAACGCACTCCGGCAGAGGGCGGTCATCAGGGCTCCGGCCACGCCTTTTCCGGAAACATCGGCGATGACGAGCCCGATGTGCTGATCATCCGGACGCAGGCAGTCGTAATAATCCCCGCCTACGTGGCGGGCGGGTATGCTGGTGGCGGACAACTCGAGATGGAGGAAATCCGGCAATTCTTTCGGCAGGAGCGATTGCTGGATTTCGTAGGCAAAATCCAGTTCACGATCCAGGCGTTCTTTTTCGACCAGGTCATTTTTCAAGCGGGCATAATGTAACGCGAGCGAAGACTGGTCGGCGAGGGCCTGGATCAGCCCGATGTCATGCTGGTTAAAGGGTGCCGCATCGGTTGGATTGGCGAGCACGAGGACGCCCTGGATGTGACCACGAAAGCGCATGGGCACAATCATAACCGAGGTAAAGCCCAGCAGCTTGTGCGGGTGAACCGGCAGGCGACGATCTTCGTTGGCATGCGGAATGAGGATCGGTTTCCCATACCGTGCCACCTCGCCGACCAGGCCTTCCCCGAGCTGGATCGGAAGCAGGCGGAGCTGCTCGGCGGCGTATTCGCTGAGGCTACTGGCGACCTTGAGTTTGTCGACATCCAGTTCCGCCATCGGGGGGAGAAAGCCCGTGATCGAGCGGGCATGCAGGAAATCACCTTCCAGGAGATAAATGGCGGCGCCCCCGGCGCGTGCCGTGCGGTGGGCATAATACAAAACCTGGGTCAGGAGCTCTTCAATTTCGAGGTCCATATCTCCTTCAAAGGCCTCGCTGATGTCCTGGAGAAAACCCACGACAACGGCTTTTTCGCGCACGAGTTGTTGATGCGCGCGCCGGAGCCGGCGGGCATAACGCAGCAGCACCAGAAAGCAGAGGGACGTGAAGGCGACCAGACTCCAGGCCAGGAGGGGATACTCGGTGAGAAGGACAAGAAGCGCGGTGGTTTCCATACCAGGGGGGCCGAGTTCACCCAGGAGTTGAGACAGAAGGGTCATACCGAGATCTCGTGTGGCACCGCGAGTAACCAGCGCAACAGAGAGCACGCGCCCATTAAACTAATCCCAGGACCGCACATGCGTCTCTCCTATTGAGCGGGCCGCTTAACCTCTTCTTTCAAATATTGGAGGACATCTTTAAATCGGGTCTGATTTGACGGAGATAACTTCGCCAGATTTTCATGTGCATCGAGCATGATTTGGGCCTGCTCCTTCTGAGTGATCTCCGTCGCATCGGCCTTTTCCATGTCGTCGCAGGCATCCAGTGACTGGCAGTAGATCTCGGGGAGGTCATCGACCAGATGGGTCTCCACCAATTGGTCCAAACCCAACGTTTTCACCAGTTTTCCGGTCTTTTCCGACAGATTCACCATGACCAGCTTCACCTCGTTGGTTTCGCCAAACCGAAAGCAAAGCCCGGCGATGACGCCCATGAAGGTGCTGTCCATCCCCTGGCACTCGGCGAGATCGAGCACAAGCTCGCGGCAGCCGCCCTGCAACATGGCATTACCAAACTCCTTGAGAGATCCGCTGGTCTTAAAGGTGCCGCGGCCTTCGATGCGAACAAACGCAGCACCGTCTTTTACAGCGACGAGTAGATGATCTGCAGCAGGCATGACAGTTCCTTACGGACGGTTCCAGTTTTGAGAGAAAAGATGCGCGACGGTTTGTTGTCCCTGTGTCATGCGAACCCGCCAGGCCTTGACGGCCCCCCCCGTCGCGATCTCCTCTGGCGGAATCGTCAGAGTGGTGCGTTTGCCGCCACTGGCGTGCGCGGGACAGGCGACCTTCAAGGCGCGACGCACCTTGGTATTCGCCAGCTGGTATTCAAACAACAACATGGTTCCCGGAGCCAGGGACGTGCCCGCATCCCAGGTGATGTAGAAAAGCTGATAGGCCGATGTCTCGCGGTAGGTGCTGAACTTGGTGCTCCGCTGCTTGAGATACGAGCGCGTGGGTTTAGCTTCGGCGCTCACAAGCTCCCCCCGGACATCCACAATGCGCGGTGTCGTTCCGGAAATCTTTGCAGCAGGGAGCTGTGTCGCACTACCTGTCAGGACGACAAGCGCAAGGATGCGCGCAAAAATTCTTTTCGCCCAAAGGGGACCGCATTCACGTGTATTCATTAACTCGGGCCAGGTGCTCCAACGATTGAGATAAGGCGTTTGTACAGGCTACAACAGGCCATTCTGAGTGTCAACCATCATGCAAATCCAAGTCCATTGAAGCGGGGTCAAACCGGAGCGAGGACCACAACAAACTCGCCCTTGATCGACCGACCGTCAAAATGATCGATCAATTCCTGCGCGGTTCCGCAACAGGTCTCCTCAAATTTCTTCGTCAGTTCGCGGCCGATAAAAACCGGTCGATCCCCCAGGACCTCGCGCACATCTTCGAGGAAACGAATGATGCGATGGGGTGATTCAAAAAGCACCACGGCCCGCGCCTCGGAGGTGTACACTCTGAGACGGTTTCGGCGCGTGGCCGACTTGTGCGAGAGAAAGCCATCGAAGATGAATCCCCCATCGCCCCATCCACTGAGTGCGATGGCCGAGGTCACCGCGGAGGGCCCGGGGATGACGCTCACCCGCATACCCGACTCCCGGCAGGCCTTGACGATGCGGCTGCCCGGATCCGAAACGCCGGGCATGCCCGAGTCGCTGACCAGCACCAGGGTCTGACCCGCTTCCAGCGCGTTGTTGATGGTCTCAATACGAGAAGCTTCATTGAATTTGTGGCAGCTCACACAGTGGGTGGTGATTCCATACGGCTCCAGCAGCTTGCGCGTATGCCGGGTGTCCTCGGCAAAGATCAGGTTGGCCTGTTTGAGCAGCGCCACCGCGCGAATCGACAGGTCGGCACGATTTCCGATGGGCGTGCCGACGATGTAGAGGCCGGGTTCATGTATCTGGTCATATTCCATTCCCTCTCACTAACAGGCCCGGAGAATTATTCCGATCAAAGTCTGAACGAATGATATCCGCCCCTGTCTATCACGCTAAGCAACATTGACAGCGCTATTTGCAGTGTTTAGAACGATGATCATGGCACCCACAGCATCTACCAAAATGGTGAGTATTCTGCTCAAGACCGGTCTCTTCTCGGAAGACCAGGTTCATGAGTTGCTCGCGCTCTATAAAACGAACGACGAGTCGCTGACCGATCTGGTCCGGTCCCAGGCTTACGCCGAGGAGGAAACGTTCCTGACCGCCCTCGCCGACAGCATGGAGCTGCCCTTCATCAAGCTTTCCGAGATCATCCCGGACGAGGTCCTGGCCACTCTCCCGCCCAAAGCGGTGTTGCAATATCACATTATCCCGTACGAAGTCGCAGGCAACACGCTCAAGGTCGCCACCACCGATCCCTTCAAGCCGGGACTCTATGATGCGCTGCGCCTCGCGTCGGGCAAACGCATTCGCTTTGCACTCGCGACCTCCACCGACCTCGAAAAGGCGGTGAAGAAGTTCTACGGCATCGGGGCAGAAACCATCGGCAAGATGATCGATGATGGCAGCCTGAGCATCGACAGCGAAGAGGATCTCTTCGACAGCGCCGATATCGATGCCACCGACGAAGATGCATCCGTCGTAAAATTTATGAACCAGATCATCTGGGAAGCCCATCAGCAGGGTTCGACCGATATCCATATCGAGCCGATGGAGAAAGACCTCCGCATCCGCTACCGGATCGACGGCGTCCTGCACCAGACCCCCGTGCCGCCCCAGATCAAGCGCTTCCAGTCGGCGATTATCGCCCGTATCAAGGTGATGGCCAAACTCGACATCGCGGAAAAACGCCTGCCGCAGGACGGACGTATCGGCGTGCGCATCAAGGGCGAAGATATCGACATCCGCGTCTCGACCATGCCGACGACCTATGGCGAAAGCGTGAGTCTCCGTCTCCTCATGCGCAGCCAGGCCCTGATGGGCCTCGCGAATCTCGGCCTCCGTCCCATGGACGAAAAGCTGCTCCAGAAAATCATTCACAAGCCCTATGGTATCGTGCTGGTCACCGGACCCACCGGTTCGGGTAAATCGACCTCGCTCTACGCCTACTTGAATACGATCAACTCGGTCGACAAGCGTATCATCACCGCAGAAGACCCGATCGAATATGAAATGAAGGGCGTGAACCAGGTTCAGATGAAACCGGAGATCGGCTTGAACTTTGCCCAGACCCTGCGGGCCATTCTCCGCCAGGATCCGGACGTGATCATGGTCGGGGAAATCCGGGATGGTGAAACGGCCGAGATCGCGATCCAGGCCGCGCTCACCGGTCACCTCGTCTTCAGCACTCTCCACACGAACGATGCGGCGAGTGGCTTCACCCGCCTTCTCGACATGGGCGTGGAACCCTTCCTCGTAGCATCTTCCATCGAAGCCCTGGTCGCCCAGCGCCTCGTTCGCCGCCTGTGCAAGCACTGCAAGGTGCCAGCAAACGACCTGGATCTTGAGCTGCTCAAGGAAACCGGATTTCCGGTGCATGAGCTGGAAAACAACACGATTTACGAACCCGTCGGCTGCGAAGAATGCCGCAGCTCGGGCTACGCGGGCCGAACCGGTATTTACGAAGTGCTCGTGGTGAATGATCACATTCGCCCCTTGATCGTGAACCACTCACCGGCCAGTGCGATCAAACATGTGGCGATCGGCAAGAACGGCATGCGCACCCTCCGCGATGACGGCTGGTCAAAGGTGCTCGCTGGAGTGACTACGGTTGAAGAAGTGATCCGCGTGTCCGAAGAGGACGAAGACCAACCCGAAAATGCGGACTGATGCCAAGCTTTACGTATAGCGCACGTTCACGTGCCGGGGAAAAAGTAGACGGCATGGTCAACGCCAATGATCGCCGGGGGGCGATGATGGAAATCGAACGCCTGGGCTACATGCCGATCTCCGTCAAGGAAGGCGCGGGTGCCCCACAGAAGAAATCCACATCTTCGAAAAAAAGTCCGGCTAAAAAGGCCGCCCCCAAAGCCCCGGCCAAAAAGGCGCCCGTCAAAAAGACGGCTTCGGGTGCGAAGGCCAAAACCGGCGATGCCCCCAAATCGAAATTTCAATTTGAGGCCCGTGCGCGCAAGCGCATGAAACTGCGCGAAACCCTCCTCTTTGCCCGCGAATTGCGCGATTTGTTGAGTTCGGGTATGAAGCTCAGCGAGGCCCTGGGCAGTCTTGCAAAACGCGAAGGCAATCCCGGTACCTCGTATACCCTGGGCGCATTGCGCGACGACATCAATCAGGGTTCCAGCCTGTCCGAAGCGCTGGGCCAACACCCGGACAGCTTCTCTCCCTTCTTTGTGAACATGGTGCGGGCAGGTGAAGCCAGCGGCCAGCTCAACGGTGCCCTCAGCCACGTGTCCGACCACTACGAACGCGTGCTCGACGCCAAGGAACAGGTCACCATGGCCCTGGTCTATCCCATCATCGTACTCGTCATCGGCTTCGCCACCGTCGTCTTCTGCATGTGGAAGGTGATCCCGAAGTTCACCATCATCTTCCAGGATTTGAACAGCACCCTGCCCTTGCCGACGCAGATCCTGATTGGCATCAGCGATTTCACCGTGCGCTACGGCGTCATCTTGATCGCGGTGAACATCCTCCTCATCGTTTTGTTTCTGCGCGCGATCAAGACGCCGGCCGGCCGGTATAAGTGGCATGGCTTTCTCCTGAAAGTACCCGTGCTCAACCGCCTGATCCAAGCCAATGCCTATGCCCACTTCGCACGCACGCTCGGTGGCCTGCTCGAGAACGGCGTTCCCGTACTCAGCGCCCTGAAGATCGTCGAAGACACCGTAGGCAACGACATTATCGCCCAACAAATCCGCGAAGCCCGCGAACGGGTGACGGATGGCGCATCGATTTCCAAGCCGCTCGCGGAAGGCGGGGTGTTTCCCTCAATCCTGACCGACATGTTAAAAGTCGGTGAAGATTCCGGCAATGTTTCCGGTGCCCTGCATCATATTTCCACCCGATATGATGACGAGCTGACCCGCAGTGTGAAGATGTTCACCACGGTGCTGGAGCCGGTGCTCATGGTCCTGATGGCGGCGGTGGTTGGATTTATTGCCGTGAGCATGCTCATGGCCGTATTCGAGATGACCAACGGGCTGGATGTATAAGTTTTCGAGCTGGAAGCAAGGGATTCGAGTTCACGATTGAAAGCGGGAGGAATTCCCACATAATATAACAGGTATTTGAACGTTCAGGCGGCAGGAGCCGTCGAAAGGAAAGAACATATGAATAAGCAGCAGAAAAAAATGAGCCTGGCCCGGGGTTTTACCCTGGTGGAAGTGCTTCTCGTCATCGTGATTATCGGGATTCTCGCGGCCATCGCCGTACCGAATTTCGCAGGTAAAACCGACAAGGCGCGCGTCGCCTCGGCCAAGTCGCAGATCAAAAACCTCGCCAGCGCGGTGGACATCTTCGAAGTGGATACCGGCACGTATCCCTCAACCCTGCAGGGCTTGATCACCAACCCGGGCGTCAACAGCTGGGATGGACCGTATATGAAAGGCAACTCGATCCCCAACGATCCCTGGGGTGTGCCATATCAGTATTCTTCGAGTGGGAATGGGTATGATATCAAGTCCCCTGGTCCCGCCGGAAAAAACACCCCCATTTCGTTGAACGATTAAGCGGACCGCCGTCACGATTTAGATTTTTGGCTCGGGCGGAGCCTCGTCCTCCACAAAGTACAGGCATGGAGAACGAGGTTGCGCCCGATTTTTTTTGGAGTGCGGCTGCTTGCTGCCGCCTTCATCCACGCAGCTTGCTGCGGATAGAACAAAGCACCATTAAAACTTTCACACAGTCTAAAATGAGCTCAAGCCCCAGACGGGGCTTCACCCTCATCGAAATTCTTCTCGTCGTCATCATCGTCGGCATGGTCTCCGGCATCGCCGGCGTCCAGTTCGCCAACTCGATGAAAGGCGCGCGGCTCCGCGCTTCGGCCCGGGTGATCGTGGCGATGAACAAGTACGCCCGGAGCATGGCCGTCCTCAGCCAGAAGCACATGGTTCTCATGTATGACAGCAACGTCAACAAGATGGAGCTGGTCACCCTGGGCCGCTCGTCGGATGCCCGTCAAAGCGATCGCTTTGATCGCTTCGGGGGCGGCTCCGGCGACCCGGATGAAGGGCTGTACGACGAGGATGGCGAGCTCACCGAAACCGGCATGCAGGTCGAGCAGACCAACCGGAAGATGCGTCGCCTGGAGGAGGGCATCACGATCATCGATTTTGAAGTCGATATCGACGACCTCTATGAAACCGACGGCGTCTACTGGGTGAATTACTACTCGAACGGCATGTGTGACGCCCACCGTTTTGCGCTCGTAGATCCCCGTGGACACCGCGTGGATATCAAAGTCGAATCCATCACCGGCGAGCTCAGCGTGGAGTACCAGGACTTTTGAAAAAGCACGCGAAACAGGGTCTTACACTCATCGAAACCATGCTCGCGATCGCGATTCTGGGGCTCGGACTGGTCATTCTGATCGCCGCCGCGGCTCGCGGGGTGAAAGTGGCGAAGAAGTCGCAGGAGTACGAAGTCGCCCGCAAATTACTCTCCTATCTCGACCTGCATGAGCCCCTCCAGCTCGATGACCTGGAGGAGGATTCTCAGAGCGGAGATTTCCCACGGCCCTACGAACGCTACGAGTGGACTCGGGAAATTATCCTCGCCGGCGTCGAAGAAGACGAGATGTACAAGATCACCACGCAGGTTCTCTGGCCCACCACCAAAGGCAAGAAAGCGGAAACCGTGGTGACCCTGCTTCACCTGCCGACCGCCAAACGCATCGGCTTTATCGATGAAGACGCGGAAGGGCGTGAACTCGATGAATAAGCGCGGCTTCACCTTGATGGAGATCATGATCGCGATCGCCTTGATGTCGATTGCCATCACCATGGTCTGGATGAGCTTCTCGCAGATCATCTTCGCTACACGCAAAGCCGAAGCGATGATGGATCGATTGCACCACGGGGATTTTGTCATGGAGCAGCTGATCTCCGCCTTCCGCTCGGCCTCGTTCTTCAACAACACACCCGCCAAATTTGAGATGTGGCTCGAGGACGAAAGTGCCGGGGGCGTCGATGCCGACATCGTGAGCATCGTGACATCCAGCCCGGCTTTTATCCCACCCAGCAACAAGCTCGCCCACCAGCTGCACCGGATCTTTATCTCCATCGAAGACAATGACAAAGGGGAGCCCGCCCTGGCGGTCAGCGCGTATCCGTACATTGTTGATCTCGAGGATCCGGAAGTCGATGAGGTCGAGCCCTGGATCGTCACCAGTAAAGTCATCGGCTTGAATTGCCGGGTCTACAACCCCAGCGACCAGGACTGGGATGATGAATGGGAGTTCAAAAACTCGATTCCCCAGTGGGTGGAGCTCACGATTTACCTGAAACCGCTGGTCGAAGGAGAAGATCCGGTCGCCATGACCCGGATGGTGGAAATCCCCATGGGCTTTCTGGCCAAACGGCAGAACCGCGACCTGAACGTAAACAATACGGGCACCGATCCCACCGCGACCACCACGGACACGAATGCGACGGGCGTCAATACCAGCCCGAATACCGGGGGCACCACCAACAATCGCAACACAGGCAACACGAGTGGTGGTAATACCAGCAATCGATCCAGCGTTCCCGCCACCGGTGGATCCTCCTCCCCCAGCTTACGGGTGCCCCGATGAAATGTTCCCGCACGACACGCCGCGGATCCGCCCTGATCGTCGCCCTGTGGGCCATCATCATGCTCTCGATGATCGTCAGCTCGCTCGCCTTTCAAATGCACCTTGAGGCGCGGCTGGCCTCGCACTACCGGAAGCGGGTCAAAGCCAAGCAGCTCTCCCTCGCCGGCATGGAGTTTGCCAAGTTCATGCTCTACAAGAGCGTCTCCTCCTCCCAGGACGACGAAGAGGAGTACGGCGAACAGTTCTTCAACTACCTGCTGAACCTACGGAACAGCGTGGGGGTCAGCGGCTACTCCACCGAACTCGGAGAGGGCACCTTTACCATCGACATCCTTCCCGAGCAGGGGCGGCGCAACGTGAACACAATGACCTACGAGGACTGGCAGGAGATGCTCGAGCAGGCGGGCCTGCCCAAAGATCGCTGGGCGGAGTTCATCGACCCCTTCATGGACTGGGTCGATACGGACAACAACAACCGCCGAAAAGGGGCCGAGGAAAACGACGATTTCTACAGTGATGTCGATTATAAGGTCAAAAATGGGCCCATCGATACGGTCGACGAGATGCTCATGATCAAAAACTGGGATCGCAATATCCTGTACGGCGGACCGGGGCTGGAAGACGGCGATCCGCCCATCCGCGGCATCGCCTCGCTCATCACGACCTGGGGAAATGGGAAGGTAAATGTAAACACGGCTTCCCGGGATGTCCTGCTGACCATGCCCGAACTCGACGAGTTTGATGTGGACCTCATTATGGAAAACCGAACCGGCTTCGATGCGATCCCCGGCACCGAAGATGATGGCTTCACCTCGGTTGCCGAGGTGGACAGTCTCGTAAATGGTGGCGGCGCATTGAACGATCGGATCACCGTGGATGACAAACAGTATATCCGCGTAAAATCCGTTGGCGAAGTGGGCGGTACGCGCACCACGGTCTGGGCGGTGTTTCTGGTCAGCAACCGCGACATGACACCCGTGTTCTGGGAGGAAGCCGACGAGGACAAATAAAGCCGTTTTTACAGGCAAAAGTTTTCCCCGGGTCGGGGAGTTCACAATTGCGCTTTGTAAGACCGGCGGGTAAGCTCCGCGGCAATCTAAACTTATGGCAAAACAGCTTAAAACCGGAATCGTCATGCGTGATCGTGCTCTGCACTGGACCACCATGCAGCAGGGCAACAAAGGCGAATTTTCTATCGCGGAACGCCAGTCGTCGGAGCCCCTATCTGAGGAAGATGCCGGAAGCGGAGCTGTCCTGCTCAGCGAGCTCATCGAACCGAACGCCTCCCGCCTGAAAGGTGAGCTGCATTACGCACTGCCGGTTCACCAGACCCTGCTCCGGGTGATGGATCTACCCACTCAGGATGACGAGGAAATCGACGGCATGGTCGAATTCCAGATAGACAAGGTCTCCCCCTTCCCGGTGGACCACATGTACATCAGCTGGGAGAAACTCGAAACCACCGAGGATCACACCCGCGTGCTCGTGTCCGCAACCCAGCGCAAGTTTGTCGATGCCATCGGCGATGCCTGCCGGGATAGCGGGCTCATCCTGCACCGGGTGGATATCGACCTGTTGTGCTGGTTGCACCTGCTGGAGAAGGCCAAGGAGATTCCGACCCATGGCCGCCACATCGCGCTCATCCTGGACAAGGCCTATGCGAGCATGGTGATCTTCGACTATGGAATTCCTTTCCTCTACCGCTCTCTGGGCGAACTGCCTACCGATCAAAATTTCGAAGAGCTGATCGAAGAGATCGACTATACCCTGACCTCCAGTGAAACCGAATGGGGAGACCAGGAGTATGTGACCTGCACCCTCTGGCATTGGGGTTCGACCCCGGCCATCGTGGAGCAGCTGGGCAGTACCGTAGGCGGCGAAGTACAGACCCGCAACTTGAGCTCCCTGCCCGATCTGCATGAAGGCGTTGCCCTCCGGGCAGTGAAGGAGGAAGTTAACCTCACCGACCTCGCACCCATCGAATGGAAGGACGCGGAGGAGAGCCGCCAGTTCCGCAAGAACCTTCTGATCGGCTCCGCGACCGTGCTCGGAATCTGGTTGATCAGTCTCATCGCGTTCTTCTCCTGGCTGAGCGTCGAGCGCTCGGGAGAACGAACCCTCATCGCAAAGAAGGAGGCGCTGGAGGACCCCGCCAGCGAAGTACGCGCCCTCCAGAATCGCGTAGCCGAACTTTCGCAGTATACCAATCGCACCCATACCGCCCTGGAATGCCTGCGTGAAATCGTGGTGTTACTACCGCCCGAAGTGGAACTGACGAGCCTGGACTATTTCAAAGACAGCGTGAAAATCTACAGCCAGGCCAAACAAAAATCCCGCTTGGACCAGTTTTATAAAGGCCTCACCGAGTCGGAACTCTTTATCGGCCTCAAGGATGACACCTTCGATGGGAACAAAATGAAGGTGACCGTGCTTCTTCCGGAACCGGGAGGTGATTCGTGAATACCTCCCGCCGCGAAGTTATGCTCGCCCTGATCACGGCGCTAATCGTCCTGCTGGGTGTCACCTATTGGATCGTATCCAACAAGATGCCCGAGATTCGCGAGATCAAGGACAACAAGGAAAACCTCACCCGACTGATCGAAAAGAACGAGCGCATTATCCACAAACGCGCGCCGCTTGAACGGGAGATGCAGGGCATTATCGCCAACCTCCCTCAGCATCCAATGACCAAGGACGTGAAATACGACCTCGTGAATGAGATTCGGAAAATCGAAGAAGACAGCTCCTTCAGTATCGATCGCCTCGATCCCGGTAAGGAACGCAAGGTGGGCGATTTCGACCTCTACGAACTCTCCATCGACTGTGATTACAGCTCGACGATTGAGCCGCTGACCTACTTCCTCTACAACCTCCAGGCACGCGGTATCGTCATGAATGTGACGGACCTCTCCATCAAGCCCAGCTCGAGCCGGGCGAGTGACGGCGGAAAAATTAAGGGCAAACTCACCGTCGACTTTGCCTTCACCCGGACCGACAAACCGATGCCCCCGGCACCTGAGCCGATCCCGGCTGATCCTCCTCCCACCGAAGGCCTGCAGGTAACCCCTTCCGAATGATTGTTGTGAAAGATCCTATCATGAAAAAAAAATGTATGCTCATCCTCGCGGGTTTGCTCGCAGGCTGTCTCAGTCTGCAAGCCCAGATCGTTAAACCCAAATCCGTTATAGACGGCCAGCCGGAGCCTTTGTGGGCGCTGAATTACGTGGGCACCCCCCTCCAGACCGTCCTGGAAGTATACGGGCAGATCACCGGCCGCATCATGATCAAAGCGCCCAACGTCTCCCCCATCATGCTGGACCTGGTGAGCGAAGAGAAACTGCCGGAAACCGAAGTCCTGAAAGCCATCGAAACGGTACTCGAATTGAACAGCATCAGCATGGTCTCCCAGGGGACGAACTTCATCATCGTCAAGACGGCCGACAGCATGCTCCAGGGTCCCGGCATCGTCGGCATCAACGATCCCAATGTGGCATTCGCGGAAGACTCGACCATCATTCAGCAAATCATCGAGTTAAAACACATTACGCCAGCGGAGCTGCAACCCGTGATCCAGCCCATGCTGCACGCCTACGGTAAAGTACAGGCCCTGGAGCGGAACAACTCCCTCCTGATCATCGACACCAAGTACAACGTTCAACGCGTGGTCGAGATGCTGAAGCTCCTCGACAAGCCCGCGCTCCGCACCGAAGAGCACCGGGTGATCCAAATCGAATTTGCCCAGTCGACTGAGATTGCGGCCAAGCTCCAGGAAATTATTGCCGAGAGCATTGCCGAAAACGAGCGCAATGCGGCGTCTGCCAACCGTACACCCACCTCCTCCCGCGGTACCACCGCGGCCCGCACCCCCCCCGCTCCCGGAATCATTCGCGCAGCCCCGCGCTCGACCGCTCAGGCCGTAAAAAACGGTGTCGGCTCCTTCGATCTCACGGGCGAAGCCGCCTCGCGCGGGCTGATCTCAGGCAAGCCACAAATCGTGGCCGACGAACGCAGCAACATCCTCATCATCATCTCCCGTCCGGAAAATTTTCCCTTCTTCGAGGAAATGATCAAGGTCCTGGATACGAAAGTGGAACCGGAAATCACGTTTAAAAACATCCGCCTCGAATACGCCGATGCCGAAGAGCTCTCCGGCATCATCAACGAGCTCATCGGGGCCGCGGTAAGCGATACCCGCCCAACGGGGACGACGGCCGGCGGACGCAATGACAACGATCCGGCCAACAACAGCCGGACCGCCAACACGATCAGTGATTTCATCAACAACCAGAACCGTGCCCGTACCACGCAGCAAACGGCTCAGACCGCAAACCAGGCCGCAGCGGCCGTTGGCGGCAGCCTGGGTGAGATTTCAGAGAACACGCAAATCATCGCCGATCCCCGGACGAACTCGATTCTCATCATGGGACGCAACGCAGATATCAAGGTCCTGGAACGCGTGGTCGCCGAGCTCGATATCATGCTCGACCAAGTGCTCATCGAAGCAGTGATCCTGGAAGTCAGCCTCAATGACAACATCGCCTACGGCCTGGACTGGCTGCAGCGCTCCCTGACCGTCGCCAACACCGAAGTGCTCGGGCCCCGTGGCGGCATTAACTCTTCCGTCCCGGTTGGGGCATTCGGCGGCGGATCCCGCCAGGGCGGCTCCACCTTTATCGACGGAGCAACCGTCACGCGGGCGACCGAACTCAGCGACGGCGCCCTGAGTTACTTCGCCAGCTTCTATGATCTCAATCTGGACGTGGTGCTTACCATGGCCGCCGGCTCGTCCGATGCCCGGGTGCTTTCGACCCCGGTGGTCCTCACCACAGACAACACCGAGGCGAGTATCATCGTCGGTGAACGACGCCCCATCCCCACCGCCACCCAGCAGGGCCTCGGCACCGGCGTTTCCCGGACCTCGGTCGACTACGAAAACATCGGTATCGAACTCACCGTCACCCCGCGCATCAACCCCCAGGGCTTTGTGGTCATGGAAATCGATCAGAGCGCGGACAACGTCGGCGGCAACGTGGTCATCAGCGGCGACGAATTTCCCATCATCACCACCCGCCAGTTGAAAGCCAGCATTGCGGTTCAGAATGGCCAGACCATCGTGTTGGGCGGCCTGGTGGCGGATGACAAACGCGACAGCCGGACCAAGGTTCCGATCCTCGGCGATTTTCCGATCCTCGGCACCTTCTTCAAGAGCCAGCGGAATGAAAAAAATCGCACCGAGCTGCTCGTCCTGATCACACCCTATGTGTTGAGCTCCATCGAAGATGCCTCGCGGGAAACCCAGCGCCTGTTCAATGCCACGAAGGGCAAGGACCACACCTGGCACAGCCGCTGGTCCGACAGCCCCTTGAATCCGGACAAAGATGCGGTGACCCCGCTGAGCCGCTTCCGTTTCGGACGTAAGGCCGATAAAGAACCCGCTACTGAAGCGAATGCGGCTGATCCCGTCGTCCGTCTTCCGGTCTCCATGCAGGAAGCCGCCCCGGAGCCTATTATGGAATCCACCCCGGTCGTGGATCTTCGCCCATCCGAAGAAGTCATTCCAAAGAAGCTTCTCCTCACCCCTGGCAACGATCTTCGCGAAGCGAATGCCCGACTGAAAGCCATGCAGGAACGTGAAGTAATGGATGCCGAGAAACTCCAGATCGAGGCTGAAGTTCAACAGGTAGATGACCTCCGGATGCAGGAGTTGAAAGACAGGCTGAAAGCCGCCGCCCAAGCCGCTCCCAAGGAGCAGCCCGCGGCCCCGGCCATCCCTGACCCACCGGCCATGACCCAAAACCAGGAAGAAAAAATTGCCGCGCTGAAGGCCCAGATGCGGGCTGCTCAGGCAAAGGCGTCGGAACCGACCATTGCGCCGATCGCGCCGAAGCCGGAAATCCCCGCGCCTGTTTTCCCGCTGCCCACCCCCATTGCAACACCGGAAAAGGCCACCGTCCCCGCAGCACCCGTAATCCCCGCGCCCCGGCAGCAAACGCCTCCGCCGGCAGCCGTACGCCAAGTCGCACCGGAGAAACCTCTCACGGCGGCCGCGACCGGACAGGCCGAACGCGTTCCTTCGCCTCCGGGATCCGTTCCAGCCTTGCCCAAACCCAATCCCGCAGCCCGGTTGATGCTCCCCCCGACGGGCCAGCCCCGGGGGGTCCCCGCCGCGCCGCAGATTTCGCCCGCGCCACCGCCACCTGTCGGGTCGCGCATCGAACAACGCTTAAACACGAATGCACCTCCGCCCCGGGCCCTCAATCAGATCTCATCCAAAAAGCTGATCCTGGATAACAGCGCAGATAAGTAAGCGTAGGTTGGGTATCCGACCCGACTCAATCCACACTCGCCGGGTCCGAGACCCACGCTACAGGAACAAACAATCCCGCGGGATCCAGGCCTGGGACACCTGTACATCCCCCGGCCCGATACAGGCCGTCCCCTCGATACGGAAAGCCGCCGCGCCCCCTGCTTTCATCCGTGCGGCCGCCTGATGCACGCGACGGGTCACCCGAAACTCATCGGGATGCCAGTCGTAGCTACTCTCCAGCGTAAGCTCAATTACATCCGCCCGACGCGTCCAGCTCAGGCGCACACTTCCCAGGGCGTAACGCCAGGTCCGGTTCGCAAAACGCCATTGGGGCAGCGCCATCGATCCGGTATCCGACTCAGCCATCGCCGCGGCCAGGGCAGATCGCACCCCGATATCCTCGCGCAGCAATGCATCGACATCTATCGATTGTGGAGCGCCGCCACCATGGAGGTAATACTGCAGCATCTTTCGGGCTTGGGGGCGCCCGGCAAAAAGCACGCGGCCCACGAAGGTCAAAATCAAGGCATCGCTTTGCAGGGCACGGGCCAGGAGATGACAACTGGAATAGAACACCTGCATCGGCTTAGACCACGGGAGCCGCATCGGGCCGCGTGAGGTTCACCGGGCCATCTGCCGTGATCTGAATGTTGTCTTCAAAACGCGCGCCACCGAGGGGCAGTAATTCATCCACCAGGGACCAGTTGATAAAAGCACCCTTCTCGGTTTCCCGTTCGGGGTTCAACAACAGCGGCATGAAATAGATCCCGGGTTCAATGGTATACACCATGTCGGGTTCGAGCGTCCGCGTCATGCGGAGGTGCTTAAAATCCTCCTGCGGGGGCACCAGCACCCCGGTCTCATCTTTGAACATCCCGGCGACATCGTGCACCTGGATGCCGAGCATGTGCCCGATGCCATGCGGCAGAAAAAGGCGTTCAACCTTGGCCTCCTCCAGCGCCACGCGATCGCCGCGCAGGATCTCCAGCTCCAGCAAGTGATCCATGGTCCGGCTAAGCGCCGTCTTGTGAATTTCTTCGTAGGGCGTGCCCACGGTGAACTGACCCGCCAGCTCCAGCTGAAGCGCGTCGACGCGTTTCATGACCTCGAGGAAAACCGGATGTACATTCGGTTTGGCAAAGGTGCGCGTGATGTCGGAAGCATAGCCATTCTGCCGGTATCCGGCATCCACCAGGCATACCGTGTGGTCGATACCCGAGCTCGTCCGCCGGTTCTGGTAATGCAGGATCGCGGATTTCTCATCCAGGGCAACGATGCTGTGGTAGGGCAACTCCTGCTCGACCACGTCATTCGCGGCCAGAAACGCGCGGTGAATATCCCGCTCACTTCCATCCGCGAGAAAGGCCTGCTCGGCCGCGGCATGCGCCACGAGGCCCCGCACATTCGCGGTGTGGATGCGGTTGACCTCGTATGGGGTCTTGATCGAGCGATGATAATCAAGCCGGTTGACCAGGTTCTTCTCGTTGTGGAGATAGCTGGGCAAACCCAGTCGACCGGCAAACTCGGTGTTGGCGCCAATGAAGGCAATGCGGCGCGCCGGCGGCAGGTGATCCATGACCGCTTCGGCTTTTTTCAGCGGGATGATATCGAAGGCGTCCGCCCACCAATCGACGGTGTCGATTGACTGATCGTACCAGAAATCCTCCGGGATCACCTGGAAGTAGGTGGGCTGTTCACCCGGCTGAATCAGCACCATTTGTTCCGGGTGATCCACTGGCACCCAGTGATTAAAATGCGCGTGCGCGCGGAACGGAACTCCGGCGTCGTCCGCCCAGTAGATCTGCTCCGTTCCGCTATGGAGGAGGACCGCGTCGATATGAATATGTTGGTCGCCCAGAAGGGTCAGCGTATCTTCATAACGCGACTGCAGCGTCCGAATATGAGCAGCAAAGAGGTCTTTCATCCCGCAGAAATAGACCCCCGACAGGATTATGCAAGAAAAGCTTTAAGCCGCTCATGCACCCGGATACACTGCAATCATGAATGCGACCCCCGTTCAGATTATCAAGACACCCATTCAACCCATGGATTGTATCACCAGCGGATACGCCCTGATCAAAGATCAGTATTGGCTCTTCCTCGGCATCTCCTTCGTCGGCATGATGATCGGTAGCGCCTCCATGTACATCTGCCTCGGCGCGATGATGTGCGGTATTTACATGGCGCTCTTCGCGAAAATGCGCGGCGAAAAAGTGGAATTCGGTACCCTCTTCAAGGGCTTCGATGTCTTCGTACCCTCCCTGATTCCCACCATCATCATGCTCGTACTCGGTGCCGCCTTGATCGTGCCGTTTTACATCAAGATGATCTTCGACATGATGATGATGGCCGAGCAACCCAACCCGGAAGCCTTCCCGACGGCCCTGCTGGTCGACATGGGCTTTATGATGGCAGGCGCCCTGGTGTTGAACATCTTCTACTTTTTCCTGCTCTTTGCCTACCAGCTCATCGCCGATCACCGGGCAGATGGTCTGACTTCCATTACGCTCTCCTTCAAGGCGGTGGCCAAGAACTTCTGGGGGCTGCTCGGCCTGTGTATCCTGCTCGGGATTTTCAGCATGGTCGCTTTCATGCTCTGCTACATCCCCGGCTTTCTGTTTATGCCCGTGATGTACGCCGCGATGGCTGTGGCATACTCGAAGGTCTTTCCCGTCGAGCCACCGAGCCTGCCAGATCCGGTTCCACCGCCGAGTCTCTAAGGCGTAAGGGATGGGTGGGACACCTTCGGTTTTTGTATCCGACTAAACGTCTTCCGTTTTTCGGACGGTAAATTTTACTTTTGTGTTGGTGGGGTTCACGAAAAACAGGTTTCCGATCGCGATCATCATGAGCAGGGCCTTCGGCCACAACTCCCGTACCAAAAGCCACCACCATGCGGACCGGGTTTGCGGGGGATCCTGCATGGGAAAAATCAGCGGGACGAAGATGTACATACCGATATGGAAGACGGCCAACCAACTGACCAAAAACCAAAGCACCGGGTCGAAGACCCTATGAGGGCGGTCCCACGGAATCGAATACTGAAAGGATTCAACTCTTCCGTTTGGGATCGAGTGGCCTGCCAAATTTACTACCAGTTGAATCACACGATTCTCAATCTGCCCCTGAGTCCGCCTGCTGAAGACGCATGATCTCGGTTAGCGCACGGTACCGTTTTTTTAAAAAGAAAAATGGAACCGACACCCTAGCTAAGATGATCCAGAGCAGATAAATGATGGAATACAGCGGGTTCTCCATTAATGGTCCGAATGTGTCGGGAAAGACAAGAGATAGAAAGAGAATGAGAGCAACCGGAAGAATGCCGCAGGCCGCCTCAATCAGTCGCTCCCATAAACCACCATTGGGTTTGTTGAGCAATTCATCGAGCCTACGGCACTTCCTCGACTCAAGTAACACCTGCTCCGCGGCGATGATACTCGTCTGCGACGTTGTTGACTCCGTCCCTTTTAGACTCGTGATTTGTTTTTCGTTTTCAAATGTTTGCTCTAGCAGTTCGGGAGTCAGGTGCGGATGGAGACGGTAGAGGGGAAAAAGTATAGAACTCCCGAGCTCGGCGAGTACCGCTCCCACGGCAAGGGAAAGGCGTCTTCGTCCTTCTCCGTTTCCCGGGCTTTGGCGAGAAAGGCCGTCAGCTCGGTTTGGAAATTAGATGTAAGATCATTTAACTCCGCTGCGAGTTGGTCACTTTTACCACTGCCGTAAATATCGTATTCATATCGTTTCAACGATCTCGGTGAGTAGGGTGAGCTGGTCTCTTCCAAACCCTTTTCGCATCACATCCCGGTTCATCCAGCTCCGCCAAGGAAGAGTTCTGCATGTTGCTTAACCGTATTAGAACATAACGACGTGAAGCAGATTCCACAAGGTTAGGAAATGCCGTTTCGGAAAACTGAAGCTCGCAGTGTTGGGTGTCGACGGACAGGGGGACGGAATGAATTCCGCGCTACCCGAAGGACCCGCTTACGCCAAAATCTCATGGACGACCCGGGCGCCTTCGACGCCGGTCAGCTTCTGTTGCAGGCCCTGGTATTTGAAGGTCAGCAGATTGTGATTCACGCCGATGGTGTGCAGCATGGTCGCATTGAGATCCCGGATATGCATCGGGTCTTGCACGATGTTGTACGAGTAGTCATCCGTCTGTCCGTAGTCGAAGCCGGGCTTGATCCCCCCGCCGGCCATCCACATGCTGAAGCAGCGGCCGTGATGATCGCGGCCGTGACTGTCCGCGGTCAGCTTGCCTTGTGAATAGATGGTGCGGCCGAATTCGCCGCCCCAGACCACGAGGGTTTCGTCCAGCAAGCCCCGGCGCTTGAGGTCTTTCACCAGGCCGGCCGAGCCCTGGTCGACTTTCTTGCATTGATTCCGAATCGTCTTTGGCAAGTTGCTGTGTTGATCCCACCCACGATGAAACAGCTGAACAAAGCGAACGCCCCGTTCGGACATACGCCGCGCGCGCAGGCAGTTCGCGGCAAAGGTTCCGGGTTTCCGCGCGTCTTCTCCATAGAGTTCGAACACCTCATCCGGCTCCTTGGCGGTATCCAGGATTTCCGGGGCTGACATCTGCATCCGGAAGGCCATCTCATACTGGGAAATGCGGGCCTGCGTATTCGGATCGCCAAACTGATCGTAATGCTGGTTGTTCAACTTCGCCAGACCGTCGAGCATGACCCGTCGATCATTGCGGCTGATGCCTTCGGGATTCGCCAGGTACAACACGGGATCGCCCGACGGGCGAAGCTTCACCCCCTGGTGTTCCGCGGGCAGAAACCCACTGCCCCACAGCCGGGTATACAAGGCCTGCAGCTGTCCGCCATCGCGGGAGACCATCACCACATAGGAAGGCATATCCTTGTTGTCGCTGCCCAGTCCGTAGCTCAACCAGGCACCCAGGCTCGGTTTGCCCGGTTGCTGAGAGCCGGTGTTGATAAACGTAATTGCCGGATCGTGATTCACCGCCTCGGTATTCATCGAACGAACAATCGTAATGTCATCCGCAATCGTTGCCGTATGCGGCAGGAGTTCGCTGATCCAGGTACCGCGTTCGCCATGGCGTTTGAATTCAAACATTGGGGCAACGCAGGGAAAACTCTTCTGCCCGCTGGACATCCCAGTCAGCCGCTGCCCCTGGCGAATCGAATCGGGCAGCTCGGTGCCGTGCAGCTCTTTCATCGCCGGTTTGTAATCGAACAGGTCGATATGTGAGGGACCACCCGCCATGAACAGGTAGATGATCCGCTTCGCTTTCGGAGCAAATTTCTGGGCGAGGTGCAGGGGATCGACCGCTGCATCGGCCGTGCCCATCAGGCCGGGGTTCATCAGGGTGCTCAAGGCCGCTGCGCCAACGCCGCCCCCCGTTTGCAGGAG
>JBLIND010000025.1:0-31284 GCA_047639095.1 Candidatus Omnitrophota bacterium | reverse complement strand
CCGAAGGATTCGGGAAGTACGGGCCCTAGCCAATCAACTGCTTAATGGGCTGTCCCTGGGCGAACCACTGCTGAAGGGAGGATGGCAAATCGGGCATAAGCCGGACCTGGCTCATATCCAACAGGGTATGCATGATGGTCGCGTTCAGATCAGCAATCGTCACGGGGTCGTCTTTTGGCTGGCCGCCCTCGGCATCGGACTGCCCGATGACCTGCCCCATGCGCAAGCCACCACCGTAGAGCAGCAGCGGGGCGAGTCCCCCCCAGTGGTCGCGGCCACCTTGTTTATTGATCTTGGGTGATCGGCCCATCTCGCCACAGCAGACGAGGAGGATATCGTCTCCCAGGCCGCGTGCTTCGCAGTCCTCAATGAAGGCGGAAACCGCCCGGTCGAAGGGCTGGCCCACATAACGCATCCCCTCTTCGAGGGTCGCATTGTTTTTATCCGCGTGAAAGTCCCAGACAAAATTCGTGGTGACGGTGACGAAGCGTGATCCGTTTTCACACAGTCGGCGGGCGAGCAATAAGAGCTTGCCGAGAGAATTCACATGGTCGACGTAGTTCTGATGGTTGTTCCACTTGCGGCTGATTTGTGATGCATGCATCAATCCACTCGTGTCGTATTGCGCGACCAGGCGTGGATCTTCCTTGCTCAGGTCAAAGGCCTCGGATATCCCGCGCACCAGGGTATCGAAGCCTTGTTGCTGGATACGGTCCATTCCTTGAATCGTCCGATTGCTCTCCGACTGTTTTTTAAACTGATCCAACTGGCTCAGCAGGTAACGTCTGTCATCCAGCCGACCGGGCTCAATGTTCAGCTGGAGGTCGGCCTGGAGTTGGCCTTGCCCATCGGGCGCGAAGGGCGCGTATTGATGTCCCAGCCCTCCCGTGGCCGCAAATTTTCCGAATTTGTTATTCCCCTCCTGGCTCCCCGGCACAACCGCGCGCGGAAAAAGCATGGTGTTCATCGGGATGCCCGTAAGGGGATTCATGGCACCCGCTACGCGCGCGTAGATCGAGCCCAGGTTCGCGTCGAGCGACTGCTTCCCGACGACCGGTTTGATGTTGTGATTGCCATCACCTGTGGTGAAGGATCGGACGATGGTCGTTTTATCTGCAAGCCGAGCCAGCTGTTCAAGCGTCGCACCATAGGTGACACCGGGCAGACTTGTCTTGATCTCACCGGTCACACTGCGGATACCGTCCGGAGCATCCATCTTTGGATCGAACGTTTCATGCTGAGGAGGACCGCCATGCATAAAGAGCAGGATGACCGATTTCCCCGTCACCGGAGCCAAGCCTTCCAGCATGGGCTGCACGGCCGAGAGCGGACCTGGGAGTGCCAGCCCACCCAGACCAAGGCCTCCGACATGGAGAAAACTTCGTCGTGTTTGACGGGGATCACCGATAGAGATCATACCGCCAACATACCGAAGCCCATACATCCTGCAAAGATCTAACGGCTGGAATCCAACAATGCTATGGGTGGTTCTTCAGACTCCAAAATCCACAAACGCAGCCAAATCAAACGGGCAATCTGGTCGGGGATGCAGCGGAATCGAAACTTTTTCAGCGGCCGGTTATTGCATTTTCATCCATTCCAGGCAGGTTTTGGATCGAATGAGTGACCGTGAAAAAGCTAAAGAATTTTTGATGCAGAACCATGCGTTTATTGAACAGCTGGACGAGCACCTGCATCGGATTGAAAAGCAGATCAAGTCGATCATGGTTGCGGAATCGCCTTCGATCGAGGACGTGACAGAGCTCAAGAACGAATACGATCTCTATGCCAGTCAGCGCGAGCAGCTGGTGGATACCCGCAGCAAGCTGCTCGGGGTCATCCAGGAGATGGATTCCTGATTCGGCCTATGGCGTAAAGGAGAAGGTGAAATTCCCGGAGACGGTTCCAAGCGAGAAATAGCCGCCTGAACCCAACTCGAATACACCTGCTGAATACGAACGATCCGTGAACAGCATGCGAATCTGCACCGCACGCGGAGTGACATCGCCCTCATAAAAAAACAGCAGGGTTCCCTGGTAGGGATCCTGGGTCCAGCTCCAGGAGGTCATATTGCCCACCAGCCGAGGCTCGGTTCCGGACAATACGCTGCCACTGTCTGCGTCATCCAACTGAAAGCTGAAAAACCCGTCCGTCGCGTTAAAGCTGAATTGCTCCATCACGCGCGGGGTAAAAACGGCTGGATAGGTCACGGCTGCGAGGCTGAAAAATCCATACGGCGAGTCTGGCGGGATGAACTGCTGAAGATCGAAGACCTGCTCAGGAGGGGTGTTGGAATAAAACCCCAGAAAAGCGGTAGCCCAATCGGTTAAATTGGACGAGGCCTGCAGGTAATACCCCGTATTATCCACCAAGGGAAAGGTAATGGTCTTAACGGCGGACAAATCCAGGGTCGGGGCCTGGGAGAAAACATCCGGCAATCCCTGAGCATGTACATCGAACGCGAGGGCTGCGGCACCGCAACGCTCGATGGTGATGGAATGAATGACGGGCGGATCACAGGGGCGGTCATTGCAGTCAACCGAAACGAAACAGGCGCTGCCGGAGGTACAATCGGTTGGGACGTTGCCCAGCGCCTGCAACACATCCAGCCCTTCGATAATGTCGCCGAAAACCGAATGCGCAGAGGACGCCCCGTCCAGATGCGTCGCGGGTGCGACGGTGATAAAGAAGCCTGAGCCGTTGGACGGCGGAAAGGCCCCGGTATTGGCGGTCGATAACAAACCGGCCTTATCATGGGCGCGATTCTTTTCACTTTCGTAGGAATAGCCCGCACCGCCGACGCCATCTCCATTGGGTGATCCCGTCTGAATCATGAACCCGGGAATGATCCGGTGGAATATTTTCCCGTCATAAAAGGGCTCGCTGTGCACGCGGTCCGTCGTTTCATTCAGCCACAATTTTGAGCCTTCGGCCAAGCCTACAAAACTGGCTACAGCCTTGGGTGCCGCATTGGTATCCAATTGAGCAACCATCGTCCCCAGGGATGTCGTGATCGTGGCGTATAAGCCATCCGAACGGCTATCCGCATGAGAAATGGTAAGGGCCGCCGACAAGATAAGTAGCAACGAGGCATACCTGGGCCGCGCCACCTGACAAATAGGATCCGTTCGATACATCATTCTTCAACTACCTCTGCATGTTCCATCGTTCTTCAAACTACCGCCCTGACGGTGATAAATGCACACCTCTTTTGAATTTTCGGAGCCAAGCCGTGTAGCAAGGAGATTTTTTCGTCAACGACGTTCACGGATTTTCGTTTGCTGTGGGATGGCTTCCCATCCCGAAATCGACCGGAATTGGATGCTTTTATTTTGAAAACAGCAGATAATTGGCGTTATGAAGCCCTTTCATGAACAAATATGCTTTCCTCATTCTTGGCGTCCTCCTGGCCTGCACCCAAGCACATGCGGGTGGAGCGGCCCTCGCAGACGGCATCTATGCGTCCTTTGAAACAAGTGCCGGAGACTTTACGGCTCGACTGGATTATGAACGGGCACCGGTCACGGTGGCCAGTTTTGTCGGACTTGCAGAAGGATCAAGAGCCTGGCTGAACGAAGACTCCGGCGTGGTGATCTCCAACCATTTCTTTGATGGCATTACTTTCCATCGGGTCATCGACGGATTCGTCATCCAGGGTGGCGGCCATGACAACACGGGATCAGGAGGCCCCGGCTACCGGTACCAGAACGAATTCCACCCCGACCTGCGCCACGACAAGACGGGCATGTTATCCACCGCGAACTCAGGTCCCTGGACAAATGGCAGCCAATTTTTTATCACCCTGGGGGCAACCCCCAGCCTGGACGATAAGCACAACGTCTTCGGAGAGATCGTCGATGGATTGAATATCGTCTCCGACATCGGCTCCGTCGCAACCGACTTTCTGGACAAACCCCTGATCGACGTCGTCATGAACGCCGTGCGCATCCTGCGCATCGGAACCGCGGCTGAAGCATTTGATGTTCATGCGCAAGGCTTGCCGGATGTGGTGCAGGATGGCGTGTTACTCAACCTCGATCAACTCGAGATCAGCTTCACCAAACAGGCCTTTGCGCATCAGTACGTGAGTACGTCGACGGACCTATTCAGCTGGCTATCCCGCTCAAACTTTTTTCATGAGGCCTCCTCGATCACGGCCACCCACACCGCGGAACCCTGGGTGATACCAAGCCAACCGCGGGCCTTCTTCTCGCTGACCCGCGTCCAATACGATGCCAATGCCTTCGTTGTTCCCACCACCTTGGTCGGTAAGGATCTCGACCTGCGGGTAACGTTGGGGATTCCGGGCGCCCAGATCATTATCCGATTCAGCACCGGCGCGACCGGCCTGTATGCTTCCAACCTGACCTCGTTTCAGAATGGGACCCTGGACTTCTATACGTACAGTCGCGACCTCCCCTACGTCAGCCGGATCCGCAATCTGTCGTTTGACAGTGCTTCCGCCGCCGCAGATCGTTTGCCGTTAAGCGGACTGAATCTCAGCTTTCCCACCAGCGCGGATGCGGGTTTTTTCACGGCCACCCTGGGAGGCTCACCCGTCGCAGGAAGCTTTACCACGCAGGATATTCCCTGATCGCTTGATCCGCTAGAAGAACAAGGTCGCGCCGACGTACCAGCTCAGCAGATCCTGTGGCTGTTCGGGCGGGTTGTTTGAGCCACCGGTTCACGCCGGTGTGGTGTAGCTTTCGTCGGTGATGTTCCGGACCAGACTCCAAAGCCGGTATGTATCGGTTTCGTAATTTACGGAGAGGTTCAATACGAAATACCTATCGGCATCCTGACCTTTGTAGGTCGGATTATCGGGTCGCGTGGTTACATTCTCGGCCCAGGTGAAGTACGGGGGCACCGAGAGACGATGATCCAGACAGGTATCGGTTAAGCCGCCTTTCACGGTGTGGTTACTGATCAGGGCGAGGTCGAATTGACCGGGGGAGCTGCTCGCCAGCGTACGGGTTTCATCCTGGTCACCATCGAGGTAGGAGTAGTTTCGCGCGGGCGTGTTCCCGATCGCGGGCACAAAGGTGAAGGGCAGGTTCGCCGCCCGTTGATGCAGCATGTAATTCTCGATGCGGTTGCAGAAGGCACGGGGCTATACCCCTAAAGCTGACACCTCATCCAGCTGCACCGGCGAATCTCGGTACGAACCGGCCAATAAAAGCTAATTCTTATCAATCTTCAGAAAAAAGGACGATATACAGGCAGGTGAACGGCTACACCCAAGACGCCAGAACCATCAATACCCTTAGGATATTGGTAGGCGGAAGTGCTTCATTGCGAATGACATACAGCTACATAGTATATAGTGCGACGAATCGTATCCTAACGTTTGACGGCTATATAAGAACCCGGTATTCTCAACACATACCATGATCAAAAAACCGCTTGTCTACTTCTTGGCCAGCTTGATTGTGTTCCCACTTTTGAATGTCTCTGCAGATCTTGATGAAGATCAAGACGGGCTGTCGGACATCTGGGAACTCAAATTCAACGCTGGATCGCTGGCTCCGTCAATTGATACGGATGCCGATGGCCACAACAACCTGCAAGAGTCGATCGCGGGTACGGACCCACTGGATCCGGAATCGTGCTTCAACTTCACGCGCCACACCTTCAAGGATGGCACGTTCGAGGTCGAGTGGAACAGTGTAGAGGGCAAAGCCTACCAGGCGCGTTTTGGTCATGCACTCGACAGCCTCACCAACGAAGGCACCTTGATCTATGGGAATGGCCGCAAGCTTACGGCCACGTTCCGTCCGGGGCAAGCCCCCCAGGTAAATGGCGGTATCACCCGCGAAGTGTGGAACGGAATCCCGGGAACACGTATTTCAGACCTGGTTTACGATCCCGTCTATCAACATGTGGAACCGGGTCGCGAAACCCTCGCACGTCTTTCCGGACCGGTTAATTCCGCTGACGATTTCGGCGCTCGGATCCGCGGCTGGTTGACCCCTGTTCAGACCCAGGATTACACCTTCTATGTAGCCGCAAGCGACCAGGCGGAGCTTCACTTGAGTACGGATGACAATCCGGCCAATGCCCAGCGCATCGCACGGGTCATTGACGCCTCCCAGCCCGAAGCCTGGCATCACAGTCTCTTCCAGAAGTCCACCACGATCGAATTGATCGCCGGGCAGCGCTATTATATTGAGGTGCTACACAAGGCCAGCAGCGGAAATGATCATATCAGCGTAGGCTGGCACGGCGAAGATAGTACGCGGATCGAGGTGATTGATGGCGCATACCTATCGCCATGGATCGATGCCTCAGCTTCTCAATCCGGAGCCTGGCTGTCCGAGAGCGGCGTCTGGTATGTCAGTATGGCCGTCGAAGACCGTGACGCGGACGCCGATGAAGTATCTTCCTGGGAAGAGGAACAGGTCGGTGCATTAAATCCATTTTTCGGCCTTTCCGCCGGTGGCGGAGGCGACAAAGCCGCGCTACAGCTCATGGCCGCGTTTGACTCAGCGGATCAGCTCAATGTCGTAGTCGCAGCGGATTCGGCCTATGAAAAAGAAGGCGTACCCGCGCGCTTCCGCGTCGAACGGACCGGTTCCCTCGATGCCATGACCATCCTGTTCAGCCTGGGCGGCAACGGCGATCTCACAAAAGGCTCGGCGAACACCAACGATTACATCATCACCGACGGCAGTGGGACCCCGATCACCAATGCGGTCGACCTGGCGTTCGGCGCCAACAGCGTCGAAGTGCTGGTCCAGCCCATTGCGGACGAACTGAATGAAGTCCCGGAAACCCTGACCCTGACCATCACGCCCGATGCGGCGTACACCGTGGGCGCAACGAATATCGCCGCCATTGCGGTAAAAGATGCCGAAAACAATCAGGGCAACCAGCGTCTGTTTGTGGCCTACCTCGGCTCGGAAAATAACGCCGAGACCAGTGCTTCCGGCATCGGAACCGTGCTCCTCAGCGGCGACAATACCATCGGATCGGTCGGCCTCAGCTTCAGCGGCTTGACCAGCCCTCAGGTGGCGGCTCACATTCACGTCTCCAACCCCGTGAGTGGTCCGGCTGTTCAGGGCCTGCCCGCGGGTCAGGTCTCCGACTTTGAATGGACGGTCCGCGCGGCACAGTTCATGACCACCGACCAGGAAGTCCTGGATCGCCTCTTTTCAGGCGGCCTGTATGTGAACGTACACTCGGTCAACTACCCCAGCGGCGAGATTCGCGGGGACCTGATCCTGACCCAGGGGTCCACCTCCTTCCAGGTGCCGGATGCACCTCCCGGCATTTCCGTATTGACCGGCAACGACCTTGATCGCGACATCATCCGCTTCCTCACTCAGGCGACCTTTGGTCCAACCTCCAATTCCGTGGAAGCGCTGCGAGACATGATCCTCGATCCGTTGATCGGCAACGGTGATCGTCTGGCCGGCATGGAGGCCTGGATCGACCAGCAAATGGATACGAACCAGGTTCCCCGCTCTGAACTGCTGCCCTTTGTACAGGCCGCAACCAACGACTTTGTCACCACGAATATTCGAAACCTGGGCAACGAAGCCCGACGCTACGGATGGTACCAATTCGCGGTGTATGGTGAAGACCAACTCCGTCAACGTATGGCGTTTGCCCTCAGCGAGATCTTTGTCATCTCCGACCAGGACAGCGCCCTCGAGGCAGCGATCCTCGGCATGGCGACGTACTATGACATGCTGTCGGCACGCGCATTTGAAGCCTACGAGCCCTTACTGATGGATGTCAGCATGAGCCCGCTCATGGGTGCCTACCTCAGCCACCTCCGCAATCGCAAGGAAACAAAGAATGGATCCGGCATTGTGGTTGTGAGCCCCGATGAGAACTATGCCCGCGAGATCATGCAGCTGTTCTCGATCGGCCTGGTCCGATTGCATCCCGATGGAACCATCCAGCTCGACAGCAATGGCTTGCCCGTCCCGACCTACGACAACAAGACCATCACGGAAATGGCCAAGGTCTTTACCGGCTTCGGTTTCGGCCAATACCGCTCGGGAACGAACGTGGTTGAGAACACCAATTTCTTCCGCGGCAACAGCAACGAATTCTGGCAGGACCGCTGGCTGGCCCCGATGAAGTTGTTCCAGAACTATCACGAAACACGCGAGAAGGTAATCGCTGACAATGTCGTGATCCCGTCCGGACTGCCGGCAGAGAGCGATCTGCAAATTGTCTGCCAGGTACTCGGCCGTCACCGGAGCACCGCCTCCTTTATCTCCCGGCGACTGATCCAGCGTTTCGTCACCAGCAATCCGAGTCGCGGCTACCTGCACCGGGTCACCCAGGCGTTCACGAATTCAGGCGGCGATCTGGGCGACACCATCAAGGCCGTGCTCCTCGACTACGAAGCGCGCGAACTTTCCATCGTGAGCCGGGTCGGCCACGGAAAGCCCAAGGAGCCGATCATTCGCATGACCGCCATGATGCGGGCGTTTAACGCCGGATCGAATATCCCGCTCTCCAGCCTCTCGACCAATGGCTACCCGGCGGCCGAACTGGCTAAGTTCCCGGCCAATGCCACCCGTCTGCGGTACCGTGATCATCGGAACCTGGGCCAGGTGCCACACAACGCGCCGACGGTGTTCAACTTCTTCGTCCCGGATTATTCCAAGCCCGGGAAACTCGGAGCTGCTGGTCTGGTTTCACCGGAATTTCAGATCGCCACCGAAAACCAGATCGTCACGTTTATTGACGAGATCTACGATGCGGTCTTCGGCAGATTGTCCGGCGACGGATCACCGCCTGGATATTCAAGCTCGGATGACGACATCTATCTGGACTACACCCCGCTCGTTGCGCTCCACGACGCGGTACTTGCCGGCGGCACAGAACTCAGCGCGGCGACAGCAGTCATCGACTACCTGGATCTCTTGTTTAATGCCGGCTCCATGAAAGTTGAATTGGAAGCAGCACCGACCCCGAATGCACGGAGTATCATGATCGAAGCCGTGGAGAACACGACCGGCAGCCTCGACAAGGTGAGGAATGCGGTCTACATCATCGCCAACTCTCCCCAAGCCGCGACCCAGCGATAGGAACCACCATGAGCAAAGATAAAAAACTACAACTCTCGCGCCGCCAGTTTCTGGGCCAGTCCGCCTGTGCCTCCATGGGGCTTACCAGTATGATCAGCACCCTCGCCAGCCTTCGCTTGATGAATGCCAGCGTAGCCAACGCCGCTCCAGGCGGGGACTACAAGGCGATCATCTGCCTCTTTCTGGCCGGTGGTAACGACTCGAACAATCTGTTGGTGCCCCGATCAGGCACCCTGCGTACCAATTACGATGCGGGACGCGGCGTCTTGGCGATTCCATCCGTTGAACTTAATGCACTGGCTGCGGACAACACCACCGACGACCTGGGTACCCATCCGGCTTGTGCCGACCTGGCCAACCTGTTTAACGCGGGCGACCTTGCGTTTACCGCCAACCTGGGCTCCCTGGCCTATCCGTTCGCCAATCGCGACGAATATCTCAACTCCCTCGTCCCCCGCCCCCCTCAACTCTTCTCGCACTCCGACCAGGTCACCCAGTGGCAAAGCTCCCTTCCCGACCAGCCCTTCCTCTCCGGTTGGGGCGGACGTATGGCGGAGCTCCTGCACGCTTCGTATAATCCGAGCAGCAATGTCTCCATGTCGATCTCGCTGAGCGGTTCGAACAACTTCCAGGTAGGCACCAGTGGAAACGTTGCCCAATTCAACATGGGGAGTGGTGGCGTCAATGTGCTGGACGGCTACGGCTCAAACTATTCAAGCGCTTTGGAAGTCGATGGCGTCACCTACCGAGACACGGACCAGGGTTGGCGCCTGCGCGGACTCCAGGAAGTGGCCAAGCTCACGCACGAGCATTTGCTCGAGGACTCCTTTGCCGATGTCGTCATGAACGCGCGCGACACCGAAGGCTTCATCGGTTCAGCCCTGGATGATGCGACTACGGCGGAGGGTACTGGAGGATTTACGTTTGACAATCTATTCGCCAATGCCGGTGCGACCTCCGGTCTCGCCAATCGCATGAAGATGATCGCCCGTCTGATCGCCGGACACGATTCGCTGGCCAACAATCGCCAGATCTTTTTCGTGGATACCGGGGGCTATGACACCCACCAGAACATGATTGGTTCCCACTCCAATCTGATGACTGATCTGAACAATTCCGTGAAAGGCTTCTGGGACAGCATCGTCCAGCTCGGCCTCGAAGACGACGTACTCGTCTTTACCGCATCCGACTTCAACCGCACCTTTACCCCCAACGGCGAAGACGCCAGCGCGGGCTCGGATCACGGGTGGGGCGGCAACCAGTTTATGCTGGGTGGCGGCGTAAAAGGTAAGAACATCTACGGGTATTATCCAGACTTGCAGGTTGGCGCCGGCCTGGATGTCGGCAGCAACCGCGGGCGATGGATTCCAACCACGGCCGTGGATCAATACTCCGCGGTGATCGCAAAATGGTTCGGTGCGACCAGCAACGATCTGGAAGCCATCTTTCCCAACCTGTATCGCTTTGACGACCCCTTCACGGTCTCCGCGGCGAATATGAACTTCATGCTCTGATCGCCATGCGAAAAAGTGGACGCAACCTGCTTGCGGTGGTTTGGGTAGCACTCGTTGTGTTCACGATTTACACCTTCACCCTCAAGGATGAAGTCGTCATCCACCCTCCGGCCGAGGAGGTGGTTGCGCTGGCACCCGCTCCCAAACCCGCCCCGGTTAACCTGCGCCCTCCTTCCCGCGACGACCGCCCTTATATTATCTGTTATCCAAGACCCGCCAATTACTCCGGTGTCCCGCCGGTGCCACCTCGTCCAGACATGAGTAAACCGGTCACCATGCTGCCCATCGCAACGTTGACCCTCCAACTGCATGATCCGGAAACCCCGCCAATGGAAGACCTCGAAATTCTCCAATCGGTCTTCGAGGAGTATCGCCGTGGCTTGAGGGAAAACCCGGTAGCAGGCCTGAACGAGGAAGTCGTGGAAGCCCTGGTCGGGGTAAACCTGAAACGGATCGGCCTGATTCCCGCCGACCACCCGGCGATCAACGCTAAAGGCCAGCTGACGGATCGATGGGGCACACCCTTCTTCTTCCACCCCATGTCCGCGAAACAGCTGGAAATCAAATCTGCCGGCCCCGATCGCAAGTGGAATACCGAAGACGACCTCAAGGTTCAGTAGACGAGAGGCATCGTCCTCCGCCGGCCCACAGGAATTCCACCCCAACTCGCGTAATACGGAATTCATTCCGTCCCCGCGTAAGCCCGCACCCGGATCCGCGTTTATCCGCGGTTCCTCCCGACAGATTCGGCTCCTTCGACGAACAGACGACCAAGCATAATATGGAATCGTAAACGAGTCGTGCGAGCGTGAGCCAATTCACGCACCCAAGCGGATCAGGCCATACTCTGGTGTTCGCGGCGAACCCGACGAACGAATTGCAGCAGCATAAAACCCATCGCCAGGTACCCGGCGGTACTCGGCTCGGGAACCGATTTGGCGCTGTAGGCATAACCCAGTCGGAAGCCGAAGTTTGCCGCTTCGAGGGTTGGGATCGTACGGAAAGTCAGTTCTGAACTCAGGCGGTCCGCGCTGTCGGAGTCATAGGATCCACCGACGATATTGCGGAAAAGGCCCAGCGAAATGGTGTCGGTCCACTCCCATACGTTGCCGGTTAAGTCGGAAGCGCCAAAGAAACTGGTTGCACCGATTCCCCCGACGGTCGAGACATTGCCATCCTGGCCGTTCCAGTCCGCGCCGTTGTTCCAGTTCACGAAATCACCGGGTCCATTAATGACATTACCGTTGCCATCCACCACCGCCTCTCCGGGTGCGATATCCGACTGATTCGCGTACTGCCAATAATGCGTATCGCCAGCAGGGCCGCCCTCAGCTTCGGTACGCGGATCGTAAAAAGCGGCTTTGTACCATTCATTGATTGTGGGCAACACATAACCGGTTACCGGGTTACGGCTGATGATATTGTCATCGATATTTGACTGGGTGATGTTGTAAACGCCGGCTTCCGTATCGGCCGTACCTTCGGCGCCATTCTGCATCCAGTTGGTAAACCGCATAGCGTCATAAGCGCTGACAAAATTCACGGGCTTAAAACCCATATTGTTCTTCGTCGTATACTTGGTACCGATCGGGTTACCGGGCACGAAATTAATCCCCCCGCGGATATCAGAACCCATGTTTGCGTTATACAAACTGATCGAATTCGCCCCGTTCGGGTCCGTCTGGTTCAGGAAGTACGCATACTGCGCGTTGGTGACCTCCGTTTTGCCAATCTTGTAGATTAAGCCTTTGGTGCCAAGCCCCGTCGGGCTGTGAGGCGCATTCTCCTGATAGCCGACATCCACCATATCAACCGTCAATGCAGCATATAGCGAAATCCCCGAGAGAACCGCTGCTGTCGTGATAAGCCTGATCAATTTGTTGGAAAACATGAGAGTTGTTTAAAGAGTAGCGCTGTTTCGACTAAGGGTGCACCCTAAGGTTACCCGAATGCGGCATATTTATTAAGCTTCCGTGGGTGAATACATAGGAAAAAAGCACCTTTTCGCATTACATTTCACCGATTCCGAAAGACAACGCCCAATCGCCTGGCGAGACAGTAAAAAGGTCGATTTCGAGGGATCCCGCGCGTTTCAAAGCCGCAAGCCGGCTCAATACATCGCATAATCGGCCAAACGGCACTCAATGGCGCCATTATAGAGGACTCTTTTTGCCCCAGGCCGCAAACCCACGCGTTTAAGCATACGAATGTTGCCCGTGAAGACCCAGCCGGTGTACCCGGTCGCCCGTTGTTTCAGGAAGTCACCAATATCCTTGTAGATCCCCTCAAGCTCCGTGTGATCCCCCATTCGCTCCCCATACGGTGGATTGAAAAAGAAAACGCCCCCACCTTCCGGAACCTCGTGCTCGCGGAAATCCTGAACCGAAAACTCGATCACATCCTCCACTCCGGCCGCCGCCGCATTCATACGAGCGGCCTCCAGAACCGCCGGGTTGATGTCGCTGGCGAGGATTCTTCCGCTGAAGGACTTCACCGGGATCTCGCTTCGCAGCGATTGCCACTTCGCCTCATCAAACCCCTTCAGATGCTGAAACCCGAAGGCGTCACGTAGCATTCCCGGAGGGGTGCCCGTCGCAATCAATGCGGCTTCAATCGCCAGGGTGCCACTGCCACACATGGGATTGATAAAATTGCCCTCTCCGGTCCATCCGGTTTCCAAACCGCATGCTGCAGCCAGGGTTTCCCGCATCGGGGCCTCACCGGGCTGTTTCCGATATCCGCGGTGACAGAGCGATTCGCCCGAGGTATCGAGATAGAAGCTTACCTGATCATCCAGCCAGAAGAAAAAGACCACCCCTCGATCCCGTAACGGCCCCGTATCGGGACGTGCAGCAAATTTGCCCCAGAAGCGATCAACCAGCGCGTCTTTACATTTCAGATTGGCGAACCGGGTATCACGAATCGTGTCGTTCCGAACGGTCGAGGTGATGGATACGTAATCATCAATGGTAAAATAGTTCTCCCAGGGAATCGCGAGCGCAACCTCGTAGAGTTCATCTGCATCCCGACAAGACGCCTCCTCCAGCTTTAAGAGCACCCGATGCGCGGTGCGCAAGTGGAGGTTAAACCGCATACAATCCTCAATGGTACCGTAGGTTTCCACAGCTGCGGGGTGTTCCGCGACGACCTCATAGCCAAGGGCACGGACTTCGGCACACAATTGCGCGGTCAGGCCTTTGGGGCAAGTTAACCAGATGGTATCCATGCCTCCATCCATAGAACGGGCTCTGCGACAATGCAAGTCGCGTGAGGGCAGAGGCTTTTTGCCCTGACAATCCGACAAAAGCGTTTATGATTCCTCCATGATGCCCTCATCAACGAAAGGTTTTGTGATGGCCCTGCTCTGTGTGGGCAGCCTGACCGCTTCCGCCAGAATTTTTGATTTCGAGGAAATCAATCCAGGCTCGCTCGCCTCGGTTCCCTGGGAAGAGGTATCGCAGCAACTCGAGCTCGAAAAGTGCTATGGGCTGGCCATCGTGTTACCCGACTCCGGAAACATCGCATCCATCCTCCGAGCCTGCAACGCGATCGCGACGGATCAGACCTTTGCCACCCGGGAGTTACTGGCGGTTCCGCTCTGGTTCTGTATCGATCGCCAAGCCTTGAAAAAGGTCGTCCCGGATCTCTCCATCAAGGAAAGTGTCGTGCTGCTGGATGAAAAGGGAGAACGCATCACATCAACCTTGATCGAGTGGGAGGTCGGCGAAGGGGCGGATGAGCTTCGGAAACATATATTCGATCTGAAGAGCGTTTTATCGCACTGGTCGGAAGCGAGCATTACCGCAACCGGTGATCAGGCAACAGCGGTACGCCAGGCGTTAAAGCAACTGGATGCCGATCGCTCCCGGGACCGGCGCGATGCCCGGAACCTACTCGCGGAATTTCTACCCGGCATTCTTCCCGCTCTCGTCGAGCAACGCCAAACCACCCCATCGATCGAAGTAAGGGAAGCCTGCAAAGGACTGATCGCAAAGTGTTTTGGCCGCGAACCCATGATCCAGGGTCATCAACTCGGTACGACCGATTCACAGGACTTGGGCGGTGATTTCCAGGGCCAGATCCAATTCGACTTCTAACCGGCTGTTCAGGGAAGAACGGCAGGTGCCGGCGGGGGGACCGCAATTTCCAACAAGCGAATTCGCACATCCTGCGGATAGGCCTCCACCGCCTGGACCTCTTGTTCAGCATGCGCCCGCAAGGCATCCAACACCGTTTCCTGGATGGCGACATCGCGCCGGGCTTTATTCAAGGCCAGATTTATTTTCAAGGGCTTGCTCTCGTTTAACTTCCGGGCGGCCAGGGTTTCGTATGCCGCCTGTGTCTGGGTAAACTCGTTACTCGCAACACCTCGCATCTGCTTCGCCATCTCCTCCAGCGTATGGCGCAAGGCCTCACTCGCCGCCCGCAGGCTCAACACCTTTTCGTGCGTTGCGCCCAGCTGCCGGGCGAGTAACTCCTCCATCACCGAAGCATCGCGATGCTCCTTCAGGCTGGCGACGAAGTTGGTGTTCCACGCAAACGTCGTGGTATAATAGCCCCACTCCGAAAAGGGAACCGTTTGCATGAATCGCATCTTCTCTTCTGATGCGACCAGGCCCAGACGCGCATGCGCCATGGCTTCAATCCACGCTTCCGCCTCCTGCTCCGGATCCGCCGGAGCCGCATCCGGATGCGCCTTTTCCAGCGCGGCCAAATGGAGCTCGGCTGCCTGCAGCTTGCCGGCCTGCCCTTGAATCTGCTGCTCCATGGCCGCAAGGTCGGCTTCCTTATCCAGATTACGGAACAGCGCGCGATTGGCGAGGTAGGCTTCGATCAGGCCATTGGCCATCATGGCTGCGTTCGCGGGATGCAGGGCGGCCGCGCGGATTTCCAGCACGCCGGACCCCTCCAGATGTTCAACGGCCAGGCGGCGCGCAACCGCGCTGACTTCCTCCGGAAGCACCTCCACTTCAGCCTGTTCCGTCTCCAGCTTTTTGCGTTTCTCAATAAAGGCTTCGAGCACCGGTCGGGAAGTCAGCATGAGCCGTTCGTTTTCGATGATGGGGATCGGTGCGGGCGTTTCACCATCCGCCAGGGTGATCAGAATTCTGGCCTGGGCGTGATACAGCGGGGCTTCGTCCTCAGGGGAGGACGGGTCCGACGAACCGCATCCCGCCATGCAGAACAGCATCAGCGAGAATGAAATCGAAATGATTAGGAGACGAAAGGGGTTCATAAATCTTCCCAAAGCCTAGCAGGCAGTTGAAAAACGCGCAAGAGCCGCGCTCCAATCATCGGAAGCGGCTCAAAAATACGCTCCAATCATCGGAAGCGCCTGTTGCGGATCGACGGACGATTAAGCGATGATGGTACCGGAAACATCGTCGAGTGAATCGACATTCAGAATCGGCAGGTAAACGCTGAAGGTCGTGCCTTTGCCGACGTGGGAGGACACCAGGATGTCCCCTTTGTGATCGCGCGCGATACCCCGAGAAATGGAGAGTCCCAACCCGGTCCCCTCGCCTTTCGGCTTCGTGGTAAAGAAGGAATCGAAGAGTATCTTGTGCTTCTCGCGCGGAATGCCTATACCGGTGTCCGTCACATCGCAGCGCCAGCACTTCTGCTCCTTATACATATCCTCAACAATCGTAATCGTCATCTCGCGGGTATCCACCTCAACCATGGCATCACTCGCATTTCTGATCAGGTTGGCGAAGATCTGCTGCAGCTTGTTATCGACTCCTTTGACGAAGAAATTCCCGGGTTGAATGTCATGGTGAACCGTGACCAGGCACCGCGTCACCTTACTATTCATCAGAAACAACCCGTCCAACACCACGCCCCCCAGATCAACCAGGGCGGCGCTTTCAGATACACCACGGGAAAAATCAAGCATTTGGCGCGACAGCTTTTCGATGGATTTAGACGCGCGATCGATATCCGCGACATACTCTTCCATCTCGTTCAGGCGACCATTCGGCGAGTCGCGTTTGTCGTTAAATATATCATTGATCATATCGCAACAGCTGCGAATCAAAGCCAGCGGGTTGTTAATATCGTGCGCAATACCGGATGTTAATTCCCCAATAGCGGCGAGTCGCTCGGTATGCACGATGCCTTCTTGCAGGGATTTCAACTTACGAACGTCTCGCAAGATGGAGAAGGTACGCACGAAGCGGCCGTAATCATCATAAATACTGAAGGATCGAATTTCTACCGGAATATGGCTGCCGTCCTTCGCGACGAGTACACTTTCAACCGTAAAGTCACCGCGGCGTTTCAAGTTCGTAAATCCGCGTTCCAGCGAATCGAGCACCTCGCGCGCATAGAGTTCGCGCACGTTCATGGCAAGTAATTCCTCACGGGAATAGCCTAACAACTGCTCGGCTGCTCGGTTCGTAAAAACGATATTGCCGTCATCATCGACCGAATGGATGATGTCGGGGAAATTTTCGATGATGATTTCGAACACGTCATTGGTGCGGATGACGTTGCGATCAATAATCATTCTTCTCATATACAATGAACCAGCATAAGAGGTGCCAAAATGTTCATTTCGTGAGATAAAGAGGGGTGAAAATGTACCCGATCCCGGCTTCGGCATAAATGCTGCTGATTTAGGGCCATGATCATGGCTAAAACGAGCAAGGGAGGGGAATCAGCATGAAATCACAGACCGTGTTGATTTTCGGCCTGATTCTCACGCTGCTCGGATTACAATTCTATCGCATTAAGGAGCATCTGAAACCCTTTTCCGAACTGGAATGGGGGGTGTATGACGCGATGATCCGCAACAAAGCCAAAGCCCCGGAGTCGGGCGCGGTAGCCATCGTGGACGTTGATGAGGCGAGTATCGATGCGTATGGTCAGTGGCCATGGTCGCGTTATCGTCTCGCCCAACTGGTGAAAAGGCTGGAAGCCGAAGGCGCAAAAGTGATCGCGTTTGATATGGTGTTTGCGGAGGAGGACCGGACCTCGCCGGATCAGCTGGAGAAAATATTCAAAAGCTCCACGGTTGGTGGTATCCCGGCCGGTCTGCGCAATTACGACCGGGTACTCGCCGACATCCTTGAAATGAGTACCGTCGTACTCGGCTGTTATCTCCATGTAAGCGAGGCGCCGGTGAAGGCAACCAACTCACGCGTGGATCCGCTGTTCAAGGGACGTGTCATCCTGAAAGGTCCCGCCGGAGAACCGCCCTTTCTCCTGCAATGTAACAACGTAACCCCCAACCTCACCAACTTTGTAGCTCGCGCGAATGGCCAGGGATTTTTCAACTGTGGGGCCGATGACGATGGAACGTTCAGGCGGGTGCCCCTGATCTACGCCTACGGACCCGACCGGATCTACCCTTCACTGGGTCTTGAAGCGTTGCGTATGTACCAGGATAAGCCTTCCAACATCATCGTGCATCATAAATGGGGTGAGGTGCAGCGCATCCAGGTCGGCGACCTGAACATTCCAACCCAACATGCCGGTCAGATTTATCTCAACTATTGCAAAGCCCGAGGCGAAGATCGGAGCCAACAGGCGATTAAATCCTTCGATCACAATTACTCCGTAAAAGAAGTACTCGAAGGCACCATCCCGGAAGGATCGCTGCGGGGAAAAATTGTTTTTATCGGCACCTCGGCACCCGGACTGCGTGATATCCGGCCCACCCCGATCGGCAAAGACTTTACCGGGGTGGAAATTCACGCGACGCTGATCGACAACATCCTAAGTGGAGATGTTCAGACACGCCTCCAGGCGGAGTTTGCGATTAATTTCATTTTCATCGCCATCGTCGGCCTCTTTCTCACCTGGTTGATCAGTCGGCGCAAAGCCTTGCTTTCCCTCTTGGTGTTCGTTGGCCTGGTCGTCTTTCTTCTCGTCGGCACCATGGTTCTGTTCAATTCGACGGGACTCATGTTCAACCCTACCTGGATCCTGCTTTGCGCCAGCATGAACTATGTGGGACTGACCACTTTGCGATACTGGTTGAAAGAAAAGGACTTTACCTTGATCCAAAGCCAGTTCAGCAACCAGGTATCGGAAGGGGTGATGAACTATCTGCTGGATAACCCGGACAGTATTACGGCAGCCGGCACCAACCAGGAAGTGAGTGTGTTCTTTTCTGACCTCGAAGGATTCACCAGCCTTGCTGAGAACATTACCCCGGCCACAGTATCGCTGCTGATGAAGCACTATTTCACCCCGATGGCCAACCTCATCATCACCCGTGATGGGTATGTCGACAAATTCATCGGTGACAGTATCATGGCGGTGTGGGGCGCACCCAAACCTTCGACCGTGCATGCCGTGCACGCCTGCCTGACCGGCCTGGAACAGCGTCGCATGCTGCCTCAACTCCAGAAAGTATTGCGTCTCCAATTTGATGTGGAGGTGGAATTCCGGATTGGCATCAACACCGGCACCGTCATGGCCGGGTGGATCGGGTCGGACAAACGTTCCAATTATACCGTCATGGGCGACATCGTAAACATGGCTGCTCGTTTTGAGCCGCTGAATAAGGAATACGGAACCCGCATCATCATAGGAGCCCACACCTACGAAGCCGCCAAGGATGAGATTGAGGCCCGCATGCTGGACCGAAACATCCTGAAGGGTCGGGTCGAGCCCGTGGTGTTTTATGAACTCCTGGAGCGGAAGGGTCGCCTGGATGAAAGCATGCTGCAGGTGGTCAAGTACTACGAGGATGGCCTGCAGGCGGCCTGGGCCCTGGAATGGAAAAAGGCGGTGCGCTGCTTTGAGCAGGCTTTGAACATCAAACCAGACGACGCGCCCAGCCTCCGTTTTGCACGCATCGCCCGGGCAAAACTCAACGAAGATCCGAAAGCGGAGCCCTTAAACCACCCGGGATTTGCCAGCGCTCACAGCACCTGATGCCCGACCACGGGCCCTACCACTTGCCCTACCACTTGCCCTACCACTTGCCCTACCACTTGCCCTACCACTTGCCCTACCACTTTTTCCAGGGAGACCGGCCTTCGTCCCAGAGCTTTTCCAGCAGATATTTATCGCTCAGGTGATCCATGCACTGCCAGAACCCCGGATGCTTGAATGCGACCAGCTGCCCCTCGTGTGCAATCCGTTCCAAGGGCTCCGCCTCCCAGGGCGTTGTCGCCCCATCGCCAGGGATGTAATCCATGACCTCGGGCTCCAGCACGAAGTACCCGCCATTCACCCAGCCGATATCCCCCGCGACTTTTTCTTTAAACGAGGAAATATGCTCGTTGTCGCGAATCTCGAGGGAACCAAATCGCCCCGGCGGCTGAACCGCGGTAAGCGTCGCCAGTTTTCCATGCGCCTTGTGAAATCGAATCGTTTCCGCGATGTCCACATCACACACGCCATCGCCGTACGTGAAACAAAAGGTTTCGTTTCCGACATACTCTTTCACCCGCTTCAGGCGACCACCCGTAAGCGTCTGGGGCCCGGTATCGACCAGCGTCACTTTCCATGATTCAGCCTGGTTGTGATGCACTTCCATGGAATTGGTGGCGAGGTCCACGGTGACGTCTGAATGCCGAAGAAAATAATTGTAGAAGTAATCCTTAATCATCCACCCCTTGTAGCCCAGGCAGATCACAAATTCATCCAAGCCATAATGCGCATAACTCTTCATGATGTGCCAGAGAATGGGCTCGTTTCCGACTTCGACCATGGGTTTGGGACGGACCGTTGTTTCTTCACTGAGTCGGGTGCCAAAACCCCCGGCCAGGATAACCACCTTCATACTCCAACACCTCTTTGACACGCAGTATTCATGCGGCATGCTTGCCAGAATTATACGATTGTGACAAGGTGCATTTTCTCCAAGAGGTCCACATGGGAATGCATTATTGAAGCTTAAGATCGGGAAGACCGGGGCACGAAGGTCGGGCTTCGTATTGCTCGCTCTTTCCTTATTCGCCTATGGCCTGAGCCATTGTACCTACTGGGTGTTCGGGGATGCTTCCGACTACATCATGCATTCCAACAGCATTCGGAATGGCTTTGTCGAACACAACCTGGCCGAACGCGCGCTGGCCAAAGCGGACCCAACCCACAAACCGGCCTATGCGCACTTCAACACCGAAGCGGGCTTCCACTTCCTCCTGCACCTTGCACGCAAGATCGATGTGAACTGGCCCTACATGGTGAACGGCCTGGCGGCTCCACTGCTCTTACTGGGCTTGATCTGTATCCTGATGAAAACCGAGCATGCGCAGGCCCCGCCCCTGCTCGCACCGGCCTTATTCGTCGTTGCCCTGATGCTCACCTCCGGTGAACGGTTACAGGCTCAGGCTCAATTTCATTTTATGAATCTCTGCCTGCCCTTTCGCGAAACGCCCTCGCATGGCTTGGCTGTCGCGAGCCTGCTGGTGGCCATCTGCGCGGAACGCACATCAACCCGGCGCAAGCGCTATCTGGCGCTGTTCGCGGGAGCGCTGCTCGGACTCGCCTGCTGGTTTCGCATCACCGCGATCTTACTCGCGCCTGTGATGGGCCTGATTTTCCTGGTGCCTGAGCTCAAAGGACGAAACGTCAAATCGATCGGTGTGCTCATCCTGCTGCTCGGGATCGGTGGCGTGATCGGACTGATGCCGCTCGCGACGCAGGACTGGCTGGAAGGAAAAACCATTTTTGAATCCGGCCAGGCGGACTTGATGCTGGAAACACGCCCGGGAGAAGAACCCGAACAGACCTTCAAAAGCCTTTCCCCGCGAAACTTTAAACGAACCCTGCTCGGAACCGCCGACATAAAGCGGGGCGGAACCCTGCACATCGTGAGCACCATGCTGCCCGGCTGGATGTGGATCAGCCTGCTCGTCAGTGTGGTCCTGGGCATGCGAACAAACCCTCGACGTATCTGGATCCTGGGTGGCGCCGCCTTCATCGAATTTATTTTTTACTCCTGCTACATCCGGCCCGTCCCTCGCTACTTGTTTCCGACCATCCTCTTTCTGCTGCCGCTGTGCTTTCTATGGGTCCCGTTGCTGATCCAGACGCTGATGAAAACCCGCAGCGAAACCCTCCGGCATCGGGTGGCGCTGCTCGCCAGTGTTGTCGCCGTACTCGCAGCCGTCGCCAGCACCGTCCGGCAGCAGGGAGCATTCAAAACCCTGGGTTCGGAATATCGAGAGATGCACGACTTTCGTGACTGGCTCGCCGAACACATCGTCCCCCATAACGGCGTGATGTACGCCAACAATCCGGCCCTGAAAGCCGTTTGTGAAAATTACCTTCCGGTGGGCATCAAGGTAAATTGGCGTTGGCGCGGACACCTGCGTGAAGCGACGGAAAAATATTTTGCGACGACAGATGGTCCGGGTGAGGCGCGCGCCTATATGATCCTCCCGGCCATGCCCGATGGCACCCCGCTCGTGTCGTGGTGCTATGAGGACGCGCTGAATGAATACCAGATGACGCCGGTCGGGCCTCCTGTCCGAATCAACGACGCGCCCTTTGAAGGCCAGTCGATCATTGCCATGCGGCTGGATGCACAGACCCAAACCGACGTGACCTTCAAAGTGGAACCCCTGGCAGGCGACGCGCCGTATTACCTCCGCCTGCGCGCGCGGGAGCTGCCGGGAACCAACCGCGCGCAACGCGTAAGCTTGAGCGCGCCCGATACGAATTGGACACAATCGACCCACCTCCAGGCCGGCCCGAATATGATTCGACTGGACGGCTTCCCGAAAACAGCCCGATCCCTCCAGCTGCACTCGGCAGATCCGCTACCAACCTTCCAGGCCTCCCGGGTCGATCAGCGCAACACCCTTTTTGTTCCCTTCACCCGATACCTGGAACTCCCCAATGCGGGCAACACGGTAGGCAACCTGGGCTTCCTTCCACTCGGCTACGCTGACTGGGGACGCGACTGGGCCCACATCATTGACCCCATCAAACCCAAGCGCTTTTGGACCTACCCTAACTTCCTCTTACGGGACGGATCCCGTGTCCGACTTTTTACGGATTCCGAGCCGTACTACGTTCGGCTGTTTTACACCTCACGATGTGACAAAGATGCGCTCCCCGCGAACGAACAATTCCGAGCGGATCTCCAGCAAGGTTCCTATGAACAAAAAGGGTCCCCCCTACTCTTCGCCCGGTATTTCATCGGCGAGATGTATGAGAGCGGGAACTATGCATATCGCGACCTCATCGACGAAGTCGTGGTGCAAAAGGTCGCTCCCGGAAACCTCGGTGATCTCCTCTTCCGGCTGCCGCGTGAGGCCAATCCGTACCAGCGGGTGCTCATGCAGGTCGAGTTCAGCCACAGCCCGCTACCGGATGCGCTGGCGCTTGAGCCCGGTCAGACCGTCCAGCTCATCGGCGACCGAAACAAACACGAGTGGGCCAATGGTTTTCGTACCGCCTGTCGGCCCACCCCGGAAAACTATCCGGACCGCGAGATTCTCGCCCGACCGGCGTCTACGCCGGCCTCGGAAACGACCCCTACGCAATAAACGTCGTCGGATTCGTCCTGAACCCAACAAGGTCACGTGCTAGAGAAATGCATGAACAACTTACGGATCGCCGGGCTCCTCCTGAGCGGCACCCTCTACGCCGAGCCTTTCGTACTCATCGACATTGATACCGGACAAATCTACGGGCCGGTTGAGATGGGCGACCACCTGAAGATCGATGGGAAACGACTGACGGTTGCACCCGCCCCTGATCCTGAAGCGGTCGCCATGGGAATGCGCCTGCGGAACATGCAGCTGAAAAATATGGTTTGGGAGGACGCGAGCGTCAATGACCTCTTCGACTTCATCGTCGCAGCGAGCCGCGACCTGAGCAAGGGCAAGGGCGTAAACATAACCGTCCAAAAGGGATTTGGCCTCACCGGCCCCGCCACCTTGACCATCAGCCGCGACGAGATGGCCGCCTACGAGCTACTCGAATTGGCCTGCGCAGAGATCAACGCCACGATGCACATCAAGGGGAACGTCCTCCGCATCGAACCCAAACCCCAGAACCGCTTTCCAAAGGCCACAGAGGAGAAGACACGAGCGGTAAAGAACGCCCTCAGAGGCGTCATCATTCCTGAATTGAGTTGGGAAAACGCCTCGCTGGCCGGCGTTACCAACTTCCTCATGCACACAGCCAAGCAAATGGGAAAGCCGATCGCCATCGTGGTCGATCGTCCCGCTCCAGAGGACGCATCCGAACGGGAAGAATCCCCCCCCCCTGAAGGGGGACGAATCGGGGATGATTTCGTCGATGATTTTGACGGATTCACCGGGCGTAGGCAAGAGGGAGCACTTATCACCTTGAGCCTACGCCAGGTCTCAATGTTCGACACCCTGATTTTCATCTCCGAAATCATGGAAACGGAATGGTACGTCGGAGAAAAGACCCTTATCATTCTCCAAAAACCCTGAAACGAGTGCTTGAACAACCGGCCGGTTTGCCTAAGGTCGCCCACGGTGCTTGGCCAGAACCTCGCCCATTTTTGAACGGTAATGTGAATCTAAACGGAGACTATCCATGTCAAAACCTCTGAATATCGGAATGATCGGTTACGGCTTTATGGGCCGGGCCCACTCGAACGGCTACAAACGCGTACCCAACTTTTTCGACACCGAATACGTACCGGTCCTCAAGGCCGCCTGCGCACGCAACAAGGAAAAAGTGCAGGACTTCGCTGACACCTGGGGCTATGAGTCCATCGAAACCGACTGGCGCAAGCTGCTCGAGCGCGACGATATCGATGCCGTGGATATCTGCGTACCCAACAACCTTCACAAGGAAATGGCGATTGCCGCTGCCGAAGCCGGCAAAATGATTCTCTGCGAAAAGCCCTTGGCGATGAACGTCGAAGAAGGCATCGAGATGTGCGAAGCGGTTGAGAAGGCTGGCGTGAAGAATACCGTCTGGTACAATTACCGCCGCGTCCCCGCCGTGACACTTGCCAAGAATATCGTCGACCGCGGCGACCTTGGCCGCATCTTTCACTACCGGGCCAACTTCCTGCAGGACTGGACTATTTCCCCCGACGTTCCCCAGGGCGGTGCCGCCGTCTGGCGCCTGTCCGCGGAAGAAGCCGGATCCGGCGTGACCGGCGACCTGCTCGCCCACTGCATCGATACGGCGATCTGGATCAACGGAAAAATCACCTCCGTCACCGCGATGACCGAAACCTTCATCAAGGAACGCAAGCACCAGGACACAGGCGAGATGCTGCCGGTGAACATCGACGATGCCTGCGCCTTCCTCGCGCGCTTTGAAAACGGCTCGCTGGCCATCTTCGAATCCACCCGCTATGCCCGTGGGCACAAAGCCTTGTATACGCTTGAAGTGAATGGCGAACACGGCTCCCTCTCCTGGGATCTGCATGACCTGCACCACCTGAAGTACTTCAATCACAACGACGAATCCATCGTTCGTGGCTGGCGCGACATTCACGTGAGTGACCCCGACCAGCCCTACATGGATGCCTGGTGGGTGCCGGGTCTGCAGATCGGCTACGAGCACAGCTTCGTGCATCACGTCGCCGACTTCTGCAAGAGCATCGAAACCGGTGAGGAGTGCGGACCCACCTTCCGTGACGCGCTTGAAACCCAGCGGGTCTGTGATGCGGTTCTCAACTCGGCGAAAACCAACGCCTGGGAAACCATCTAAGCGATTCGTCCCGAAAGATCTGAAAAGCCCCCGATGGATTCGTCCGCCGGGGGCTTTTTTGTGCTATCTTGTGCTCCTTGATGAACACACAAACGAAGACAGGATTTCGACCGGCACTCATCGCCCTCCTCCTGACCATTTCCGCAGCGATGGCCCATAACGTGCCCTGGCTGCACGGAAATGTTCCGGACGACGGCGATGGTGATGGCCTGTCCGATGCATGGGAAACGCGCTACGGGCTGAATCCCAATTTCCGTGGCGATGCGGAGCTCGACCCCGATTTGGATGGCTTCAGCAACGTGGAGGAGTTCCGCGGCGACACCGACCCAAACGATGCGAACGCTCACCCCGACTGGTTCACCAAATTGTATGTCAGCGAACTCACCGGCGAGCAGGTACGCATCACGCTGATCGATCAGCCCGTGGACATCTCAGGGGCGACCTTCGAGTTCAGCGGGAAAACCTACACCACCAGCGGCCTGATGCAGGACGGCATCCAGGTGAAGGTCGATGGTCAGGAGGAACCCTCGTTCCTTCCCGCAAAGTCTCGAAAACTCGCTTCAGACATCAATCGCCGCGTCCGCAAGGCGGAGTAGCAGCAGCCCTTTCAATACCCGCTACAACTGACCGAGCAGGATCCGCAGCATTCGGCGCACCGGCTCCGCGGCGCCCCACAACAACTGATCCCCCACGGTGAAGCAGGTCAGATATTCCGGCCCCATGGTCATCTTACGCAAACGACCCACCGGGATATGCAAATGGCCGGAGACGGAAGTGGGTGTGAGTTGAGCAACCGTGGCGGCCTTTTCATTCGGCACCAACTGGACCCATTCATTGGCTGCGCCGATGGCCGCCTCGATGTCGGCCATCGGAATGTCGGACTTCAGCTTAATCGTCAAAGCCTGGCTGTGACAACGCATGGCGCCAACCCGTACACACTGACCGTCGATCGGGATTTCCCGATCCGGCTGTAGAATCTTATTGGCTTCCTGCTGGCCCTTCCACTCCTCCCTCGTCTGGCCATTGTCCATCGCGCGATCAATCCAGGGGATCAGACTCCCCGCCAACGCTCCGCCAAATTGTTCGTGTGGCAATTCACTGCTGCGCATGCTGGCGGCGACCGCCTGCTCGAGCGCCAGCGCCGATTGACCCGGCGTACGACACGCGCCGAGTATGCCCATCTGGTCAATCAGCTCGATCATATTTTTCGCACCCGCTCCCGACGCGGACTGGTAGGTCATGCTCGACACCCATTCGACCCAATCGTTCTGGAACAGTCCATAGATCCCCAGGAGCATCAGACTAACCGTGCAGTTGCCTCCGATGAAATCCTTCACTCCGCTCTCGAGCCCACGGTCAATCACATCACGATTCACCGGGTCGAGCACGATCACGCTGTTGTCCTTCATCCGAAGCGAAGACGCAGCGTCGATCCAATGACCCGCCCAGCCTGCAGCACGGAGTCGGGGGTGGACGTCGGAGGTGTAATCCCCGCCCTGGCAGGTCACGATCGCATCCAGCTCACACAGCGCGCTGATATCAAACGCATCCAGCAGGGGCTGAGATCCGGAGCCCACATCCGGTCCGTCCTCCCCGACCTGGGAGGTGGTAAAAAAAACGGGATTCAAACCGAAAAAATCATTTTCCGCCCGCATCCGATCCATAAGGACCGAACCAACCATTCCGCGCCAGCCAATAAAACCAATGTTTTTCATAATATTAACGTATCACCCATCTGTCGAAATCCCCGGTTCTGCGCCGCGGAGAGGTTGCGGAATCCAGCAAATCTTTCTATACTATTCAACACCTAACCTAACCACCAACCAAAGAATGAGTTGCTATGATAAGCCGACCCCATGCGATTGCAACCGGCATCCTGATCCTGCTTGCAACGTTTGCCCATGCAGGAAAACACGAGGACGCCAAACGGGTCCTCGCCCAACAGACCACGGAGCGTATGCAGAGCGCTCGCCTCCAGGAACTCCACTTCGAGGACGCCACTGTCCGCGATGTGATCGAACAACTGGTTGACATGAGTCGAGCCACCGACGGGGAGGGATTCAACATCCTCTTCATGGATGGATCGAAGCCCATGAAGAAAGTCCCGGAGAAAAAAGTGGCTGCAGCCGCCAATGAAAACTGGGACAAGAACTGGGACGAGCTCTTTGGTGTGAAACGCGTGGAGGGCGAAGTGGATGAAAACCTCTTCGACCCGGAGAAGCGGATCACCCTGCGCTTGCGACGGGTCTCCATGTGGGACGCCTTGAAACACATCACCGCGATGTCGGGGCTGACCTTTCGCATCGACGGAAATGTCATCGTGATCAAACGCCAGGGCGATCAGGAGGACGTGGTGACCAAGTTCTACCCGATCGATCCAAACCTGTTTCAGGAGCGGATCCGCAGCATGCAGAACGCACAGAAGGAACGGAAGAGTCAGCTCGACTTCTAACACCGCTGTGATCCATGAACCAGGAATGCCGACGGAACATCCCGTCGGCATTTTTTATGGTCTCGCGGGCCGGGCCGCACGCATCCGCCCCCGACTTGACTTTGCCTGCACCCGCATACGAAACTCATCGCAATGAAATGTGCACTCATAGAATCGGAAGCCGACATTCGGTTAAGCGTTGGTGATCAGGACGCCTTGCGCTTTATCAAACGCATGGAAGGTCGAACACGTGGCGCCTTCATCCACCCCTTGCTCAATCAGGCGGGGGGCACGATCACCGGACTGAACCAGACATCCCACGGGCTTTTTCATGGCTGGGCCCAGATTCGCTATCGCGAGCAGCTGATCGACTTCTGGCCGGGCAGAGACGGCAGCGTGCACTATCTGGAAACGGCAAAGACCTGGGAGGGACAACAGGAGGCCGGCTTCACCGTCGAACTCGTACACACCGCCCTGCCCGGAAAGGGCAAGGTAAGTAACGAATACATCCTCTTCGACACCTTGACGGTATCGCTCCGGCCCACAGCCGTTGGCTGGCTCGTCGAATACACCTCGGAACAAATGTGTGCATCGACCTGGCCGGTTGTGATTCCGGAGCAGGACCTCGGCGGCGGGCTCGCCTTCCAGTGGAACAACCGCTGGCCGGGCGGATCGCAACACAGCGAAGCCATCGACCAGGGCTACCTGCTGACCGGCCCAACCGAAAAAAGCCCCAGCCGCCTGGCCCTGGTCAGCCATCCCGAAAATCCGGGCGCACCGCAGCCGATCCTGCTGGAGAACACACCCGGGCAGTTATTCTGCCATTTCAGCCCTGTTCGCCGAACCGCCCTCCGCCTCGAACCGGGAAAGACGCTTACCCAACGCTATCGGCTGCTGATCTTTACGCCGAAGGTCGAGTTGAACGGGCTGGATATATGGACCTTGTGACGGTGAGCCGCCCGAAGCCCCTGCGGAGGAACCTTTCCGGGATGCCGCGCGCTTTGCGCTGGATTTAGGGGTGACAGACGCGCGGAATTCCCTTATTTCGTCCGCGTAACCCCGAGATCCAGGAAGTATCGTTATGTATAGTGCATCAGATTTGAAAAAAGGCTTGAAGATCGAAATCGACGGCGAGCCACACATCATCGTTGATTTTACGTTTTCCAAACCGGGTAAAGGCCAGGCCATGTACAAGTGCCGGCTGAAAAACGTGAAGAGCGGTTCACAGTTTGAGAAGACCTACCGTTCAGTTGACAAGATCAACAAGCCCGACCTTCGCGACAAGGATATGTCGTACTCCTACCCGGATGGCGACAACTTCGTATTTATGGATCCCACGACCTACGATCAGTTCACGGTTGATGCCGCGGTCATCGGAGATATGAAATTTTTCCTGGAAGAAGATATGACCTGCAAGGTGCTCTTCCACAACGACACCCCGCTGGAGGTCACCCTCCCCAACTTCGTCGAAAAAGCCATCGCCGAAACGGAGCCGGGTGCGAAAGGCGACACCGCCACCAACGTTACCAAGCCGGCCTCGATTGAGAATGGTTACGAGATTCGCGTACCGCTGTTCATCAACATCGGCGACACCGTCCGCATCGACACACGCACCGGCGAATATGCCGACCGCGTGAGCAAAGGGTAAGCCCCCATCGGGTCCACCTCGAAACAAGGACCGTCTGACCCGGCGGAGCGCAGGCGTCGTCTGGAGCTGCGCAGCCGGATGACCTGGGCGGTACGGCGCTTCTTCCACAACGAAGGCTACGTCGAAATCGATACCCCGGTACGCATCGCCCAACCCGCGATGGAGTTGCACATCGATGCAGAGCCTTCAGGTACCTGGTACCTGCGGACCTCGCCCGAGCTCCACATGAAACGGCTGCTGGCCGAAGGGCATCCGAACATCTTCCAGATCGGCCCCTGCTTCCGAACCGGCGAATACGGGGAACGTCACCGACCCGAATTCACTTTGCTCGAGTGGTATCGCACCGACACCGATGCGATGGGCATCCTGGACGAGACCCAGCGCCTGCTGCACTTTGTGGCGGCCGAAATCCAACGGCGCCAGGAAGACCTGGAGCCCTGGGAGATCCTGGACGTCGCGGAAGCGTTCGAGCGCCATGCCGGCTGGAATCCGGTGGAAGCATTTGACGCAGACCGCTTCGACCTGGACCTGGTCGACCAGGTCGAACCGGCGCTGTCCCGGGAGCATCCCGTGGTGTTGAAAAACTATCCCGCCGAGCTGGGGGCCCTGGCGCGGATCAACCCCGACGATCCCCGCACCGCCGAACGATGGGAGCTGTACCTCGGCGGTCTCGAAATCGCCAACGCCTACACCGAACTGACCGATCCCGTCGAGCAACGACGACGCTTTGAAGCCTGGGGTGTCGAACGAGCCGCGATGGGCAAAGCGGTTTACGGCCTGGATGAGGCATTCCTGGAGGCACTCACCCACATGCCACCGGCTGGTGGCATTGCTCTGGGCATGGATCGCCTGGCCATGTTCTTTTGCGGATCAGCGGATATCGGCGACGTGATGTCTTTTTCGTAAGGGATAGGTCCGATGGGTCCTATAGGTCCTATGAACCTCAGCGGTCCAATTTTTCGATCGCGGTGATCGTGCCTTCGTCACTGAACTCGAGGCGCAACACCTCGTATTCGCGGCGGTTCTGTGCGTTTACCCAGACATCCTGGTTGACCGGACGCGTGCGCTGACCGTTGACATCGTTCACGTAAACCGTTGCCCGGGCCTGCTGCTGCTCGTAACGGATCTCCTCATTGACGTACGACCAGACCTCCACGGCGCCATCCGCGGTTTGACGCGAATACGTGCGATCAGGCTTGTCCAGCGCGATAAAGGCCATGTCCTTCGTAAATCCGATTGCGACCTCCCCCTGCTGGACCCGCGCCTGAACTTCAGGCGAAAAGGAATTGAACAGGGTTGGGTTCTGTTTGATGCGACTCGAAGGCGTCCCGCAGCCGGTCAAAAACAGGCCCATGGAAACGAGGAGGAAGGGGGTGATCAGAGGATGCTTCATGACCTCACCTTACCCCTGTAGATGGGCCTTTTACAATCGAAATTCCAAGCCCAGAAAACAGGCCCGAATACCCTATAAAAAAGGGGGCTAACACCCCTTATTCTACTTGTTGATTTGTCTGAAAAAGTGCTACAATCATCGGATATTCTCAGAGGAGTTGCTGCAATCGTAAACTCTTGAAACATAAGGGCTTGCGAATACCGTCGTGCGACGGAATTTCAAACGTTCAAATAATTTTTACAGGACAGGTCTATGGCTACGGAAGAAAATCCGGATCAGAAAAATCCGAACCCCAAATCGAATGAGTATACGGGCGAAAATATCCAGGTACTGGAAGGGTTGGAGGCGGTCCGAAAACGCCCCGCCATGTACATCGGCGACACCGGTCTGCGCGGCCTGCACCACTGCGTCTACGAAGTCGTGGACAACAGCGTCGACGAAGCCCTTGCGGGCTACTGCAATCACGTCAGCGTCTCCATGAATGCCGACGGATCCATCACCGTGTACGACGACGGACGCGGGATTCCAGTCGACATGCATCCAACGGAGAAAAAGCCCTCGCTGGAAGTCGTTCTGACGGTCCTCCATGCCGGCGGCAAGTTCGATAAATCAAGTTACAAGGTTTCCGGTGGTCTACA
>JBLIND010000024.1:0-31716 GCA_047639095.1 Candidatus Omnitrophota bacterium | reverse complement strand
GTCGAGGGCCAGGGCACCAAACGAGTGCAGCATCCCGAACACGGTACCGAGTAGTCCGACCATGGGAGCGATCACGCCTATGTCCAGGAGGTAGGTAATCTGCGTCTGGATGGTTGCCGCCTGACGGCCCCCTTCCCCTTCGAGAATCTCCTTCAACAACACGGGATCGGGGTTGTCTGTTTTCTCCACATAGTCGATGCCGGCCACCGCGATCGAGGCGACGGGCGAACGACTTTTCTCACACGCCTTGCGCGCTTCGTTCATGCGGTTGTAACTCAACATCATCTGCACGTCTTTGACGAAATCTTGAGGAGCCACATTACGGCGCGTAAACACGAATAAGAAATAGACTACGAAGGAAAGACCCACGACCGACATCGCAGCCAGGGCATAAAGCAACCAACCGCCGGTCTGGAGATAATCCGAAATGGTCATTTCGGTTTTCACCGGTTCAGATTTCTTCGCGCCTGGTTCCAAATCAGCTACTTCACCCGCAGGAGCAACTTCAGCCACAACGGCTGGTGTCACGGGTGCAGGTGCAGGTGTCACCGCAGCAGGTGCAGGTGTAACCGCGGCGGGTGCAGGCGCAACAGCAGCAGGTGTAACCGCGGCGGGTGCAGGCGCAACAGCAGCAGGTGTAACCGCGGCGGGTGCAGGTGTAACCGCAGGTGTAACCGCGGCGGGTGACGGAACGGGTGCGACTTCAGGCGTTCCGGCGGGTGCTGGAGCAGGCGGGGTCTGAGCCAGAGCTCCCGCTGAGGCCATAATAAAAAAGGCCCCGATAAGGCCTGAGATTAAGTGTTTTTTCGCTATTCTGCACATGTCCTACATATTCCTTGTTACCAGATCGGAATGCTCTGAAATGTATTTAACCCCGGAAGCAACGGTGATCAAGGCAACGGCGACGCTGAGTGCCAGTGCCGTCCAACGCAAGCCGAAATCAAAGGTGCTCAAGGTGAGAGCATCATTGCCGCGCAGGATATCCGAACGGACTGCCAAGCCAAGCAAAATTACGACAATTGCTATGATTTGCCATACGGTCTTGTGCTTGCCCCACTTTCCTGCCGAAATGGTTCGCCCTTTGTTCGCCGCCAGCAAACGCAAGCCTGTGACCATAAATTCTCGAGAGATAATGATCACAACGATCCAAGCGGGCACGAGGGACGTCGTGATGACGTCACCCGACCCCAGCGTCGTTACGGGCAGCTGAATTTCAACAAAGGCGACGAAGCAGGCGCAGACCATCACCTTATCCGCCAAGGGATCCATCAGTTTACCAAACGAAGAAACACCATACACGTTACGTGCGAGATAGCCGTCGAGGTAATCTGTAATGCCCCCGACGATAAAAAGCACAAAAGCCATGCTTTTGAAAAACGGCATATCGATAGCGAGCAGGGCCATGATAATCGCCGCGATACCAAACCGGCTGAGGGTGAGCATATTGGGTACTTGCATAATTACTCTCCAGCCGTCAGATCGAGATAGGGCTCGGGCGGATTGGCGATTAGGACATCTTCAGGATATTCAAGATCGGTAAAGGCAACCGTTTCAGGCACTTTTTTTTCTTGCCCCGCAATCAGCTTAATCAAACCGAACACCAGTAGAATCACGACCACCAGGGGAAGGCCTTTGCGCAGCAAGGGTTCATAATCGAATGCTGGAGCCGAACGCGCCTCGCCACCCAACTGGGCAGCACCATCGGATACGGGCTCGATGCTCGCATCCGCATCGTCATCGGACATCGGCGGGGAAGATTCGACCGGGGTGGCGAGCACAGGCTCCGGTGGCCTGAACGCAACAGCCGGTAACACCTCGGGAGTGTTTACCTCCAGCGTGGTGCTTTCAGCGTGCTCCTCATCAGAGGCGATTGCCGTTTCTTCCGGCTCAGGTTCCGGATCGGGTTCAGACTCAGGTTCTGGTTCCGGCTCGGGTTCCGGCTCGGGTTCCGGCTCGGGTTCTGGCTCGGGTTCTGGCTCAGGTTCTGGCTCAGGTTCTGGTTCGGGCTCGGGTTCCGGCTCGGGTTCGGGTTCCGGTTCGGGTTCAACCACAGGTTCCGGTTCGGGCAAGGGCTTCGGCTTCTTCTTTTTGGCGTTGGCGTTGAGGCTGGGCATCAACTTATTCGGATCCGCATACTCCGCCTGATACCGCTCCAGAATAGGCCCGACCTCAAGGCCTAAAAATTGGGCATACAGCTTGAGAAACCCTTTGGCATACATCGGCGCAGGAATGCCGCTGTAGTCATTATTTTCAATGGCACGCAGCTGCGTCTGCATAATACGGGTAGCCGCAGCAACATCTTCGATACACGCACCTTTTGCCTCACGCGCTTCGCGAAGGATATCTCCAAGCGTATCGCTCACGATTTACTCATCCTCCTCAGTCCCATCATCCACCTCATCTGCAGCGCTCTCTTCAGCCGGATTTTCGGGAATCTCACCGTCGAGATCGATCATAATTTCACGTGGATCCGAACCTTGAGGCGGTCCGACGACCCCGCGCTCTTCCAGCAGGTCCATCAGGCGCGCGGCACGGTTGTAGCCAATGCGCAGGCGACGTTGCAGGGAGCTGGTTGAAGCCCTGCGTGTCTGGCGGATAATCTCCACAGCCTGGGCAATCAGCTCGTCATCCTCATCATTTCCGGGAAGCTCAGGAGTCGTATTTTCGATCTTCTCCTTCACCTGCATGACATAATCGGGTTCGCCCTGGCGCTTAATGAAATCGACGATTCGGTTGATCTCATCATCCGAGGTCCAGGCCCCCTGGGAGCGAATCAATTTCCCCACGCCCGGAGGTAGAAAGAGCATATCCCCCTTACCCAGCAGCTTATCCGCGCCAATAGCATCGAGAATTGTACGGCTGTCTACCTTCTGGGCCACCTGGAAGGCGATACGCGTCGGGAAGTTGGCTTTGATGGTACCCGTAATGACGTTCACGGAAGGACGTTGCGTGGCGAGAATCATATGAATGCCGACCGCCCGGGAAAGCTGAGCAAGGCGCGCTATCGAATTTTCGATCTCGGCCTGGGCCACCAGCATCAAGTCCGCCAGCTCGTCGATCACGATTACAATGTACGGCAACGTGTCAGGCGCGCGTTCTTCCGGAACGGCCCCTTCGTCAAACAGATCGGTCTGACGCTCGACCTTCCGGCTGTTAAAGGACTTGATGTTCCGCACGCCAACCTTGGCGAACATCTTGTAACGCTTCTCCATCTCATTGATGGCCCAGCGGAGGCCTAGCCCGACTTTCTTGGCATCGGTAATGACGGGCACAACCAGGTGCGGCAAGTGATTGAAGGCGGTGAATTCAACAATCTTCGGGTCGACCAGAATGAGCCGCAACTGATCTGGCGTACGAGACATCAACAAACCCGCGAGCAGTGAGTTCATACACACCGACTTACCACTGCCCGTGGCACCGGCGATCAGCAGGTGAGGCATTTCTGCGAGGTCACCAACAATTTTCCGTCCGGATACATCCACTCCGATATTCAACGGCAGAGCCGCTTTGTCGCTCTTCCAGGCCTTGCTTTCCAGGATTTCCCGTGCGTAGACAACGGTACTCTTGGAGTTTGGAATTTCGATGCCAACGACACCCTTGCCGGGTATCGGAGCCTGTACGCGGATACTTTCCGCCTTGAGCGCCAGAGCAAGATTGTTACTCAGGCTGCTGATCTTCTCAACCCGGACTCCGGCAGCGGGTCGCACCTCAAAACTCGTGACCACCGGGCCGTGCTCAACGTTGGTGATCTCCGCATCAATATTAAATTCGGCCAGGGTTTTTTTGAGGATGTCGGCGGTCTTCTGGATTTCGGCATGATCTGTATTTTTGACGACTGGCGGCTGCTCGAGCAGATGGATCGGCGGGAGTACCCAGTGGCCGGGGCGCGCGGTCGCGATCGGCTCGAAATCATCCACGGGCGTTGCTGCGGGAGCCGCCTTTTTCTTTTTCCGCAACTGCGAAAATGCACCGCCCTTTTCGGCTTCGTCCTCATCCACATGCACCAGGCCGCGCTCCGGAACCGGCTCCGGTTCGGGTTCGGGTTCGGGTTCGCGCACGGAAATGGGTACCGGCGCGGATTCAGGTTCTGGCTCCAGGTCAATCAGTACGGCGGGTTCTTCGTCCTCAGACTCAGCGGGTTTCGGCTTGGGCTTCGCCTTGGCAGGGCGTTTCTTCTTAACCGAGCCCTCCAGCTTTTTGCGTACCTGCTTGAGCTCGACTTCGATTTCTTCTTCCTCCTCCGCTGCACCCCGGTCCAGAAAGAATCCGCTTACCCGTTCGCGCAGTGTGGCAATCAATCCCATACCTTCGGCATTAATCCCCTGAAAGATGCTCCCCAGATGGATTTCCAGGAGAATGACGATGCCCGACAGTACGAGACCGGCGAGAAGAATCCAGCTGCCGATGTTTCCGATTAGACGAATCAACACGCCCTGGCCGAACACTTTGCCCGTAAGGCCTCCGGGACTGCAGGTATTCAGCCCGGTCACCGCCGTGTCCAGCGCACCCGGAAGCAACTCGAGCAGGCAAACGACCCCGAAGAGGCAAATCCAGAGCCACATAAATTTAAATCCGACCCGCTCTTCACTCCGAACCAGTAGTAAAACACCCATGATACCCAGCACCAGCGGCACCAGGTAACCCCCAACGCCCAGAGACATGAATAGAATGAAGGCCGTCCAGGCACCGAAGACGCCGATCAAATTATGCGGGGGTGAATTGGGAGGCGACTGAATAGCCGCAACATCAGCCGACTGGTAGCTGAGCACGGAAAGGAAAAGTACCAGGCAGAGGATGAGCATACCAAAGCCCCAGAAATCCCTTCTGAGACTGAATCCATTTACTGCTGCTGCTTTACCGGCCATCTCAGCAAATAACCATGAGTTCAAAAGCTTCGCAAGTGTTAATAACTTGACCTTTTCTGTTAATAAGTTTCAGCACGTAGCATGCATTCTGGCGACTTATTCGGCCAGCGGTCGGGCGCTCAACACGGGGTAATTCGGCATGAGCAGAAATTCTCCAAGAAACCCATGGTCCTCTTCAGGCCCGTCTGGGTATAGTCGATCAATGACATTCTGCCCCCACCTCAGCGAATGCCTCGCCCCCGACTGCGCGAGGACCCGTTGAAGCACCGCATTGCGTTGAGGGGGGCGCTTGCTGCATGCTGCTATCTAATGGCCTTCCCGCTCCAGGCGGGCATTTTCATCTCCGAATTCATGGCCCAGAATACACGCGGACTCCAGGATTCGGATGGCGACACCTCCGATTGGATCGAGCTGCATAATCCGGATGCCCTCCCCGTCGACCTCGCGGGTTACCGATTAACGGACGATGTCAGCGATCCCATGAAATGGGTGCTTCCCTCTTTCACCCTGGAACCCGGCGCGTATTTCATTATTTTCGCCTCCGGCAAAAACCGGGTAGACACCAACCAGGCCCTTCATGCCAATTTCGCCATCCTCGCGGATGGTGAACACCTGGGCCTGATCGACCCACAAGGCACGACGCTTCAGGCGTACAACCCTTCGTTCCCTCCTCAGATCCCGGACATTGCCTTTGGCAGACCTTCCGGAGTCAGCACCAGCAAATTCCTAACCCCATCCACGCCAGGAACGATTAACCCCAACCATGGCTTCGATGGAAAACTGGATGATGTGGAATTTTCACACCCCAGCGGATACTACAGCCGGCAGCTGCCTCTTCAACTCAGAGCTTCTGATCCCACAGCAACCATCTACTACACGATGGATGGCACCGTCCCGACTCGCCTGTCGAGCCGACGTTACGTAGCAGCTCATCTCATTCACGAGACCGCCATTGTCCGGGCGATAGCTTTTCGGGAAGGATCTCTTCCGAGTGAGGTGCAAACCCGTTCGTTCCTCATCGCGGGTGACATCAAAAACCAACCCGACATGAGCCAGGAAGTTGTTTCCGATCCAGGCTCCCGGACCATGACCGACGAGCTTCAGTCTTTGCCGGTGATGTCCCTCGTCGTAAAAGATGCCGACTTTTTTGGCCCAAATGGAATCTACGTCAACTTCAACGAGCGCGGAGCGGATGCGGAAGTACCCGTAGCCATCGACTACTTCAATCCCGCTGATCGTGCCGATCAGTTTCACGTGAATGGCGGAATCCGCATTCATGGTGGACAGGCTCGCACCCACCAGAAAAAACCCATGCGACTCTACTTCCGCTCTGAATATGGTCCGGGCCGTTTAAACCATCCCTTGTTTGAAGGTTCGCCGGTGGAATCGTTCGATCAGCTGTTGTTACGCGGCGGCGGACATGATGCCTGGACCAGCGATTGGGGCGGTGGTCGCAACGACCTCACCGACAGTGCGAGTTACCTTCGCGATCAATTCATCCGTCAATCCGAAATCGACATGGGCATGCTCTCCCCGCACGGCAAGTATGTACAACTGTTCATCAATGGAGCGTATCATGGGCTGTACAACCTCCATGAACGCGTGGACGAAACGTACTATGCCGACCACCAGGGCGGACAAGCAGAAGATTGGGATGTGATTGCCGCTGCAGGCGAAGTCGTCAGCGGCCACAGCGATGACTGGAGCGAATTCCAGGGCCTGGCCGGGGAAGGTGTAAGCGACGCCATCGCCTTTGCGCAGATGCAGCGCTATCTGGATATGTCCTCCTTTGCCGACGCCATGAGCAGCCGCATCTGGAGCGGCGATCACGACTGGCTGGGCCCCACCTATCTCGGCACCTTCCAAATCAGTGGCGACAACAACCGCAACTGGTTCAGTGGGCGACAATCCCGGAATAATGGAGGCATGGCCCCTTTTCTTTTTCACAGCTGGGACGCGGAAATCTCCATGGGGAATGATCGTTTTCTCTTCAGTGGCAATCGTGAAACCAGTTTCGACCTGAGCCGGGTGAACAGCACCCAATCGGCCGGAGCCCCGTATGCGGCCCTGCTCGGCTACGAGGAGTTTCGCATCGCCTTCGCGGATCGCCTGCGCAGACATTTCGGCGCCGGTGGCGCACTGTCCCAAGCAGCCAACCAGGCTCGACTCGATACGCTGGCTGAGACGATTCGTCCAGCGCTCACAGCGGAATCTGCACGCTGGGGACACATTCATGGCGGGACGCCCCTGCTCCGGGATGTGGAGTGGGAAAGCGAATATGCCTGGCTGCGAAACACCTTCCTCACGACACGGAACAATCTCGTCCTCCAGCAATTTCGAAACCGCGGATTGCTCTCTCCGCTCGAAGCCCCGGCCGCAAGCTTGCCCGGCGGCCATTACATGGATCCACAGGCACTGACCCTGAGCGTAAGCAGTAACGCCCCGGACGGCATCTTTTATTACACCCTCGACGGAAGCGACCCACGGCAGGCACGGCACACCGACCTCACCGTCCTTATCGATGGGTACAGCCCGGCCTCGGTCCTGATTCCCAGTGCGGCCAACGGGGGCGACACCTTGAGCGACACGTGGAAACAGCTGGCCCCTCCCGCCAATCAGGCTAACTGGCGCGACGGTCTCACCGGAATTGGTTACGAGATCAGCGGCGGGAACTACCGGAACATGATCCGCACAGATGTCGGGTCGGAAATGGCAGGCATCGCCGGCAGTGCCTTTGTCCGCATGCGCTTTTTTATCGACTCACAGGAGCAGATCGACCGCTACGAACAGCTCATTCTGAAGATGCGGTACGATGACGGCTATGTGGCCTATCTCAACGGAACCGAGGTGGCTCGTCGCAATGCACCAACCACGCTTGCCTGGGATTCCTTCTCCAGCGGTGATCATCCGGATACCAGCTCAGAACAATATGAACGCGCAATGATCGCGGCCGGACCCAGCCTGCTCCGGGTGGGTGACAACATCCTGGCCATTCACGGATTGAATATCGCGGTCAACAGTTCCGACTTCCTGATCATGCCGCAACTGCTGGCAAGTGGACCGGAACAAGCCCCCGGCATTGCCAGCGCGGCCTTGATGTACGACGGACCCATCACGCTCACGGAGTCCGCCAACCTCGCGGCCCGCTTCCAGTCGACGACCGGCCTCTGGTCTCCTATCACCGAAGTCGCCTACGCGCTGGGATTGCCGACGGCGTCAAAAGACAACCTGTTGATTTCCGAAATTCATTATCATCCCCTACCAGCCAGCAGTCCCTCAGAAGTGGCACTCGGCGTGGACGATACCGCCTTTGAGTTTCTGGAGCTTCGCAACACGGGCGAGGAGACCATCAGTCTCAACCAACTGGCCTTTACCGAGGGGATCCATTTCAATTTCGACCAGGGCGAGATACACGAACTCCCCGCCGGTGAACACCTGTTGCTCGTCAAGGATCTCGATGCGTTTGTCGCCCGGTACGGTGCGGCTGCCAGCAATCGTGTGGCCGGAGTTTTTGAAAACGGCACCAGCCTTTCAAACAAGGGAGAGACCATCATCTTGACCGCCAAGGGAACCCCCATCTGTTCGGTGACCTACGCAGACCGGATGCCCTGGCCGTCGACTCCTGATGGGGACGGCTACAGCCTCGCCCTCCGGGCTCCCCTCGCGAACCCGGACCTGGACGACCCGGACAGCTGGGCAGCAAGCCCGATCCTCCATGGCAGCCCGGGGATCGACAATCAGGACACCGACAACGACCAGATCGGCGACGCCTGGGAGCTGGAACATTTCGGAACCCTGGCCCGCGATGGCCGCGGCGATCTCGATGGCGATGGCCTGGAAAATCTGCAGGAGTTCATGCTGGGCACCAGTCCGATCGCGAGTGATTCCGATGGAGACCGACTCGCCGACCACCTGGAGGTCAACATCTTCCACACGGATCCAACGCGTGCCGATATCGATGAAGATGGCCTCAACGACGCGGACGAGTTGATGCTCGGCCTCGATCCGTTTGCTGAGGATACGGATCTCGACGGCTTGAACGATGGCGAGGAAGTCGCAGCCGGCTCCAATGGTAAAAAAGTTGACACCGACCTCGATCATTTCAGCGACCTGCTGGAAGTCCTGCGGGGAACCAACCCGATGGATCCCTTGAATCAGCCGCTCAGTCGCCCGGAGGATCTAAGCGTCTACAGCAGTTTTGAACCGGACGCCGTGCAGCTCCCCACCATCCTGAACCTGGCCTCCTCACTCGATGGGACCCTCTTCGGCATAAACAGCAGTTTCGTCACCGGCGACTTTACCCCGACCGCGCTGCAGCTCGATCCCGGTGGAGAACCTTCAGGCGTAAGCTATCCCGAAACAGGCGCTCCCGGTCTCGGCACCCTTACGCTCTCCTGCTGGTTCAGCAGTTCCCATAGCGTTACGGGATTGCAAACCATCGTGAGTAAGGGCTACGCCGAAACCAATCGCCCGGGTTGGAAAGTCTTCCTGGATCAAGACACCCTGCATTGTCGCGTCACTACAGATCGGCACGAACTTTTTGAAGCAACCTACACAGGCATGAGCACAGGCGTGACCTACCACCTGGCCTTCGTCATCGACAGTGACACCGGCGGCATCCGCACCTGGCTGGATGGCTCCAGCAGTGGATGGGACTTCAGCCAGGCGGCTCTGCCCCAAGGCTCTTTGATTGACTCCGCCTCGCCCCTACTGATCGGTGCCAATGCCGAGCGCACCGAAGGGTTTTCCGGCACCATGGATGAATTCACCATCTGGCATTTTGCCCTCGGCGAAAACGAACTCAATCGCATCTACCTCGGCGGACGGGACGGGCGTTCGCCACTCGACGCTTCGGGGCCGAATGACGACACCGACTTTGACGGCCTCCCCGATGCATGGGAAATTACGCACTTCGGCGCGCTTACAGAAACCGCAATCGCTGACCCGGATTTGGACAACCTCACGAACGCGGAGGAATTTACCCTGGGAACCAACCCGCTCGCTCCCGACAGCGATGACGATGGGCTGAACGATGACGACGAAATCGCCCAGGGCCGCGATCCGATCCTGAGTGGGCTCGCCTCCGCGCAGGCAACACTCTCCAACGGGCTCCTGACCTACAGCCCCATGGACGTTAACCGGGTAACCATATTGACGACACCCGGCAAAGTCTTTGACCTGAGTCAGCCACCCGAACATGGCACGATAAACGGTCCGTTCTCTTTCACGACCGGAGCCGTCGAGCAGGCGTTGCGCAGTGAAGGCGGTGTCGTCACCTATGGGGATGTACACGACCCCGGGAACGCGAGTTATTCCGTTTCGCTGTGGGCCCGTCCGGAGGGCATGACCGCAGGCAGCACCCAACGCATTGCCGGTAAAGGCACAATCAATGAAGACGGCGTTGCAAGCGGGTGGAACCTGGTCCTTTTCGGAAACCAATTCGGGGCGTGCGGCGGTACCGCGGACGGCCAGACCTGGTCGATCCGAAACGACCTGCCCACGGCTGGCACGGCGGCACTCCCGGGCCACTGGCACCATCTAACGCTCACCATCGATCGCACAAACGAAACGGTTCAACTTCAGGTGAACAACATCGAGGTCGGGCGCACCGCCCTCCCGTCCGGTGTTAGCCTGGCCAACGCGCATCCACTCATGATCGGGTTTGAAAATCCGTTCGCATTCGGTCCGCAACGTTTCCAGGGCGCGGTTGACGAACTAGCCATCTGGAATCGAGTCCTGGTTCCTCTGGAGCAAGCCGCTCTTTATCGTTCCGGCATCCTTCAGCAAGACCTCGCCACCCTTTCCGGATCAGCCGAGGCGCCCCAGATCGTAGTCGGACCCGAAGCGGGTTTATCACGTGTGATGCTCCCTTCCGATGCCATTCCCATCATGGCCTCGATCACCAACCTCGGCAGCGGTCCCCTTTATTGGATCGCCGAATTGAATCACGTGGAGGCGACCCCGCTGGAAGTGGTGCTCTCAAGCTTGAATGCCAACTTCGGCACCATTACCGATGCGTTCCGGGGCACCTATCTGTTTGGTGAAGGGCAAACCGGCAACGCGATCATCGATGGTGGTCGGGACATGTTCGACGGGGGTAATATCCTGGGCACCGACCTGGGCAGTCAGATCCCCTACTCGAATACCCAGGTGAGTTCCAGCACGGCTTTGGGGCTGGGCGGCCGCTATTTCACCCGCAAATACAATGGCCTGTTTGTTTTTGCGGCTGATGTGCATGGGCTTGAAACGTTTCAGATCTCCGGCGATCTGGGTGCGGACGGCGCGGGCATGGCCGAAGCACAGATCTTTGAGGCCACGCGAGGCTCACGTCGCTTTACCGGGTATGCAAAACGGGTCTACGATGCCGTGGATCCCAACATCGCTATCGCAGATCCCTCCATCAACCATCTGATCATTGTAGAATCCGATGACCAGGTGATCCACTCCATCAGCCAGAACACCAACGACGACTTCCACCAACTCGCTGGACTCGGCGAGGTAACCCGCATCTATTACCTCCTCTTTGCAACCACGGATGGACGACGCGTCAGCGATGAAGAATATCAGGCCGTCATGAACACGTTCCTGGCGGCCATCAACGAACGGGCGGACTGGCTCGGATTCGACGGCCCGACCTCGGGCATTCTCGCAGCGAACGAGACCGTCGATCTCCCGCTGAACCTCATCGGGTCACGAACCGCATCGGGCCAAAACCTGGAACGTTCGCTTCAGATCTATTCCAATGATCCGCTGCGATCCTTCATCGAAATTCCTTACAGCGTCTATATCAAAGCACCCCCGTATTTTAATGCATCGCCCTTTATGGTCGGGCCTGAAGACACCACCCTGACTACCAGCCTGGTTGGCTTTGCCGATGACATTGAAGATGGACCTGACACCCTGACCTGGCGATTTGAGACCCTTCCCGAAGAGGCCATTGTCGACACCCTCTCGCTGGACACCGCCACCCTTGAGCTCAGCCTGAATCCATTTCCGGATGCGGCGGGTTTCTCCGGATTTTTCGCCATCGTTACCGACTCCGATGGGCTGGCGTCCACCGGAACCGTGTCCGTCTTCGTCACCGAGCTCCCGGATCCGATACGCTCCACCCAGCCGGTGGAGCTCGACATCCCGGACCTCGAAACCGGACGCGTATTCGAGGTTTCATCCATCCTTTACGATCCCGACCTCAACGACCGCTCGACGTACCGCTTAATCAGCTACTCTCGGCCGAATCTCTTCTCACGTTTCGAGTTCAACCCGACCAACGGGGATTTACGGATGGAATACCTCCCCTTCGCCAGTGGCACCTCGCTCGTCACGATCGCCGCGAATTCCAGCGACGGCACATCAGCCACCAACACTTTTTCGGTAATCGTTAATCCCGAGCCGCCGATCAATTTGGACGTGCAAACCGCATTCCAGGCGGCAACCATACCCCTGCAGATCTTGACCATTCGAAACGATGCGGGCCATCCCTTGCAAACCCTTGAGGTCGATATCCAGATCATGCCGGATGCCCTTCGCCCGCTCAATGCAAGCATCCTCCATCCGGACGGCTCAGCAGTGATGTTTTATCATCACCCCATTGCAAGCGGGGAAACCATCGTGATGACGATTGCCTACCGGACTGATTTCAGTTCGCCCCCCACCTTGCAATTTCGCGCATCACCGCGCAGCAGTGCCTTTCTGTACCCGGATACGATGCCTAAACTTAAGGAGGTATTCCAACGGGAGGATGGAAGCTTCGCGTTTGCCTTTCCATCCCAACCTGGACGCTACCATCAGATCGAATATGCGGATCAACCCGGCAATTGGATACCCGCGTACCGCCTGCCCCCAGCAGGCACCCGTATCTATTGGCAGGACGACGGCCCACCAATGACCGCCGAGCACCCAACCGGTGCAACCCGGCGCATCTACCGCCTCAAGATCGAGGAATAAGGCGAGACGCTTTAGAGTGTCTTGATGCGCAGGTCTTTAAACTCCACGTGCATATCCATCCCGCCGTGTAGCTGCAGACCAAAGGGCCCTTCTGTACGCCCGGGATCATCGGTTAATTTCGAGGTAACGACGCCATTGATTTTTACCGTTACATTTTTTCCTTCGGCATGCACTTCAAGGTCCGTCCACTCGCTCGGCACATAGTTCTTCTTCGGGATCTCTTCCTCGGTCGGCTTCACGACCCAGGCGCGTCCCCCGGTTTCATACAGGCCACCGGTCTCCTGGCTGGAATCCACCTCGACCTGAAAGCCATTCACGCTCACGTTGCTGTTCACGCGCTTCACACGGAAATAGAATCCGCTGTCACCTTTGGTCACCCTGAATTTGGTCCGCACGATAAAATCTTTATAGCTGGCATCGCTGATCAGAATGCCGTGTCGCGGTTCGCTCTTCGGACTGGTGCCCAGAATCGCCCCTTCTTTCACCTCCCAGGCTCCTCCGGGCGCAGGCGTCCAGCCCGTCAGCGTTTTGCCGTCAAAAATGGAGGTAAACCCCTCTTCGGCCGCAACCGAAAGGGCACTAATACAGATACAGGTCATCAGTAAATATTTCATCGTAGGTTCCTTTAACAAGTTCGACACACCGGACAATCCGAGAGCCGTTGGGTGTGAATTTTCCGGATATCCAGGTTGAGGGTATCCACGTAAATGATCTGACCCGCATGATTGGGCGACAGGCCGCTGATGAGCTTAATCCCCTCAAGCGCGCCGATGTTGGCCACCAAAGCAGACACCGCGCCGATCACCGGAAAGCGTCGTTTCCAATGCGGGGGCAATTCAGGATAGAGGCATTGAAGGCAGGCCGTTTGACCCGGAACAATCGGGATGACCTGCCCCTCCATGTTGAACATCGCGCAGTCGATCAGCGGTTTCCCCTGGCGGACACATTCCCGATTCATCAGGAAACGTTCCTCAAATAAAGGTGCCGCATCGAAAACAATATCCACGCCGGAAATGATGTCCGCAGCATTGGCTTCATTGATATTTTCCGGGATGGCTTCGATTTCGACGTGGGGGTTAAACGCCTGTAGCGTGGCCCTTGCGGAGGCCGCCCGTTCCATCCCCAGGTGCTCATGTCGCATGGTAATTTGACGATTCAAATCGCTGGGCTTCAAATTGCCTCCGTGGGCGAGCACCAGCTTGCCGATACCCGCCGCCGCGAGTTGGAAGGCCAAGGGACCTCCCAGGCCGCCCACGCGGGAGACCAGGGCGGTTGTGTTGCGCAATTTCTCCTGGCCCGATTCGCCAAATCCCGGCACATCCATTTGCCACTCGTAAAAAGCCCGGTCCTGCTCGCTTAACCCCATATCAACCTCCAGCGATGGGGGACATCAGCATCAGCTCATCCCCCTCCCTCAGCTTGGGTGGCTGGGCCCGGTCAATTTGCTCGCCATTCACAATGCGCATGATGGTGGGATGGGGATCGCCCTGGTCATTCAACAGCAACTCGGAAAACCTGCCTCCGTGTGTTGATGCGAGCAATTGGATGACCGCATCGATTGTCGTGCCTTCGTCGATCTCGATGGACTCGGTGGGCCCACCCGCCTCCATGGCCAGTTGGGCGGTATAACGCAGGGTAATTTTCATAGGGGCCAAGTATAGCCCGAAGTGGACACAGGGCCAGCCTGATATGATTGCAGCAGGCTTTTTCGTTGCTCCGCCCACGGCGAATACCTACCCTGTCCCGCATGAAGCCTCTTCACATCTTGTTCCTGAGCCTGCTCCTGCTCCTTCCAACTTTCGCACAGGACGCAGCCCCACCCCCAGCGCCCCCCGGACCTGCCGATCCCTCTCTGGTCGGCCTGAATTCCCTACTTGATTCACTCAAACTCAAAACCATTGAGATGGATGAGATCAAGGAAGCCCTTAAGGTCGCCACGGATGCACCCACCCGGGTTCAGCTAGAAGCGCGTATCGCCCAACTCAGGGCCGAGGAACAAGACCTCCATAAGAAATTCCAGCGCAACGCCATCGCCACCGACGCCGACGTCTATGACAACGAATCGGGCGAGGCGTTTAACCTGCAATCTGAAGTGGAGAAGTTGTTACAACCGATCGTCTCGGAGCTGAAATCCGCCACGGAGGACAGCCGGAAGATCGAGGAGATGCGCTCCGAACTGACGTTATTGCAAAAGCGTAAAACCGTTTCCGATGCGGCGGTGGCCAACCTCACGAAGCTCATCAAATCTCAGCCGGAGGCGGAACTGAAAAAGACCCTCGAAGACCTGCTTCAGCTCTGGTTGCAACGGCAGCAGGATGCAAACAATCAATCCACCGCCACGCAGATCGAACTTGAAAAGCGACTGAAAGCTCGCGAATCCCTACTGGACAGCAGCAAGCATTTTGTCAGCGGATTCTTCCAGTCCCGCGGCATGAATCTCATTCTCGGCATCAGCGCGTTCTGCATCATTTTCTTCGGCATGCGCTTTCTCAACATGTTCTACCGGAAGATGCGCGGCGAAAAGGAAGAGCGTTACTTTCTCGGTCGCATCTTAAGCCTGCTCTATCACGTGCTCAGCATCATCCTCGCGATCTTCGCCCTGGTTTTCATCTTTAACATGCGTGGAGACTGGTTTCTGCTCGGCATCACCATCATTTTTCTGATCGGTGTCGGCTGGGCCTCCATCAATACCATCCCCGTGGTATTCGAACAGCTGAAAATGATGCTCAACATCGGATCCGTGCGCGAATCACATCGCATCGTTTTTAATGACGTTCCCTGGGTCGTGGATTCCCTCGGCCTCCAGGCGCACTTGCTGAACCCCCTGCTGGAAGGCGGCACCCAGCAACTCCCCTTGCGCGACCTGGTCGGGATGCATTCGCGCATGGCGGGAGAGAACGAAATCTACTTTCCGTCTAAAGCCGGCGACTGGGTGGAACTCTCCGATGGCAACATCGGCCAAGTGGCGTTTCAGACCCCTGCGGTCGTTCAGATCGTCATGCTTGGTGGGAGCCAGGTAACCTACCAGACTCCACAGTATCTTTCGCTCTCACCCAAAAACATGTCCAACCGGTTCAGGATTCGCCAGGTCTTCGGCATCGACTACGCCCACCAGGCCATCAGCACCTCTGAAGTGCCCCGCATCATGTATGAAAAAGTCCGCGAAGGCCTCCTCGACATCGTCGCAAACGAAGATCTCTTGAACCTCAGTGTCGAATTCAAGGCCGCGGGCGCCTCCTCGCTCGACTATGTTATCCATGCCGACTTGAAGGGAACCGTTGCCTCGAAGTACGACGTGCTGGAACGCGCGATCGCCCGCCTGCTCGTCGATGCCTGCAATGAACACAACTGGGTGATTCCTTTCACCCAGCTCACCCTTCACCAATCACATACCTGGAAATAATCTTCATGATGCCAAAAATCCTGATCTTCGGACTCCTTGCCTTCCCCTTGACGGGTCTCTGTCAGGGAAAGAAAAACAGCTACCCCCCGGTTCTCGCAGGCAGCCAGGTACATACGTATAAGACCGTGGGTGATGTTAAACTGAACCTGTATGTGTTCGCGCCCGAAGGGCATCAGGCACGTGACCGGAAACCCGTTGCGGTCTTCTTTTTTGGCGGCGGCTGGAACAGTGGTTCCCCGGCTCAGTTTCAACATCAATGCCGTTACCTCGCATCGCGTGGCATGGTGGGCATCACAGCGGACTACCGGGTAAAATCGCGACACAACACCCCCGCGGCAACCTGCGTGGAAGACGCCAAATCCGCGATTCGCTGGATCCGCCAACATGCAGACGAACTGGGCGTCGATCCTGACAAACTGGTCGCCGGCGGGGGCTCCGCCGGAGGCCATCTCGCGGCCTGCACCGGAGTGATCAACGGATTTGAGGCCGCCGGAGAGGACACGGCAACCTCCTCGCGACCCAATGCCATGATGCTGTTTAACCCCGCCCTGGTCATGGCCGCCACCGATGCCGATCTACCCGCAAGCTGGATCGAAAAATATGCCACCATGGATGAACGCATGGGTGTACCGGCAAAGGCCCTCTCCCCGTTTCATCATGTGGAAAAGGGTGCCCCTCCCTGTATCATCTTTCATGGCAAGGCCGACTCGACCGTACCCTACGCGACCGCGACCTTGTTTGAGCAGGCTATGAAAGCCGCAGGGAGCGACTGCACGCTGGTGGGCTACGAAGGAGAACCCCATGGCTTTTTCAACTTCGGCCGCGGCGACAATCGAGCCTTCATTGACACCTTGAAACAGGCAGATGCCTTCCTGGTCAAACGCGGTTACCTGAGCGGCGAAAACAAGGTCGAATCCTTTACAAGCACGCTGAGCAAATAATGCGCATCTTCTGCATCGGTCGGAACTATGCGGAGCATGCACGCGAACTCGCGAATGCGGTCCCCGATTCGCCGGTCGTGTTCATGAAGCCCGAAACGTGCATCGTTCCGGACGGGGAATCGATCCCCTTTCCCAGCCACGGGAAGGACCTTCACCACGAAGCCGAGGTGGTTCTCGAAATCGGCCGGGCGGGAAAAAACATCTGCGAAAGCGATGCGCGGAGCCATCTCCGTTCCATTGGCCTTGGCCTCGATCTCACCTTGCGGGATATCCAGACCACGTTGAAGGAAAAAGGCCTGCCGTGGGAAAAAGCCAAAGCCTTCGACGCCAGCGCCCCGCTCGGCCCCCTCATACCCGTTACGGAGGATCTGGATCTGGCGAACATCCACTTCACCTGCACTGTCAACCAATCCGTCAGGCAGCAAGGCCATACAGCTGACATGCTTTTTTCGATCCCCACCCTCGTCGCGTATCTCAGCCGGATCTGGTGTCTTCAACCGCATGATTTAATTTTTACCGGTACCCCCGCCGGCGTCGCCGCACTCCATCCCGGGGACACGATCGAACTTACCAGCCCCCAGCTCCCGCGCGCCGCCTGGACGCTTAGCTGAACCCCTTCAGGCGACTGCGTCAGACCGTTATTTTTTCATAAAATAAGCTTAATCTCTTTGAGAGAATAACGATATAAGTCGGCATCAGGGCGTCATAAACGCTAAAGACCAAGCTATTCAGGGACGAACAAAGGAACTCATCGTGAAGCGCATACTCTCATGCATTAATCACTTTTTACTGATTATCAGCCTCGGCATCCTCATCGGATGTGACTCCGGCGGGGGCGACGAGCCGCCCGATATCGGAGACAACAACGCCGATGTCGTGGTCGCCATCGGCGACAGCATTACCAACGGGGTCTGCAACCCTGCGGGTGCGCCCTACCCTGCGCGCGTTGCATCAGCCACGGGAAAGACGGTCATCAATGCCGGAACATGCGGCGAGAAATCGGCTGGAGGCGCGTCACGCGTAGGCGGCTTGCTGGCAAAGCACAAACCCGGAACCCTCCTGGTGCTGTACGGCGCCAACGATGTGATCCTGGGAACCTCGGCCGATCAGACGATTGAAAACCTGCGGGTCATTATCCAGGCGGCGAAAGGAAACCAAACCCGCGTTATTGTCGGCAACTTGATGCCGATGTACGATAGCCATGAGCCTTTTCAACCAATCGGAGCCGCCCTCAGTCTGCGAATCAACCAGCTCGCCAAGGACGAAGGTGTTCGCCTGGTCAACCTGGCCCGTGAGTTCGGGCAAAATCGGGACATCATCCAGGCTGACGGCCTCCATCCGACCGATGCCGGTACAACCATCCTCGCCGCAATTTTTACAGATCGTCTGTAAATAGCGAAGGTCGGAAAACACATTTTCTTATCATAGGAACGGATCTCCGAAGGCCTTTAAATCGGTAGCGACAGGATCACCGACAGGCTTACGAACGAGAGCATCGTACAGATCACAACCGCGCTCGCTGCGAGCGCACGGTCCCCGTTCATCTGGTCGGTCATCACGTAGGTGGTGACCGCGGTGGGCATCGCACACAGGATGACCAGGATTTTGAGCTCAATGCCGGCCAGCCCCAGTTGGGAACCGATCCACCAGGCCGCCCATGGGCAGCAGACGGTTTTGACCAGGGATGACCACACGGCCCAGACAGCGTGCCCGCGAATGGACGTTTGTGCGAGCTGACCGCCAATGCCGATGAGCGCAATGGGAAAGGCCGCTGGAGCAATGACCTCGCACACGCGCGCGAATGGCGTGGGCAGGGTAAGTCCGGCAAGATTCCACAGAATACCCGAGAGGCATCCCAGCATCAGCGGATTGGCCCAGACATTTTTCCAGATCTTGCGTGGGGTTAAGCCTTGTGCGCTATCACGATTGTAGATGGCCAGGGCGGCCACGGACAGGAGGTTATACAGAATGATCGTGGGTGTGATTGCCAGCAGGACCGCGGATTCGATGACCACACGCTCCGCCTCAGGAAGATGGGCGAAGGTGAACATGACCACGGGCAAGCCGACAAAGGCCAGGTTGCCCCGAAAGGCTGCCTGCAGCAGGGCGCCCTTGGAGAAGGCAGGCACACGGAGGATCCAGGCACCCATCCACATGATGAGCATCCCCGCGAGGGTCGCTCCGGCCATGGTCCAGAAGAAACGATTGGCCGACGCGAAGACGATAGGCGCATGACCGATCTTGTAAAAGAGCAACAAGGGCAGGCCGATGAAATAGGCAAAGCGATTGAACCCCTGGGTCGCCGCCTCGGTCATGAAACCGGTTCGCCGCAGGACCAGGCCAAGGGCCATGATCGCAAAGACCGGTACAAGACTATTTACGACGAGCATGAACTAGGCGTTACCGCGAGCAGCGGTCGAGAGCGAGCAAAGTTTGGCGAATTCCACGCCCGCTCCCCGCCACATGCCCGAGCGCTACTTGCTCGGGGATTCAAACCGTTCCGCCCGGTCTTTCCCACTGATTTGGTTCGTCCAGTGGACGAGAAAGAAGCGTTTCTCCCGACTCAAAAAGTGATCGGACTCCCCGATGATCGGACGAAGGGTCGTACTCATCTGCAACAGGACCAGGGTGAAAATGAATGTCCAGAGGGTGAGATAACCGAAACTTCTGCCCCTCAGATATCGGAACATGGCCACCAGGAATCGAATCCCGAAGACGATGCCGATACCCCAGAAGAGCAAATGCATGATGCCCATGAAAATCACGGACTCGGTGGATACCGTAAACACAAACAACACCGGAGCCAGGCCGAGCAGGATGATCGAGACCAGAGACAACATGGCGAGCAGGAACGCCACCACTTCGGAGATACGGACCTCCACCTGTGCCAGACATGCAAATATGTAGAGACTGGGCAGACAGATAAAAGCACTGATCAGGGTGCCCAGGGCAATCTTTAGCGGTGACGCCCACAATTGCGTACCCATCGAAAAACAGCCGGTGATCAGGCCATAAACCAACAAGCAGGCGACCGTCAGCACCAGGGTGCCCACCGAAACGGCTTTGAGATCGCCATTGAGTATTTCTGTGAACAGTCGCTTAGGCGTCTTGAGCACGGCCTCCAGCAAGGCGACGGGTGATTTTGCTCCTTCCAGCTTTTCAAAACAGTCATTCCCCTGGGCAGGCTCAGGCGGATCAATCATGGGAACCGATTTGATGGACGGCGTCTCAATCGGTCGGTTGGGGGGATCTTGTGGGATTTCGGGTTGTTCGTCGTTCATCTCGGACTCCTCTGCGTTCATGCCTGGTTGAGTTGTTGGAAAATGTTGCCAATGGCTTCGAAAAAGTTTCGGTCGAAAGCGTCGTTACGAAAAAATTCCACCGACATTTCCGGGGTGCCGAAAAAGGGGCGCAAATTCCAGGATAACTGCGCACCGAGCAAAAGGTTACCCGCGAGCCAGCACGCCATGATGGTCCGTGCGCGTTGGCGCGTGTCCACGTGATAGCTCACAAGCGCGGACAAGCGCAGATTGGAAATAATCCCGGCAAAGGCGATTGCACTGACATGAAACAACACGAGGCAGTTGTAGATGAAATTCCAATCCCCTTCCGATTGGGGTGGAACATTGAGCAACATGAAAAGGAATACCGGACTGAGCGCCCCAAGTATCAGGGCGGCAATACTGAAACACATCAGCATCGAGGAAAAGGTCTGGCGAAACGTCATACGTGCCCCGAGCAAGATGGCGATCAACCCGTTCAACAAGGCATTACCTCCTGCCACGAGCAACATGAGCACGGGAAGTTTAATTCCGGTGTACAATCCCTGCATCGGGCTTCGCCAGAATCCGATCGTGAGACCATAAAGCCCGCTGCCGATGCAGATAAATACGCCACAAAGGATCCACCACCGCGGACCTTCATTCGACCAGGATGCCAGTGATTCCGGAACCCCTCTGCATAGCGCTCCTCCGCGCCGCCAACTTGGTACATTCACTTCCACGAACAGCGAACTAACACAGACTACTTTGCATTGCAAAGTTAAATATTCGTTTACGGCCATTCATAAATTATGAATGGATCAGGGGGATTCTACCAGGAATGAATCTATACACGCGTGCGATGTGAATGGAGCGTCACGACACCGATTATGGGCGGCATGCGTCCGTTTACCGGGCGCATTTCACGCATGAATTGTTCTCGGGCATGTACTCCAGGCGCGCGGCACCGATGGGGTTGCCACAGCGGACACAAAGTCCCCAGTTCGGGCTGTCGATCCGTTGAAGCGACTCCTGCAACTGACCCAATTTCTGAAGTGCCGATTGAAGGGCCGCCTCGCTGACGGCTTTGTCGTTGAGCCCTTCCATGCGGGTTAATCGACCAAGCGCACGGTCAGGTGCAATGGGACGGGTGGCGGTTTGCAGGGTTTCAACATCCTGCTGAACCTGCACCAACTCCTCCTCGAGTCGCGTGCGCATGAGTTCTTTTTCGGCGGAATCCATGGCTAATACTGCCGTGAAAGTTTGATTTTCTTCCGCATAAACGCAGGGAAGTCCAGATCTTCGCCATCGTGAATGGTCGGGGCGACGTTCATGAACTTCCCTTTGCCACCTGAGGTATCCAGTTCAATTTCGGCCTGCACCAGTTGCCGTTTCGAGTCGGCCTTCGCCTGAGCATCGCCGGCTTCCACCGGTTCTTCCAGTGGCAAGGCCCGCGCGGGTCGCCAGGTCTCGCTGCAAATCAGGGTAACCTCCAGCTCGTTGGCCAGAGAGGGATCGATCGAAACGCCCACCTGGAACTTGGCATTTACATGCGCCACGGCGCTGATGCGTTGTACGACTTCGTCGACCACGGTCAAGGGCAGCCCTACCCCGCCTCGGATCCCGATGATCAAGCCCATCGCCTTGGACAGGACCGAGCCATGATCCAGCAGAGGGGACGCCAGCAGCTGCTCGACCACCTTGGCTGCCGCATCGGAACCATCGGCCTGCGCATGAACGATACTGCAGGTGCCATCGCTGTTTTGTACCAATGTTTTTAAATCGCCGAAATCGAGACTGAGCATGCCCTGGCCACGCAACAACTCATATAACGAGGTGACCACGCCGATGAGGAAATGGTTGGCGGTCTGAATGCCGAGATCCAAATCCTTTCGGCCATGCATCAAACTGAAGAGGCGTTCGTTGGGGAAGCAGACGACGGCATCGATGTGATCACGCAAGGTGGCGAGACCGATTTCGGCCTTCCGGCGACGATCTTCCATCTCGAACTTAAACGGACTGACCGCGATGCAGACCGTGAAGCATTTCACATCGCGGGCCAGCCGGGCCATGACCGGTGTTGCCCCGGAGCCGGTGCCTCCGCCGAGACCGATGACAAATAACACCAGATCGTATCCATGAAACAAATCACGCAGGAGGGCTTCGTCCTGTTCGGCACAAATCCGACCCAGCTTCAGATCACCGCCGGTACTGGCGCCTTCCACGACGCCCGCACCCAGCTGCAGGGCCCGATCGAGCGAACAATCCGCCAGCGCCTGGCGGGAGGTGTGGATGCCAACCGTGTCAGGCAGCGGACGACCACTGGCTTTGGCATCACTCAGGATCCGGCAGCCGGCATGACCGACCCCTACAACCAACATATGGAAGGGAGCGAGCGATTCGGTTTCCTGAATATCGTTAAACATGGATCAGGCCCTGAAAATGCGTTTAATCCAGCCGCCCACGGTCGTCTGGCCGGCCTCTTTTTCCTGATTGCGCAGGCCATATCGCAGCATGCCAAGTCCGGCCGCATACTCCGGGCCTTCCACGACCTGGGTAATCCCCGACACATTGTGTGGCTTGCCCAGACTGCAGGGAAGGTCGAAGGCCTGCTCGGCGACCGAGCTGATTTCATGCATGAGCGCGCCGCCACCGGTGAGAATAACGCCAGCACTGAGCTTGTGCTTGAGAACGGAGCGATCGATCCGCGCTTTCACGAGTTCGAAGAGCTCTTCCACACGGTATTGAATGATGGTGTTGAGATCGTGCAGGCAGACTTGTTTGCCTTCGTATCCACTTTCAGCGGGGATATCGATCATCTGACTGCGATGCCCATGCAGGGCCTTGGCGCTCCCCTCCTCGACCTTCAGCGTCTCAGCGCGGGCGGTGGGGATTTTCAGCCCGAGGGCAAGATCGTTGGTGATGTGATCTCCGCCGACCGCGATAGACCCCGCGTGGGTAATCGCTTTGTTCGCATAGACGACGTAGTCCGTGGTTCCCCCTCCGATATCGATGACGATCGCTCCGCCTTCTTTCTGGGCGGTGGTCAGGACCGCAAGACCAGCGCAGAGCCCACCAAACGCGGCATCCTCTACATCGAGCTGTGCTTCTTCAACCACACGGATCGTATTGCGGATGCGATTGTGAATGCCGTGCAGCAGGAGCATGTCGAGGGAAAGGCGCGTCCCTTCCATGCCTTCGGGATTGATCACCCCCGCTTGATCATCCACATAGAAATGCTGGCAGATGCTGTGAAGGATGTGGCGGTTCATCGAAAGATTGATGGCCCGTGCATTATTCATCACGTCATCGATTTCTGCGCGGCTGATAATGTTGTCATCGTTCACGACCAGGACCTGGCCACGGTTGGTCACACTTTGGATATGGCCGCCACTGAAAACCACGTTCGCGGAGAAGATATCTTTGTGGGTCATTTCTTCCGCTTGCTTGATGGCAATCTTCAGGCAGGCCAAGGCATTGTCGAGATCGACAATCTCCCCTTTGCGCACGCCGGAGCTCTGGACCTCGCCGAGACCGGTTACGTGAAGCTGGTTATCGAGGCGGTATTCCCCAACGAGCACCCGAACCATGTGCGTACCAATTTCCAACGAGGCTATGGGCGTACTGGACATGTTGCTTAGAGGTAGGTGATGATGGGATTATCAACAGAAGGCAAAAGATCGATCAACGCAACCACCCGGCCGACTTCGCGCGCTTTTTCCAGCGAGGCAACCGCATGGTCGAGTCCCGCTTTCATCTGATCGCGCGGCAATTTGATCCGGGTGCCGGTCTGCAGGCGGACATCGAGATAATCGGGATGGCCCACACCAATGCTCCGAATATCCATGTACCGGTCGAGGCGTTGCTCAAGGTAAATGGAGAGGGCTTCCAGCGCATCACCGGCACGGGAGTCACCAATCGAGTCACCCAGGCCTTTGTCACGGGTAATCACGCCGACGATGAAAGGCAGGTGTTTTGCATCAAAGGTTTTACCAATGATCACGCCGTCCACATCGAGGAGCAGGTTAATCTTGTTGGTGGCCCGACCCAGGCGGGCGATGGGGACGCGCTCCTTGACCTCAATAAATAGGCGATCGGGCAGCTGACGTCGAACCCGGGCGCTTTTGATGATGGGTTCCTTTTCCAGGCGGTCACGTATTTCGGCCAGTTTAAACCCAAAGAGGTTTTCGCCGGGTTCCAGATTGGCAAAATTCAACAGCTGGTCGGACTTGAGGGCGCCGTCCGACCGGGTCTCGATGTGGGCGATCTGGTAATCCGGATTATTGGCAAAGAGCGAGCGCCCCATGATTCGGCCACCGAGGATAAATCCATAAATGATCAGGGAAGCGAGTGCGGCGACCGCTACCAGCCCCAGGATAAAACGAAGCGTCGGATCGATGCCCGCGGCAGATGATTTGGAATTCACAAAGAGCGCGGTTCCTTTAGGACCGCCGATCCGTCCGCGACGGGCAGGCTTCTTCTTTTTGCTGAAAAATAAGGGTGCTCGGTTAAACCTCATACATGCAATCGATCAGACGTTTTAGTACAGAATTCTGTGAAGAAAGAAACCTATGTCAGGAACTCCAAGGGTGCAAGCGTGTATGACGAGCGCCTTCATTTTGTGGATAAACGGGGAGGCTCAGGCTGGACCCGCCCGACTTGCGATCAGCCGGGACCGAAAGGCGACCGGGCACTTCACGTCAAGGAAGCCAGCTCCATGATTTGAGCGCACAATGTGGGGAAATCGATGCCTTGGGAGGCGGCGGCTTTTGGCAGCAGACTGGTCGCCGTGAAGCCGGGGATGGTGTTGACTTCAAGGATGAAGAGTTCGCCCGCTTCATTGAGGCGAAAATCCACCCGCCCCAGGTCTCGTACATCCAGCAACGCAAAGGCCTTCAGCGCCAGTTCCTGAATATGCCGGGTGAGCACTTCCGGGAGCGGAGCGGGCACCAGGTAGGTGGTATCCCCACGGGTATACTTGGCTTCATAGTCGTAGTGCCCTTCATGCGGCTGAATTTCGACCAGCGGAAGGGGCTTTCCATCCAGAATGCCTGCCGTCAGCTCACGACCGGGGATGTAGGTCTCAACCAGAATGCGGTCGTCGTAGCGACGGGCATCCTCCAGGGCTGGCTCCAGCTTCTCGGCATCCATGACGACGTGTAGTCCGATGGTAGACCCTTGCCGGGGGGCTTTGACCACGAGTGGGACCGCCATGCGGGGTGCATCGAGGGCACCGAGCACCTCATAGGCCGCGGTTGGCAAGCCGGCAGCGGTGAGCCGTTCCTTGGTCGTGATTTTATCGAAAGAAATCGGCATGGCCGCGGCTTTTGTGCCCGTATAGGGGATGCCCCGGGCTTCCAACAGCGACTGAACGCCGCCATCCTCGCCAAAGGCCCCATGAATGGCCACAAAAACGGCTTCCGTGTTCGCGGGCAGGCCATCCAGGTCGGCTCTACAATCCACCCCGATTACCGCATAACCCGCCTGGCGGAGTGCCTCCACCACGGCCGCACCGGATTTCAGGGAAACTTCCCGCTCTTCTGACGGACCGCCCATGAGAACGGCTACATGTTGATACTTTGACATGTCGCGGTTATAGCGGATTTCAGTCGGGGGGAAAGACGAAATGATGAAAGTGCGACACTTCGCCGGCGCGGACGGCTCTTCTCACACCTCTGGACGGGCGGTATGCATTCCCGCTCTTTCCGAGGCAATGTATGGCAAGGCAGAACAATGATTTAACTCAACCAAGGCAGCCATAAATCGCTTCAGCGATTTCATATCCGCGCAACTACATTGCTACTTTGTGAAGACTTTTTCGATGCGGCTGATCTGCATGGCGAGCTCGGCATCGTCCTTGAGCGCCTGCTGGATGCGCTTCATCTGGACGCTCACCGCGGCTCCGGTGTTGAGCTTCAAGACTTTGGCGATCTCATCCTGGGACAAGTTGCCAAATCGGTAGAGCATGTAGGATGCGATCGGGCGATACATGACCCGCTTTCGCTGTTCGAGAAAGGCTTGTTTCTCCACGCCGAGCTCTTTGGCGAGGACCTGGAGAATCCGGGTCGGAGATAAGCCTTTTTTGCGATGGCCGTATACCTGGAAGTGGGCGGGCTTTCTCCCGTTCACGAAGGATGCGTGCTGCTGCTTCAGCTTCTTGATGAAGGCGTCGCTCCCGATTGCAATCTGAGATGCATCCAACAGTAGCGCAAAAGCTTTATCGGTGGTGCCAAGACAGGCTTCGCAGTAGGCCTTATAGGCCTTGGGGCGAGCCGCCACGGCTTCCAACATGTTGGATTGCACCCCCTGGGCATCGACCAGGGGGAGCGCCTTGCCCTGCCCGATATGCGATCGATAACTCGACCATTTATAATCCGTAAGGAGTTTCCGTCGCCCGGCAAGATTTAACCGTCGAGCAGAGCTCGTCTGGATGGGCAACAAATGGATGTATCGCGTCAGCGGCAAAAGGCAGGCAGGATTCTCAACGACTTTAGATCGAAAACGATCGTGCACGAGAGGGCCTTCAAATCGATAACGTTGACGATGATATTGGGCATAGCCGGTCTGCAATCCCTGTAGGAAAAGACTCAGATTCGCGCGTGGGCTTTGCACCACAAGCTGCACTTCCTTTTTCAGAAGGCAAAACGCATAAACCGCGATCTCGTGCTTCTTGGCAGCATCGCCTAACATGGTAATAAAACGCGTGTAGTCCGCTTCATTTCGAAATGCGCGCGCATCCGCATTAAAGCGAATGACTACGTGGTAACAAGCTCCAGCAAATTGAATTCGGTAAGGTCTGGCCATGGCTAACTACAGATGTTTTCAGAACTGATTCAGGGTGCTGTTCATTCCTATGATTGCTTGAGCGCGAGATCTTTTAACCCTTTCAAATCAAGCTTACCGCTTCCTAACAGCGGAAGCTCCCCTACACATACATAGCATGATGGCTTCCACAGATTAGGTAAAGATGAATCTTTAATGATCTGGGCTAATTGCGCTTCATTTGAAACTGTTTCGACATAAAACAGAATGAGTTTTTCACCCTTCTTCTCATCCGGCAGCGAAGCGACTGCGACGACGGGTTCCACCTTGCCGAGCGCCTGTTGTACCGTCTCCTCAATCGCGGTATGCGGCACCATCTCACCGGCAATTTTACTGAATCGCGCGAGGCGATCCGTAATCCGAACGAAACCATCTTTTTGCAGCACCGCAATGTCACCGGTGTTGTACCACCCCTCGTTTAACACCTCGCGGGTCTTCTCCGGCTGATTGAGGTAGCCTTGCATAACGTTCGGCCCCTTAACCATTAACAGCCCCGACTGGTCCGGCGCCAAGGGCGCATGCGTGTCCGGATCCACCACCTTGAATGCCATGCCGAGGACAGGTTGTCCCACCGAACCTTCCTGCCACCCTTGTTGGTGATACCCATCATATGCAACATCATGAACACTTCCCGCAGCCACGGGTGAGAGTTCGGTCGCCCCATATCCTTCCAGGGGCCGTAGTCCAAATTTCTGTTCGAAGGCCTCGGCGATTCTCGGCTTGAGCTTTTCGGCCCCGACAAAAACCATCCGCAAAAACTTGAAATCTTCGGGCTTGGCGCGACGGATACAGGACAACAAAAATGTGGGAGTGGACACCAGGATAGTCGAATGACTCTCTCTGGCAAGCTCGGCAATCTTTGCCCCTTCAAGGGGTTTGGTATGATAAGAGGCTGAAAAGCCGCTCAGCAGGGGAAACCAGAGGGTGCAGGTGTAGCCAAAAGAGTGAAAGAACGGTAAAGCCGAGCATACGTTATCCGTTCGTGTGGGCAACATGATTGCGCGAAGGGATTCTACATTCGAGAGGATATTGTGATGTGACAACATCACCCCCTTGGGGTCGGAAGTACTTCCGGATGAAAAAATAATCGTAGCCAGCTGGTCCGGATGAAACGGTTCTCGCCGCGTGGTCAGCCAACGCACCGGAAGCCACCGGGCCTGAAGGAGCGCGCGTAGCTTATCCATCTTCTGCAGCTCGGCGCTGAGGTCTTCCAGGTAGAGCACTTGTTCGGTCAACGGCAAGTCCGGGAGTTTTTCCAGAAAGGGGCGCGTCGTGATCATTACGGTTAGTTCACATTGGCTGACGGCGCTTCCGAATGCAGATGCCGAGGCCGTATAATTCAGATTCACTGCGATGCGATCCAGCATCGCAAGCGAGAGATTCACCAGCGCCCCCGCAGCGGTAGTCGGCATGAGGACCCCTACTTTGTCGTGATCGCCGATCCGACTGCCGATGATCTTCGACAGGGCCACCACCGCTGTGAGTGTTTCACCGTGCGTCAGATCTTTCCCAAGCGTGTCTTTCAGGGCGCGACGACGCCAATTGCGACGAGCGGAACGAACCCATTCCGTGGCCAAGGACGTACGGAGCGATTTCCGATCCTCAAAGTACCTGCAGCTTAATTCGCGCACCGCCTGTTGAACATCAAACGAGGTCGCATCGCCCGCCATGGCTTCGCCATACACGACGCTGACCGGATAGGGGAACTTAGCCGGCAATTTCCGACCGGAAGTGCGGTGGTAGTAACTGAAGATGCTCCCCCAGGCACCACCGATAAAGGTTGGGATAATGGGGTGGTTTGATTTTCGAACGATGTGTTCGAGGCCCGGTTTAAACTCACGCATCATTCCGTTTCGGGTGATGTGACCTTCCGCAAAAATCACGACCAGATAACCTTCGTCCAACGATTGCCGGGCGCTCTTCAGGGAGCGCAGGATGTTCTTCGGCGTATCATCCTCATGTACCAGAATCACCCGCATCAAACGCAACAGCGGCTTCATCCAACCCGACGCTTCAAAATAGGCGCGCGACATGAGAAAGCGCATACGACGCTGGGTGGTGGCCTGCAGCACGGCGGCATCGAGTAGCGCTGCATGATTGCAGACCAACAATGCGGGGCCGTCAATCGGCAGGTTCTGTTCGCCCACCACCCGAATCCGATATCCCAGGCGCGTGATAATCGTGCCGACGAAGCGGAAGAAAAAATCAGGCAGAATGAAGAAGGCCGCGATCATCAGGAGGAACGTGGCCACACCCAACACGACGAAGCCCTGCCCCGGGGTAAAATGCGCGACCTGATCCAGAAACTTCAAGAGCTGGGAGGCGATGATCACGCCGATCCAACTCAAGAAACTGGTCGCCGCGAGAATCTCCCCCAGTTTTTCCCGAGGACTGCGCAATTGGATAAACGCCTGAACCGGAACTATGAAAAATCCACCCCCAAGTCCAAAAATGACAAAGAAAGTCCCGGCGCCGAGGTAGGTGCGCGGACAGAAATTCAACCCAACCGCACCCACCGTCATCAGCAGCGCCCCGATAGGCACAATACCGAACTCTACGGATCGGCCGGACAGGCGACCCGCGAGCAGGGAACCGATCCCGATGCCAACCGCTGCGAAAAGAAACAAGTAGGCGGTAGTCTCCCGTTGCTCCATAGGAATACCCAGTTCCTTCAAGCCATAGGGAATCACGTTCAACTGAACATACGAACCGATGAACAGGAAATACGCGGCGGAGATAACCGCGAGGAATAAAAAGGGGTCCTTGCGAACCAGGGAAATCGACTTCCAGATATCGAGCAGGAAGAGCGGCGAGAATTTGGCCGAGGGATTCGCGATCGGGGTCGGTGTAATCCATCTACTGCACAGCAGGCCAAGGCCCGCCAGGCCGACACAGAAGATAGCCGCACGTTCATAATGCCCGCCACAGAGTCGAATGGCCAGGGGCGCCATGGCCGTGCCGATAATGATGGCGAGATAGGTCAAGGCCTGGAGGTAGCTGTTGGCGCGGCTGATTTTGTCCGATGGCACAAGCTCGGGAACGATGCCAAACTTGGTCGGACTGAAAAAAGCACTCTGGGTCGCCATGAAGAACATCAACACATACAGCAAGATTTCGCTTTTCAGATAAAAGGCCAGCACCCCGAACAGCATGATCACGCACTCGACGCCTTTTATCAAAAAGACTACCCGCGACTTGCTGTATCGGTCGGCCATCACACCCGCAAATGAAATGAACAACAGGAACGGTATGGCAAAAAGCACCCCGATGTCGGCGGAGATTCGTTCAGCGGCCAGCTTCCCGTGCATCCCCACCAGAAAAAAGATGATGTAATAGCGGAAGAGGTTGTCGTTCAGCGCGCCAAAAAACTGCGCCAGGTTATGCCATTTAAAGGTCGATGCCGGATTACTCACTTCCATGCTCCGATATAAATTGTCGGGTTAATTCAACCACGGCTTCCCATTCGTAGTCCAAGGGAAGAACGTGACCTGAATCCTCCAAAGCCACAAGTTTTTTATGTTCTCCACCCAGCGATTTAAAAAAGGCTGCAGCCTGGTCTGAATCGACGATCTGGTCTTTTTTACTCAGCACCATCAGAACGGGCAGGCGGATGTGATCCGCGCTGCCGCCGAGGGCATCCATGAGTGCGAAGAGCTCATCGTACACCGACCGGGGGATAAATCGATCACGATGATTCTCATCCCGACCTTCTGGATTTTGCTGATCGACCGGGTACACACATTCGAACACCGGGATGTGGTGGAACAAAGCATTACTGATTTCATGCCAGGTGCGTGAGGAGAGCAACGGACTGCGTTTGTCTGAAACCTTCAACATGGGGGTCAAGGTAACCAGGGCCGCAACGTCCAGGCGTTGGCGTGCGGCCAAATAGAGCGCGCAGGCCGCGCCGAGCGAGTGTGCAACCACGACGACATGCAGACAACCCTGTTTTTTCAAATCGGCCACCCCCTGCTCGATCGCTTCCAACCAATCCGAACGAGTTACCGAAGCCAGGCGCTCCACGGGCTCCGCCCAGCCGGGAAGGCGGATCGCACGAATCCGGTAACCGATAGCGGCTAGCGCGGGGGCGATTTGACGATACAGGGCCGGTGAATCAGCGAATCCATGCACCAGGAGGACACCGGTTTGGCCGGTCCCCAGCTCATAGGGCGCACACCCCTCAACCACCCCATCCGGACCACGACTCAGGCTGGCCTCCCAGGCTTGCATGCGTTTGCGCACACGCAGCCCGTAACAAAAATCGATGCAGGTCAGCAGGATTAAAAGGACCAGCAAGCCGATGAATAGCCCGATCATATACATTTCAATCTGCGATATAGACGATTGGAAAACAAATGGCACGCCAAACCCGCATGTGGTAACGTCGCGTACCATGCGTACCGATCTGCTACTCCTCCTGCTCACCGGCCTGGCCTGCCAGGCGGACGATGAAAAAAACTGGAAAACATTTGAGCACTGCA
>JBLIND010000023.1:0-32884 GCA_047639095.1 Candidatus Omnitrophota bacterium | reverse complement strand
ACTGCTTAAGCGAAAGGTCATGCCCCCAGGGTTTGCATCGAATCTTATCGCTGATGAGGGTCTTCAAGGCATCTCGCTTCATACCTGCGCGCAGAGGACCTTTGAGGTCCAACTCGTCGTCTTTTAACAGGCACAGGCGCAGCATACCGTCCGCGGTGAGGCGCACGCGATTGCAGCCGGCACAAAAGGGATTGGTGATTGGGCTGATGAAGCCCAGGGAGCCTGCCGCGCCGGGCAATTTGTACACGCTCGCCTCGCCGTCCAGCAGACCTTCGTTCTGGGTCTCCAGGGGCCCCAAAGCGGTGCTGATGGTTTGGCGCAGTTCGGCTTCCTTCACGCTGTTGTTCTGCTGGAATTCAGAGATCCGGCCAAAGGGCATCATTTCGATAAATCGGATCTGCCAGGGACGCTCCAGGCTGAGCCTTGCCAGTTCGACGACATCTTCGACATCGTTTACGCCGCGCACGACCACACAGTTGAGCTTAACATGCAGGCCCGCCTTTTCAGCGGCATCGATCCCTTTCATGACATCGCGCAGATTTCCCCAGCGAGTAAGCTTTCGAAATTTTTCAGGGTTGAGCGTATCCACACTCACGTTTACCCGTTGTAATCCGGCTTCGTGGAGAGGGCGAGACAAGTAGTCCATGAGAATGCCATTGGTCGTCATGGCCACGGTTTCGATGCCCGGTTTCCGGCTTATTTTCCGGACGAGCTCCACCAGGTTCTGACGCAGGGTTGGCTCGCCCCCGGTGAAGCGGATTTTGTTGAATCCCAGTTCCGCAAAGAGGTCGACCAGTTCGATGATTTCGTCATCCTGCAGCAACTCAGGGCTTGGGCGAAAGTTCATGTCTTCCGGCATGCAGTAGACGCAGCGCAAGTTGCACATGTCGGTGAGCGATACACGCAGGTAGTGAATCGGGCGGTTATGTTGGTCAATGATCATCGGGGGTCAGGACGGTTCACTTTCTGATTGCTGGCCCAGGATATCGTTCACCCAGCACATGCCCCGCATCATGGATGGGAAACCGAGGGTGGTGGTGCTCAGCAACGCGGCGTGGCGGATTTCTTCGGGCGAAGCACCGGCATCCAGGGCCAGGCGCACATGGGCCTTCGTGCCGCTTTCCAGGCCCGCGCCCATGGCGATCCCGACCTTGATCAACTCGCGGGTCTTGGGGTTCAGCGGTCCATTCCAATGGCAGGCTTTCCCCAGCTGTTCATAGGCTTCCACCACGGCGGGAAAGTTTTCCTTGAAGGTTTTGTAGTTCGATGGCGGTGGGGTTGTCGACTCATTCATACGCGTTCACTCCATTGCAGTATTCAATGGCAATCCCCGGGTCGAAGCAAGCGCTGAGAGTGTAAGGGAAACCCTTACGTGAGGATGTGGCCTTGACCGGATACTAAAACCCACCAGACCTGAACTAGTATCCTCGGCAGTAGGGGTGCTTTATTCGACATGCCCGGTAGGTGTCGGAGCCGCAAGCACCATCTCGGATACCCGGGAGGAAGGTTCTGGTATGAAGACTATTGTAGCGGGTTTAGTGATCGGATTTTCCGCGATTTTATTCGGCCTTGCCATTCCTCTAGGGATCTTTGCCTTGATGGGAGAGTTCGATCGTGAACCGAGCGCCCCCGTGCATGTTGCGGAGCGTGTGCCTGAACGCACGACGACACCTACGACACCTACGGCACCTACGGCACGTAGGCCTGTTGCGAATGCGCCTGCTTTCTCTTCCGTTTCCAGGGTCACGGAAGAGCCGTCCAACCATGCTGCAAACCCCAGCAAGGGGGAGGAACAGTTTAATATTCACTGCGCGGCCTGTCATCAGGTTGGTGGCGAAGGGAAAATCGGACTTGCCCCGAGTCTGCGTAACCGGGATTTCCTTGCGCTGGCTTCTGATGACTTTATTCGCCAGACCATCCGCAAAGGGCGGATGGGTACATCGATGATTCCTCGTGCGGACTTAAGTGATAATACGGTCAGCGATTTAATTGCTTACCTTCGGGCGGTGCCGGTTGAGGTTTCGCTGGACGTGACCGTGGATCCCACCCTGAAAATTGAAGGCGATGTCGTTCGCGGTGAACATAGCTTCGGTCTGTATTGCTCCTCGTGCCATGGTCCCAAGGGCGAAGGCTATTCCGCGGGTGTACCCGGACCCGGTATCGGATTGCCCGGCTTCCTGTCAGTGGCCAGTGACGACTACATTTACAAAACTTTGGAGCATGGGCGTATCGGTACCGCCATGCGACCCTTCCTCGGGTCCAGAGGGCTCGCAAACCTCGATCCGCAGGAAGCGCGCGACGTGGTGGCCTATGTCCGATCGCTGGAAGGCGTGACGCCGGTCGTGGCTGCGGCACCCCAGATCAGCGTTGCGGATGCCGGGCTGGGCGATTCGGCTGCAGGCGCCACGCATTTTGTGAGTAACTGTTCGCCCTGTCATCAACCCGGTGGTGAAGGCAAGATCGGTCTGGCACCGAGCATTCGCAACCGTGACTTTTTGACCCTCGCCTCGGATGACTTTATCCGGACCACGATTAATAAGGGGCGTCCTGGTACCGCGATGGTTGGACGACCGGACCTGGGCCCGAAGAAGATCAACGACATCATCGCTTTCCTCCGCGATGTCGATTTCGCCATTCCCCTGGAAATTGAAGTCGATCCCAGCCGCGAAATCTCAGGTGATCCCGCCTTGGGCCATCACAAATTTGCGCTCTTCTGTGCCTCCTGCCACGGCCCGGGCGGCGAAGGCTACAGCGCCGGTGGCTCCGGACCAGGCATCGGTCTGGCCGGGTTCCTCGACACCGCCAGCGACGACTACATTTTCCAGACCGTGAAGTACGGTCGCCTCGGCACCGCCATGAAGGGCTTCATCGGAGCCGAAGGCCTGGCCAATTTAAGTGAAGAGGACGTAGGCGACATCATCGCTCACCTCCGGCATGCGAACTAACGATTTAACCCTCAATCCAGCCCTCGGAGTAGCATATGAAAAGACGGAACTTTGTTAAAGGCGCCGCTGTAGCGGGGACCATGGCCCCAGTCATCACGAAGAAGGGGTGGAGTGTCAGTAAGCCCGCCGAGCTTGAGCTGGAATCAAACGAGGCGGCGACCAACCTGCTTGCGGCCTGTCCGTATTGTGGCGTGGGCTGCGGTACGATCATCCAGACCAAGAACGGTCGGATCACCAACGTCATACCGGATAAAGATCACCCGACGAACAAAGGCTTGCAGTGCATCAAGGGCCTGACCTCCGCCGAAGCCATTTATGTGAACCGTCTGGATAAGCCGCTGATCCGGAAAGACATGTCGGATCCGCTCACCGGTCACGTGTCCGCGACCAAAGGTTCCTTTGATCCAAGCCTCTTCCGCGAAGCCTCCTGGGAAGAAGCCGAGGAGTTGGTTGCCGAAAAAGTTGCCCAGATCGTCAAGACTTCCGGCGGAAATGCCGTGGGTCTTTACGGCTCCGGTCAGTTGCCGGTAGAAGGGCAGTGGCTTGAAAACCTGTTTATGAAAGGCGTGATCGGATCGAACACGATCGAAGCCAATGCGCGCATGTGCATGACCTCCGCGGTCACCGGTTACTTCAAGTCGCTCGGATCGGATACGCCGCCGACCTGCTATGACGACATTGAAATGTCCGACATGATCACTTTCTGGGGGCACAATGCCCGTGGCGCTCACCCGATCCTGTACTGGCGAGTGGCCGATCATAAAGCGAAGAATAATATCCCGACCTTAGTCGTGGATCCCCGTCGGACCGGAACGGTCACGGGTCTTGAAGACGTCAACAAGGCAAACAGCGAACACTTCTCGACCATCAATGGTGACATCTCCATTCACAACGCCATCGCCTATGCGATCATGGAAAAACATGATGACGCGGTTGCCTGGGATTTCCTCAAGAAGCATACGAGCGGCTGGCAGGAATACGTGGATGCGGTCAAGGCGGGCTACAATCCGAAAGATGTCGAAGACCGTACGATGATCCCGGCCGAGCGCATCTACGAGATCGCAAAAACCTGGGCCGAGGCGAGCATCAAAGGCCGCGAACGCGGAACCGGTGGGGTCTTGAGTTTCTGGGGTATCGGCTACAACCAGCACCTGCACGGTCAGCACAACACCATGAGCCTGGTGAACCTGATGGCCCTGACCGGCAACATCGGTCGACCCGGATGTGGACCGCACTCGCAGACCGGTCAGCCCAATGCTATGGGCGAACGTCTCACGGGCGGTCTCACGGGTCGTCTGCCGTTCAACCTCGGCTTGGATAACGTCAAGCATCGCGACTTTATCGCCGACCAGTGGGGGATTCCTCCTGAGCGCCTGAAAGCGGTCGCGGAATTACAGAACACCGGTATGGCGGTCGGGATGATGGAACGCGCGCTGAAGGGCGAGGTCCAGGCGATGTTCTTGATTTATGCAACCCACATCGATTTGCCGGATGCCTACAATCTCGCGCGGCCCGCGCTTACGAAAATGTTCACCGTTGCGCAGGAAATTTATAAAGATGCGCCGAACAACCTGTACGCCGACGTGATTCTTCCCGCGGCCACCTGGGGTGAATGGGTGGGGGGCACCTACATCCAATCCGAACGTCGTTTTTACGTGTGTGATGGCACGGCTAACCCGGTCAAAGGGTGCCGGCCCGACATGGACATGGTGATCGATAAAGGCAAGTTGATCGCCGACAAGCTCGGCTTGGACGGGGATAAAATCTTCCCCTACCAGCGGAAAGAAAATGGCTTCTACGATCCGGAAGAAGTCTTCCGCGATTTCCTCAAGGCCTCCAAGGGATCGGATGCAGACCTGACCGGTATCCTGGAAGTGGAAAAGGAAACCGGCAAATCGCCCTACCAGCAGATCCGCGATTTGCGGGGGATCCAGTGGCCCGCGCCTACGGCTGCGATCGCCAAGGCCGGCGGTACCAAGCGTCGTTACATGGCACAGGAAGAGTACTGGCCGGACAAGCCGTACGCCGAGTTTCGGCACGCCGATGGCAAGTTACACATCCACATGTGTCAGCAGGATTATTCCGAGTACAAGGAAATCACGGACGAGCTGTCCAAGGCCGGCACCGATCCGAATTATTACATGATCGATCATTACGATGTATTGGTTCGTGCGCGCGACGCCGGGCTCACGCCTGAACTACCGGATAAAGATTTTCTCGGCAAGAAGGTCGAGGAGGTTCCAGAAGGGAAGTATCCTTTCTGGTGGGCTACCGGCGTTGTGTACGAACACTTCCACACTTCGAAGACCATTCGTGCGGGGACAACCAAGAAACTCGTTCCCGAGATGTATGTCGAAATGCATCCGGATGATGCGAAAGAGCTGGGCGTAAAAGATGGCCAGTGGGTGAAGATCTCCACCCGGCGCGGCAGTATTGAAGCCCGTGTTTCCATCGGCCTCGACTCGGTGGTGAAGCCGGCCCGAAACACCGTTCCCAAGGGCTTCCTGTTCAGCCCCTGGAATCTGTCGGTGGCGGATTCGGCCGATCCCAAGAAAAACAAATGGTTGGCCAATGGCACGACCCACCGGGCGTTTGACCCGGTCTCCGGCCAGGCGGACTTTAAAAAGTGTGCGTGCCGCGTTGAGTTGATCTAGACCCTCGCCCATGGGGGCGGGGTGAAAACAGAAAGTTGCCGCAGACCTTGCTGGATGAGGGAATAAGCCCCGTCCAAGAACGCATCGGCCAAATAAGGTGATATGAAACGCCGAAACTTTGTGAGTTTGTTTTGTGCAGGAACGCTGATCCCGTTGCTGGCGCCGCTGTTGGAAAAACTGCCCGCCCGTTCGCGCTTTAAAAAATTCCTGCGTCCTCCCGGGGCACGGGAAGAGGTAGCCTTTCTGGACCTGTGTATCGGCTGTGGTCAATGCGCGAGCGTTTGTCCGAACAAGTGTATCACCATGCACGGTCTGGAGGCAGGCCTCGATCAGTTGGCAACCCCGTCGATCATCGCCCGAGCGAAGGGCTGCATCCTCTGCATGGCCTGCACGCAGGTGTGCCCGACCGATGCCCTGGTGAAGCTCGAACCGACGGAGGAGGGGAAGAAGGCGGTGAAGATGGGCACCGCTTTTGTCGCGGAAGACATCTGTTACTCGTTTGCCGGTCGTACCTGTGGGGCCTGTTACCGTGCCTGTCCGCTGCCGGGTAAGGCTATGACCATCGGCTTGTTCGAAAAACCCTACGTCCATGAAGAATTTTGTGTCGGTTGCGGGCTGTGCGAACAGGCCTGTGTTCATATGCCGCAAGCGATTCGGGTCATCCCCTTCGCGGACCTGCAGGAACGTAAACGGGCGGCCCAGGCATGAGCGGCAAGCGCAAAGGAATCTCGGGATCGGGTGGGGGGCGCTCGCTGCTGATTCTCTCCGTCTTCTCACGCTTCTCGGTGTTGGTCCTGCTCTGCCTCTTTGCCTTGTGGACGGAATACCTCAACCTGAAAGTCGGCTACAACAGCCCGCGCCTGGTTGAACTCGCCCAGGGAAAAGCCATGCGCACCTTTTACGAAACTTCGGATACTTTCTTTGGATGGTTCGGCGATCCGGTAAGCGTCATGCAGAAAAACGGCGGCATGACCTGGTCGATCCGCGTGGGTGGCCTGGCGTTTACCGATCCCGTTGCGGGTTTGTCCGTGTTTTTGCGCAATCACTTTCTCCCGATCGAGTTTGCGCTGGGTTTAATCATTCCGCTCTTGCTGGCCGTTCTCTTTGGACGTGTCTTCTGTACCTACATCTGTCCGGCCTCGCTCTTGTTTTTCACCATCGCCCGGATTCGTCGTTTGCTTAGTAAGTTTTTCTACTTCCCCGAGCTCGAAGCTCCGCGCGGACTCGCCTGGGGTGTGCTCCTCGGGGGACTCATTGCCGCCTTGATGACCGGACACGGGATCTGGATTCTGCTTCTGCCATACTTTGGCATCGGGCAGACCATCTTTCATGCCCTGGCCTTTGGGACCCTTTCAATCGCCATTGGTTCGGTCGCGGTGTTCGCCATGATCGATCTGTGCCTCGGCCGAAACTTTACCTGTCGATACCTCTGTCCAACCGGGCGTCTGCTCGGATGCATCGGCCGGAAATCGCTCGTGGGCGTGCGCCGGGAAGCCGATCTATGTTTGCCTAAATGCACCAGCTGTACCGACATCTGCCCGCTCAACGTAAATCCCAAGTTCGACCAGACCCTGGATTGTTCGCTCTGTGGCGAATGCCTGGTCGTCTGCCCCACGAACTGCCTGTCCATTGGAGTGAAACACCGTGAAACCGCTGCTTAAAATCGTTTTGACCACCGTCGCCTTCGCGGCCTTGATCCCGCTTGCACACGCCCACCATTTCAAAGGGCTTCCGCACTTCAGCTACTTCGAAAATTATCCGCAAGTGCCGACGGAAGAGTTTATCGGTCAGAACGGAGCCTATGAATTTTCCCTGGTGCTGTATGACTTCCAGGGAATCAAGCGGGAGGAAGCGGAACAGCCAGATGATGCGCGCTTTTACATGATTGTTTTTAATCTGAGAGAGAACCGTACCTACAACGGTCCGCTGACCATGGAGATCATGGATCGTGGAACCTCCGTGTATTCGGAGCGAAAGGAATCCTCGCACGAAGAGAGTTTATACAGCATGCAGAAGGTCTTGCCGGAGTCCGGGAAGTATGCCCTGCGCGTGACCTTGCACGATGAGAAGGACCTGGCTACGGACATTCCCTTTTACCTGTCGGCCCAGAAGATCCATTGGGGCAAATGGTTGGCCGGGTCCTTGTTTATGCTGATTTCCATCGTGGCCGTGGGTTCGCGGAAAGCGCGATTGATTCAGGACCGTAAAGAAAATGCCCAGGGCAAACGCGTAACCAAACCCATACCCGCGCAGGGGAGTTGAGATCGCCGTGGCCGATATCGCAACCATACCGCCGGAGCCAGTGGTCTCCTCATGGCTCAGTAACGGTCCGATCTGCAATCCGTATATCGTCGGTCAGAACGCGGATTTCTCCGCCTATGGTTCGGCGCCCGCGATGAACGGTGTCCCGACCTGGATGGCGATCGGCGGGGTGGTGTTGATGATTGTCGCCACCCATTTTCTCCTGGCCTGGCGGCGCAAGGAGAAGCCGGCCGCAACGTATCCGCGACGGGACCTCTTAAAAGTGATCCCGGGTCTCAAAACGCTGATTAAAAAACCGTTCTTTCCGATACTCGCGCAATCCCTTGCGATTGCCCTGTTCGCGCTGGTCATCTCCGCAGGCCTGTTTGGGAGTACGCGGAACAACATTGCTCCTGTGCTTACATGGACCTGGTGGTGGGTGCTGCTGGTTTTCTTCGTGCTCGGCTTCGGGAATATCTTCTGCGTGATCTGTCCCTGGGAAGGGCTGTCTTCGCTCGTGACCTCCGGCTCGCTCAAGTCACGCATCAAGCGGCTTGGTTTTGAATACAAGTGGCCGAAAGCGTGGCGGAACATTTTTCCGGCGATTGTTTTGTTCATCTTGCTGACCTGGTTCGAGCTCGGGATGAATATCACCGCCTCGCCGCGGATGACCGCGACGATGGGGCTCTGGTTTGCGGGTTTTGCGATCCTCACCGCCCTGGTGTTCGAGCGGCGCGCGTTCTGCCGTTACGTTTGCCTCGTCGGGCGTATCCAGGGGATGTACGCGCTGTTCAGTCCGCTGGAGCTGCGCCCGGACAGCAACGATGTCTGCCGGACCTGTACCAGCAAGGCCTGCTACAAGGGAACCGAAACCACGGTAGGGTGCCCGACCCAGCTGTTCCCGGGTAACCTGATGGAGAACACCTACTGCACGCTCTGTACGGAATGCATTCGATCCTGTCCGCACGACAATCTCAGCATCAATCTGCGTCCGCCAGCGACCGACCTGGTGCGCAAGGTGCGCTTCAAGATGGATGAGGCCATCCTCGCGGTCGTGTTACTGGCCCTGACCAGCTTCCATGGGGTTACGATGACGCCTTACTGGAGCCGGATCAATGACCTGCTCCGCGCCGAGCTGGGCTGGGGGCCGAAGCCGGTCTTCACCTTGCTCATGATCGCCATGATGCTGATCCCGGCCGCGCTTTTCTGGTTCGCTTCAGGGCTATCGAGTCGCATGGCCGGGGCGAAGGACATCGATACGGTCAAGGTCTTCAAAGCCTTTGCGCTTTCCCTGATTCCCATCGCCCTGTTTTATCACGTGGCCCATAACGGCATGCACTTCTTCATGGAAGCGCAGTATATCATTCCGCTGCTCAGCGATCCATTCGGGTGGGGGTGGGATCTGTTCGGCACGGCCGGCAAAACCTATCCGCCGCTGCTGTCCTTGCGTTCGATCTGGTGGTTGCAGATCATCATGATTTTTATCGGTCATCTGTACGGGGTAGTGGTTGCGGACCGTCTGGCCCACCGCCTGTTCCAGACCCGCGATCGCCGCATGATCTTCTGGGGGCTCCTGCCTTTAATCGTGATGATGGTACTCTATTCCGCCTTCTCGGTTTGGCTGGTCGCCCAGCCCATGGAAATGCGCACGGGGATGTAATGGATTTATCGCGACGACAATTTTTCAGGCTCAAGCCGACGCAGGCGGTGAAGCTGGGCATGGCGGAGGAGCAAAAGGCGAAACCACCGACGGTGTTCAATCGCCCTCCCGGCGCGCTGGTCAATTCGGATGCTTTTCGTGCGGCCTGTACGCATTGCGGAACATGCGCCGAAGCTTGTCCCTTCGATGCGATTCAGCTCCTCGGACCCGAGGAGGGCCGCGATGAGGGGACGCCCATGCTTCAGCCCGAAGAGCATCCCTGTCGCTGGTGCGTGGACATGCCTTGTGTAGCAGCCTGTGCCGATGGCGCCTTGCTGCTGGACGATGCCGGCTCCACGGCTCCGATCGCCCGCGCCGTGTTGGATCTGGACGCCTGCCTGACGCAGCAGGGGATCCTGTGTGATGATTGCGTCTCGGTTTGTCCGTCGCGGATCCGGGCGATCAAGATGGTAAGCCGGGCGCCGGTATTGGATGAGCTTCTGTGCGTGGGTTGTGGCCTGTGTGCGCTGCATTGTGCCGCTGAGCCCACCGCCATTCAGGTCGTATCTCTTCTCGGTCAGAGAGGAAGCCGTTCAGCTTTGGAGTAGTTGGTCGGCCAGGATCTTTGCATTCGTGATGCAATCGGACATGCTGAGGCCTTCGTAGGAACTGCCGGTAAGGCTCAGCCCGGGGACCTTCTCGGCCTCCGCGTAAATGCGTTCGAGTTTCTCGCGGTGACCCACTTCGTAGAGCGGATTCCCGTCGTTCCAGAAATTCGCCCGGGTCCATACGGGCTGTGCATCAAAATCGGCCAGCCGCTTCAACTCGTTCAAGGCGGTTGCAACCATGGCATGTTCGTTGGCGGGGAAGTCGGTGAAAAATACCCGGACGAGAAAATGATCCGGCGAGGTGCGCCCGGAAAATTTGTTGCTGCCCCAGGTGCAGCCGTGGATGGCGCAAGGTTCTTCCCGCGTGGCCATGAAGCCAAAGCCTTTGGGGCGTTCGGGCAGTTCCTCGGACTTGAAGAGCATGGCGAGGGTGGCCGATCCGCCGTATCGAATTTCGCGCAGGGCGGAGGCGAGTTGGGGCCGCTCATGTTCCAACAGGATGGAGGCATCGCGCGCCGGGATTGTGAGGATGATGCGATCGGCATCGATGGTTGACAGGCCTTCGAGGTGGGTTGAAAGCCGGATGCTGCACGTGAGTTGTTCCTGGAGCGCGTTGACCAGGCTTTGCAGGCCACCCTGCAGGCTGGTGAAGACCGCGTCCGGACGTTTTCCGCGTGCGGCGTTTGCCCGTGCGCCTGCCGTGAGACTGCCGTATTCGCATTCCATGGCCCGAAACTTCGGGAAGGTGCTCATGATGCTCATGGTGTCCGGATCGGCGGCGTAAATACCGGCGAGCAGGGGGGCGGCCATGCGGTCGAGGACTTCCCGGCCGAAGCGCCGGGTTACAAAGGCGCTCAGGCTTTCGTCTTCGTCATCCAGGCGTGGAGCGACGTTCACCTCATGGGCCATCGATTGTTTGCCTGCTTCCGAAAGCAGGGGGTTGTCTCGGATGGCTTCGTCGGTCAGCGGGATAAACAGACGACAATTTTTCGGGAAGGGGACGAGCCGCCCTTCATGCACGATGGAGAAGCTTCGATTGGCATCGTTGGATGGCAAGAGCTGGTCGCCGAGGCCGAGCGCACGGCAGAGTTCGAGCCCGGACTGTTTTTCCGTGAGGAAGGAATCTGGACCGCCTTCCACAATGGAGTCGCCGACGTAATGGGTGACGATCTTGCCACCTAATCGATCTGCGGCTTCGACCAGTTCGATGTCGAGGGCGATGCCGCGATCGGCTGCACCTCGCTGGAGGAACCAGGCGGTGGAAAGTCCCGCGATACCGCCGCCGATGATACAGATCTTCTGGCTCATGGCTTCAGGGAGTATTCGTGCACGAAGTCGACCAGGATTTTCACGTTCGCTGGAGGCGTGGTTTTATGAATCCCATGACCCAGGTTGAAGATGTGACCGCTTCCGCCGTCGACGGCATCAATGATCGCCCGGGCCTGGCGTTTAATTTCCGTTTCTGATCCCAACAACACGAGGGGATCCATGTTGCCCTGCACCGGAACATGAGTGCCAAGCAGGTCACGGGCTTCGTTGATCCGAATGCGCCAGTCGACACCGGTCACGGTGCCCGCAGCTTCGTGAATGTGTTTGAGGATGCCCGCGCTGCCGGTGGCGAAATGGATGAAGGGTACGTCGGAATAGGCTTTCACCTTTTCATAGACCCGTCGCGAGTAGGGAAGTACGTGCTGGACGTAATCCTGGGGGCTCAAGGAGCCGGCCCATGAATCAAACAACTGGACCGCATGGACACCCGCGTCGATCTGGGCGATCAAATAGTCGGCAACCTGGTCCGCGAGCAAGCCCATCAGGCTCTCCCAGAGCATCGGATCCGTATACATGATTTTCTTGGCTTGGAGGAAGTCCCGGGAGCCTTTGCCCTCGATGGCATAACAGGCAAGGGTGTAGGGGGCGCCGCTGAAACCGATGAGGGGGACGCGATTTTCGAGCTTTATCAGGGTTTGGCCGATGGCATCCATGGTGTAGGCCAAGCTTTCGCCCGGTGGCCGGGGCTCAATCCGCTTTACGTCGTCGAGGGTCCGGATCGGGCGATCGAAGACGGGGCCTTCCCCGCCGATGAAGCGTAGCCCGAGGCCGAGCTCATCCAGCAGGGTGAGAATGTCGGCAAAGATGATAGCGGCGTCCAGATCGAAGGCTTGAATGGGCTGAAGGGTGACTTCGGAGGCCAGTTCGGGGGATCGGATCATCTCCAGGATCGTGTGTTTCTCCCGTAGGGCCATGTATTCCGGCATATACCGCCCGGCCTGGCGCATCAGCCAGATCGGCGTGCAGTCGGCCGCTTCATTGCGGCATGCTTTTAAAAATCGGTCGTTTTCCGGCAGGGTTGTTTTGGTGTGCATAACTTTGCCTATTTAATTTAGTGTCCAGTCGCCGCGTGATGTAGCACGCCCCTGCCGCAATGACTATCAGGTTTTGCCTGATTATCTAGTGAGAGCTCAGGCATCCAAACCGCTTGATGGTCCCTAAGGCCTGTTAACAGTTCCGTCAGATACCTGACACGTACCGTATAATTTTTTCTGTCGGATTGACCCTGCTCACATCATGCGTTACTTAGTGAATCAGCTTATCGATGTGAGGATAGCTGAAAAAGGAATGGATTTGACGACAACACTTTTTAATGCCGGTTTGCACCTGCACACGGGATATCTGTGGCAAAGCTTCAAGATGAGCGACTCGGTCGGGAAACTGATCATCGTCATCCTGATTTTTGGATCCATCATGGCCTGGAGCATCATGGTCAGCAAGTATCTGGAGCTTAAGCAGGCGCATTCGGAGACGCGTCGCTTTCTGATCGCCTTTCGCGGTGAGAGTCATCCGCTGGGGGTCCTGGAAAAGCACGTTAAGTTTACCGCAAGCCCCCTGTATAAAGTCTATGTGAAGGCCTGTGACACCCTCGGTCGGGAACTTAAACCGGGCGGATTCAACCCGGACAGCCTGTTTGTCGGGGGCTTGACCGGGATCGATGGCTCCCTGAGCGAACTGAAACTCGAGTCGATCGGCAAGATGGCGGAGTGTAAAGTGGCCGAACAGGCGCTGGTGCTCGAAGAGAACATGGGGTGGCTGGCAACGGCCGCCAGTGCTGCACCTTTTCTGGGTCTACTGGGGACCGTTTGGGGGGTCATGGGGGCCTTTACCGGTATGGCTGTCACGGGATCAGCTTCCATCTCCGCCGTGGCACCCGGAGTTGCTTCTGCCCTGGCCACCACCGTTGTCGGGCTGATCGTTGCGCTGCCTTCGGCGGTGGGGTACAACATCCTGTCCCATCGGATCCGGGTGTTATCCGTCGCCATGGACAATTTCGCACAGGAATTCGTCGCCGAGATCCAGCGGGTGTACACCATTCGAGCGTCACACAGCACGGCCCAATCCGATCGTTCCAGGAGCGATTACAAGGACGAAGTTCCCCTCGAAGAAACCCTGGATTTCCATGGCGCGTAGAACCACATTAAATTCGGTCCGGACCATCAATGAGATCAACCTCACTCCGATGATGGACCTGACGTTTATTCTGTTGATTACCTTTATCATTACCTTCCCCCTGATCGAACAGGGCATCCCCGTGAATCTGCCGACCGGCGAAGGCGACACCATTGAGGTGGAAGAAGCGGTGATGATCACCGTGGATAAGCAAGGTGCATTTTACCTGGGGGAAGAAGTGCTTGAGCCCGCCGAGCTTGCCCGACGGGTGAAAATTGAAAGTGTGGCCAATCCGAATGTCAGTGTGCTCGTGCGGGCGGATGAAGACATTCGCTACGGCAAGGTCGTCGATGTGATTCAGATCCTGCGTGGGGCGAATATTTCAAAGATGGCTTTGGTAAATCAGTCGGGTAAAAGTGTCAGTGGCGAGGAGCTGCCGAAATGAACCGGCGCGTCTTCACTTTTATTGCGGGCCTGCATGGGGCCCTGATCGTGAGCCTGGTTTTCGCGGGCATGCTCAAGGGCTGCCTGCCGAAAAAAGAGAAGCCCAGTATCATCGCGGTGGTGAACATTGCTCCGATGTCCGTGGCGACGCCCATGCCGACGCCTCCCAGCCCGGTGGAACCACCTCCCAAGGCCCCCACGCCCGAACCGCCCTCTGAACCGGTAAAGCCGCCCGAGCCGGAAAAGCCAAAGCGCAAAGCCAAGACCCCGGATGAGATTCGCCAGCGCGTGAAAGACATGAAGAAGGTCGAGCGCGTAGTCGAAAACGAAGTCGTCAAAAAACCGGTCAAGCAGGAGATTAAACCCATGCTCCGGCCGGAAGATTTAAAGAACCTCATCGATTCGCCCCGACAACCGTACGTTCCGACGGCTCCCTCGGCCCAGACGATGAGTGCGATGCAGGAGGTGCTGGTTGATCTCCAGCGAAAAGGGTATGCGACCTGGGAGAAGCCCGATGGCTTGACTTCCTCTTTCGGCAAGGTGACCTCGGTACGCTTCCGGGTTAATCGAGTGGGGCGGGTGATTGAATGTGATTTGGAAAACAGCTCCGGTCTGACCTTGATGGACCAGTCGGTCATGCGCGCGGCTGCGGCAATCAAAACCGTGAAACGCCTGCCGGGCTCCTACAACGGCGCACATTTCGACTTTATTATAGATTTTAAACTGACGGATTGAGGAAGCACCCATTGTGAAAAAAACCTGGATGATTGGATTGTGGGTTGCGATAGGAGCCGTCACGGCCTTTGCGCAAGCGAGTGCGTTGCGGGGAAGCATCGAGAAAACCGGAAGCGACAAGTCGAGCCTGGATTGGAGTGCCTACCAGCTTGGACCCGGTCAGCTAGATCGATCTTTCATGGAAACCCTGAAGCTCAATTTAACCTTGAGTGGCTGTTTCGTGCACAAGCAGGGGGGACTGGCTCAATATCGGATGGTCGGGCGCGCCGTCGCGGACGGTGCGGCGATGCATGTCGATATCAGCGCGGTTGACCCCACCAACGATGTCGCGTTTGGTAAATCCTATCAGCACAGTGCCACTCCTGCCACAGTGAGGGTCCTGGCCCAGCAGATTGCCGACGAGATGCTCGAAGCCTTGAAGCGCCAGAAAGGCGTGGCGCGAACCAAAATTGCCATGATCGGGACCGCCAGTGGTAAAAAAGAGCTCTATGTCAGTGATGCGGACGGCAAGGGGGTAATCCAGGTCACCTCCGACAAGACCACCAGCCTGAGCCCGGACTGGGGAAATGATCGGAATTCGATCTTTTACACTTCGTATCTGATGGGCTTCCCGGATGTATATCGGATCCAGCTGAACAACGGAAAACGGGACCGCATGGCGAACTATCCCGGGATGAATACCGGCGGGGCGCTTTCCCCGGATGGTCGGAGTCTGGCCTTGGTGCTGTCCAAGGACGGCAAGCCCGATATTTACGTTAAAGACCTGAACAGCAACCGGTTGAGCCGAATCACCAACACGCCGATGGCCCCCAAATCCAGTCCCTGCTGGACCCCGGATGGGCGCGAGCTGATTGTGGTTTCCGGCCACGAAGGCCGGCCACGCCTGTATCGCGTGAGCGCCCGGGGCGGGAAGCTGGTGCCGATTCCAACCGGCGGGGTCGAGAACGTCGAACCGGATGTGGCTGCTGACGGACGGATTGTATTTTCAACCCTCATGGGCCCGGACACCTACGGCATCGGCGTCTACGATGCGCGGAACAATCCCTCCTTAATAATGATTTCGCCGGACAACGATGCACGGATGGGGACGAGTTATGAGAACCCGAGTTGGAGTCCAAATGGTCGGCATGTCATATGCACGCGGAAGATCCGTTACAGATCCTCCGTTGTGTTACTTGACACGCTCGGCGATCCACCTATAGCCTTGATCGAAGGTGGTAAGGGCGACTGGAGTTCGCCGAGCTGGTCCCCCTGATTTGGGGTGTGTTTCGACCGAAACAATCACGATAGAACAATAAGGTAGATGGTAGACATGCATAAATTACGAATCGTTTTAATCGCAGCCATGGCGGCTGCACTGGTGTTGAATACAGGTTGCAAAAAGCCCAAGGCGGGCGCTGGAGCAGGTAGCGATCTCGCGGGTACCTATGCCGAGGTGGATGGCAACTATGACTTGGACCCCCTCGGTCAGATTGTTGGTGCAAATGGCGAACCGCTTGCCGGACGTCCTTTGCAAGGCAATCAATTCACCCCTGATATCCATGTCCAGAACGTGCTCTTCGGGTACAACAGCTCTTCGGTGGAGCCTTCCGAGCGTCCGAAAGTGCAGGTCCTCGCGGATTACCTCCTTCAGACCCCCGGTGTGACCGTCACCATCGAAGGTCATTGCGACGAACGCGGCAGCCTGGATTACAACTTGGCCCTCGGCGAACGTCGGGCACTTGCCATCCGTGATTACATGCTTCAGATGGGCGTCACGGGTGATCGCATCACCACGCTGACCTTTGGCGAAGAAATGCCGATGGCTTACGGGCACGATGAGGCGTCTTACAGTCAGAATCGTCGCGGTGAGTTCAAGTTCTACCGTATGTAAAGGACCACCGCGCATTCTAATCGCTGATCTGGCATGAAAGGGATTCGACTCGCCAGTTTTGGCATCCGTGGGTTTATCGGCGAATCCCTTTCCCCGCGGATCCTGATGGATTTCGCCTGTGCCTTCGGGACTTTTAACGAAGGCCGGCGCATTCTCGTTGGTCGCGATACCCGGTATTCCAGCGACATGCTCCACGAGTGCGTGATTGCGGGCCTGATCAGTTGCGGTTGCGAAATCATCGACTTCGGAATCTGTCCCGCTCCGATTCTGCAGTACAACGTGCAGGGGTACCAGGCCGCGGGCGCGATTTCCATTTCCGGTGGCCACAACGGATCGGGTTGGAATGCCCTGACCTTGATCGGAAATGACGGCGCGTATCTGAATCCTCAAGGCGGCCAGATCGTCCTCGATTACTATCACGCGGCGAACTTCAACCTGGCCGCGTGGGACGGCATGGGCTCGCTGGTCCAGGACAGCAACTTCAGCCAGCCTTACTTTGAAGCCCTGGCGGCCTTCCTCGATGTCGACGCGATTCGCGCGCGGAACTTTACCGTTTTAATCGATCCCGTTGGTGGGGCGGGCTGCGCCTTCCTCGAACCGTTCGCCGCGCTGCTGGGGCTGAAATTAATTCCCGTGAATGGCGAGCCGAGCGGGTATCTCGCCCGCGATCCCGAGCCGCGGCCACGCACCGCAAGGCACTTGTGTGGCATTATCGGTCATGTTGGTGGCGATGTCGGTTTTGTCCTGAACAGTGACATGAGCCGGCTATCGCTGGTCACCGAAACCGGCGAACCGGCCAGCGAGGAATATACGTTTCCCCTGATCGCGGATCATGTGCTGCGCAAGCAGTCGGGCATCATCGTGACCAATACCTGTACCACGCGAACCCTGGATGCCGTCGCCAACAGCCGTGAAAGCCAGGTGGTTAAGACCGCGGTCGGCCAGGCGCATGTCCTGGCGCGATTGATCGATGAAGACGGGATGATTGGCGGGGAGGGCAATGGCAGCGTGGCCGTCCCTGCCTTCAGTCGGGCCTTCGATGGCTTTTTGATGATGGGATTGGTGCTCGAGGCCATGGTGAAGCGGCAGAAAACGGTCTCCGAATTGCTGGCCGAGCTCCCGCGTTATCATGTGGTGAAACAGATGTATGCCTGCAGCTCCAGTGATGCCTATCACGCCCTGGATCGGCTGCGAATCGAGTTGCTGGAGGACCCGGAGATCCTTGCGGTTGATTTGACCGACGGTGTGCGCGTCGACTGGCTGGGAGTCTGGGTGCACGCCCGGGCTTCGCGAACGGAGCAGTCCATCCGCATCATCTCTGAAGCCACAACCATGGCCCTGGCCAAGGGGAAAAATGATTTCGTCCGCCGGATTCTGGATTTGTAATGAACATGAAAATGCCATGGTAAAAGCGACCCTCAAAGTAGGTGTTTCCGGTGTTCGGGGCATCGTGGGCGATTCGCTCACCCCGCAGATAGCGGCGAGTTTCGCCCAGGCCTTCGGAGTCCTCATCGGCTCCGGGCCCGTGGTCGTTGGCCGGGATACCCGTCCAACCGGCAAGATGCTGGAGCATGCGGTCACCGCAGGATTAAAAAGCGTGGGCTGTGAACCGGTGATTGCGGGCGTGGTCTCTACGCCGACCTTGTTACATCTAACCAAGGACCTCGATGTGCGCGGCGGTATTTGCATCACCGCCAGCCATAACGCCGTCCCGTGGAATGCACTCAAGTTTGTCGACCGTGATGGCATGTTTCTCAATGAGGGTGCGGCCCAGGAGTTGTTTGATGTGTATCACCAGGAACACTTCCCCCTGGTGGAGGAATCTCGGTTGCGTGCAATCCGGTATGTGGAGGATCCGTTTTGGAAACACGAAGAGGCGATTCTGGATTATGTGGATGTGGATGCGATTCGTGCGGCCAAGTTCAAGGTCGCGCTCGACGCGTGCAATGGTGCTGGTGCCGTTTACGCGCCCGCCTTCCTGGAAAAGCTTGGCTGCGAGGTCCACGTCGTGCATGGAGCCCCGACCGGCGTATTCGAACGTGAGCCTGAGCCCACCCCAGAGAGTCTTGGCGCCTTATCGGCCTGTGTAAAAGAAAACGGGTGTGATATTGGCTTTGCCCAGGATCCCGATGCGGATCGCCTGGCCCTGGTCAACGAGCTAGGCGAGCCGATGGGGGAAGATCTGACCCTTGCCCTGGGGATCGAGCAGGTCCTCCGGCATCACGGGACCGGGCCCATCGCAGTGAACCTGTCGTCCAGCAAGGCCATCGACTTCGTCGCCCGTCGCCACGATTGCCCGGTCACCCGGACGCGTATTGGGGAGATCAATGTCTCTTCCGCCATGGTCGAGCTGGGTGCGGTTGCGGGAGGGGAGCCTAATGGGGGGCTGATTATCCCGGCAATTCACCCGTGTCGGGATAGTTTTGCCGCCATGGCCATCCTGTTGGAGCTGATGGCCCTGTCGCGGCAATCCATACAAACGCTGCGTGAGGAAATTCCGATTTACCATATCATCAAGGAGAAGCTGCCCATTCGTGGGGATCAGGCCCCGGGGATTCTGCGCAAGTTGCGCCGGCATTTCGAGGGGGAGAAGCTTAACCTGATCGACGGGGTCTTCGCGGATCTCGGCGACAAGTGGTTTCATGTCCGGCCTTCTAACACCGAGTCCGTCATTCGCGTCCTGGCAGAAGCTCCCAGCGCCGAAGAAGCGAAAGCGTTGGTCGACATGCTCAAAGCCTTAATTACTTCGTGACCCTTCTCGAAAGGCTTCTTCGCCTAATTGCCACGATTATCGGCAATTACCATTTGCCAGTCTTCCCTGGCGCCCGTATATTCCGGCCTGATTATTAGGAGAAAACCATGAAAAACTACATGACTACCTTTATTGTTGGATGTCTCATCGCCTGCGTTCAGGCAGCGGAAAAGCCGGTACGTTTTTACAATCTCACGGGACAGGATCAGGCCCTGCTTGATGAAACGGCCGCCTTCCTGACGCATCATACTCGCATCCCGGTCGAGAATGGGACCCTTGAGGTCAAATCCGAAGCCAGCAACGCTGCTCAGGCTGCGGCGCTCAGCGGAAAGCTCACGGAGGCCGCGATTGCTCACGTCGTTTTCATCAACGCGGGCCCGAACGAGAAAGAGCACACCCATGTCGATCCCAAACATCTCCTTGTGATTGTGAATCTGGCGGGTACCCGTACGGATAACGCAAAGGCCTATGGTCGCCGTATTGACCGACAGGTAATGAAGGGCGTGTTTACGGTATTCGGTCGCGGCCCTTGCCCCAATCCCCAGTGTGTACTGTTTGAGTACAAGGATCTCACTCAGATGGACCAAATCGGGCGCGGCCCGTGTCCGCCCTGTCTGATTGCAGGCATCGCAGCCGCACAGACCAAGGGTGCCAAACAGGTGAAGACCCCGCTCGAGCTCATGATCGAACAGCAGAAGGCCGGCAAAGCCGATACGCCCGCGCCGAAGGGTGCAAAATAGATGTTGGATCTGAAATTTATACGCGAATCGCCGGATACGGTTAAGCAAGGGCTTGCCGACAAGAAGGTGGATATCGATATCGACCAGTTGCTGGCCCTGGACACCGAACGCCGAGGCAGCATTGCTGAAGTCGAGCTGCTGAAGGAAGAGCGCAACAAGCAGTCGAAATCTATTGGGGGCTTGATGAAAGGTGGCAAGGCGGATGAAGCCGAAACGCTCAAGGCGCAGGTCCGCGAGCTCGGTGAACAGATCGACCGTTTGGATGCACGTCGGCTGACCCTGGATGCAGAGCTGGAGACCTTGCTCCTCAGCCTGCCTAATCTGGCCCATGCCTCCGTGCCGGTCGGTGCGGATGAAACCGCGAATCCGGTGATACGCATACACGGCCAGCCCGCCAATTTCGAATTTGAAGCCAGGCCGCACTGGGATCTGGGAGAAGCGCTGGGGATTATCGACTTCAAGCGCACGGCCAAAATCAGTGGCAGTGGCTTTCCAACCTTAATTGGTGCGGGCTCACAGCTCAGTCGAGGCCTGGTCCAATTCATGTTGGATCTGCATACAACCGAGCACGGATACACGGAGGTCCTGCCGCCTTTCCTCGTGAACAGCGATGCGGTCACCGGAACCGGGCAGTTGCCGAAGTTCCCGGAAGAGATGTATCGAATCGAAGCCGATGATCTGTGGCTGATCCCGACGGCCGAAGTGCCGCTGACCAACTTGTATCGGGATGAGATCATTCCTGAAGCCTTACCGATTTATCTGACCGGCTATACCCCGTGTTTCCGTCGCGAAGCGGGAGCTGCCGGCAAAATGACGCGTGGCATGAATCGCGTACACCAGTTCGACAAAGTGGAAATGGTCAAGTTCGTGGAGCCCGAAACCTCGTACGACGAGCTGGAAAAGCTGACCGGCAATGCCGAAGCCGTGCTGAAAAAGCTGGGTCTTCATTACCGGGTGATCGAATTGTGCACCGGCGACCTGAGTTTTGCTTCGGCGAAAACCTACGACATCGAGCTGTGGGCTCCTGGACAGGACACCTGGCTGGAAGTCAGTTCCTGCAGTAACTTTGAAAGCTTCCAGGCCCGCCGGGCATCGATTCGGTACCGGAATGAAACGGGAAAAGCAGCCTTTGTTCATACCTTGAATGGTTCAGGAGTCGCCTTGCCCCGCTTGATCGTCGCCATCATGGAGCAGTACCAGCAGGCGGATGGCAGTATTGCCATTCCAGAGGCCTTGCGTTCCTATGTCGGGGGGCGGGAGCGCATCGGGTGATCGACCGCATCCAGCGGTTGGTGATCGAGCACCGTTTATTTGAGGGGCGAAAAAAACTTTTGTTGGGTGTGTCGGGTGGGGCCGATTCCGTTTTTCTCCTGCATGTCATTCCACCACTCGCTGCTGCGCAGGGGATTACCTGTTGTGTCGGGCACGTAAACCACCAATTGCGTGGGGCCGAGTCCGAGCAGGATGAAACCTTCGTCCAAACCCTTGCTGAAGAAGCCGGGTTACCCTTTTTCGTCGAACGCATGGATACGGCGGACCGGGCCGGGGATGGCTGCTCGATCGAGATGGCTGCCCGGGCAGATCGGCACGCCGCGTTTTCCTCCATGCTCACTCAGTCGGGGGCGGATGCGGTGGTGCTCGCGCATTCACAGAGCGATCACGCCGAGACGGTGCTCTTGAAATTGTGTCGGGGCAGCGGCCCCGATGGTTTTGCCGGTATCGCCGTGGAACGTCGAATCAAGGATCTGACGATTCTACGTCCGCTCCTCGGATGTTCCCGAGACGAGGTCCGGACCTGGTTGACGCACGAAAAACGGATGTGGCGCGAAGACCGGAGCAATGAAGATGATCGTTACCTGCGCAATCGGGTTCGGCGGGAGGTCATGCCGATGATCCTTGACCGCCTGAATTACCAGGCGGAGGCGCATATTGCCCGTGCAGCCAGCGATTTGCAGGCCGAGCTGGATTTTCTGGATCAGCTTGCTGAAACCGAGCTCGGTCGACTTTTGAACGAACAGGAGCGCTTGCCTGCCCGTGAGGTGTTCGACCTCCATCGCGTCCTCGCGCTTCGGGTCCTCTCAAAATGGCTCATCCGATCGGGTTGCCCTTCGCCGCTCATCACCGCCGAGCGCCTGCAGGCCATTCGGGATCTTTGCTCCACCCGTGAAGGCTCGGCTCGCCTGGAGCTGGGGCAGGGCTATACGCTGGAACGCGCGTATGAGGCGCTTATGCTCCGTGAGGCGACATCGGAAGTCCTCATCCGGCAGGTCTTTTCCGTGCCCTGTGAACTTTCCTTGCCGGATTGGGGGCTGACCATAAGTTGTTCGCCGGAAGTGGGTTTTAAACAAAACTTCGCGCCGGGGCCGGGCAGTTACCCGGCCACGATTCAGCTCAGCGCCACGCGCCTGGCTGGTCGCCCCATTGAGCTCCGCGCCTGGCAAGCTGGAGATCGATATACGCCGATGGGAATGGCAGGTTCGCGTAAGCTGCAGGACATCTTCACCGATTACAAAGTTCCCGCATATCAGCGGTGCAGTGTTCCGGTCTTTGTAGTCGACGATGAAGTCGTCTATCTGGCAGGGTATCGAATCGCAGATGCGTGGCAGGTCGAAGGGTCGGATTGCGCTTCTGTAAATATTTCCATTGGATGTCCTTAAAGCGGAAATCAAATGGGCGATTGCATTGGACCTACCCGGGTGGTAGATTATTTAAAATCCCGCTTGTATTCGGGTAAATATCGTAAAGATTAGGATTTATGAGTTCTGAAGATCAAAGAGACAAAGATTCGTCTCCACAAAAATTTCCGATGAAGCACCTCGCGATCTGGTTTTTGATCATCGCGGTCATGGTGACCTTTTTTCAATTTTTCCAGCAATCCAATGGGGTGCAGGAGAAGATGAAGTGGGGGACCTTCACCAAGCTGGTTGAAGAAAACAAAATCAGCCGTGCCACTCAGGTCAGTGAAGGACATGGCGTCTTCTATATCACGGGCGAGCTGACGGATCCCGATGCGACCACCGGCGACTTCAAGAAGTTCCGCGTGGATTTTCCGTATTCGGATTATCATGCCGAATGGCTGGCAGTTAATGCGCCTTTCATCAATTACCGGGTTCAGAGCCCGTATGTCCGCGAAATTCTCGCAGGATTCCTGCCCTTTCTCCTGCTCTTAGGACTGTTGTACTTCCTTTTCGTGCGCCAGATGCGCATGGCGGGCAAAGGCGCCATGAATTTTGGCAAGAGCCGCGCCAAATTGCTGACCCGCACCAAGAATAAGATCACCTTCAAGGATGTCGCCGGAGCTGAAGAAGCGAAGGAAGAGGTCGAAGAGATCATCGAATTTCTTAAAGACCCCAAGAAATTCCAGAAGCTCGGCGGACGTATTCCCAAGGGCGTACTGCTGGTCGGTCCACCTGGAACGGGTAAAACCCTCATCGCCAAGGCGATTGCCGGAGAGGCGGAAGTGCCGTTCTTCAGCATCAGCGGTTCCGACTTCGTAGAAATGTTCGTCGGGGTAGGGGCTTCCCGTGTCCGCGATATGTTTGAGCAGGGGAAGAAGAACGCTCCCTGTATTATCTTTATCGACGAGATTGATGCCGTTGGCCGTAGCCGTTTCAGTGGCATTGGCGGAGGGCACGACGAACGCGAGCAGACGCTGAACGCCCTGCTGGTGGAGATGGATGGTTTTGAGACCAATGAAGGCGTCATCATCGTCGCCGCAACCAACCGACCCGATGTCCTCGATAACGCCCTGTTGCGCCCCGGTCGTTTCGACCGCCAGATCATGGTGGATCTGCCCTCTCTGAACGGTCGTTCGGATATCCTCAAGATTCACTCCAAGAAAATCAAGTTGAAGGAAAATGTGAACTTGATGCAGTTGGCTCGGGGAACGCCGGGATTTTCGGGTGCCGATCTGGCCAATCTGGTCAATGAGGCCGCCCTGTTCGCAGCGCGGCGCGGTGCAGAGTCCGTCGATATTTCCGACCTCGAAGAAGCCCGCGACAAGGTGCGTATGGGGCCCGAACGCCGTAGTCGCATGATGGACGATCACGAAAAGAAACTGACCGCATACCACGAAGCAGGGCATGCACTGGTTTTTGCCGAACTCGAGCACGCAGAGCCGGTCCATAAGGTTACGATCATTCCGCGCGGTGCCGCGCTGGGCTTGACCATGCAGCTGCCTGAGAAAGAAGCCTATACGCAGAGCAAGCGAAAGCTTGAGGCCATCCTGATTGGCCTGATGGGCGGCCGTGCGGCTGAAGAAATTGCCATGGATGATATTACCACCGGGGCTTCCAGCGACATCGATCGCGCAACCGGTATTGCCCGGGCCATGGTCTGCCAGTTCGGCATGAACAAAAAGCTGGGTCCTCAGTCCTTTCATGCGAACGAAGAGCACCTCTGGTTGGGGCGCGAAGTTACGAAGACCGAGAGTTTCAGCGAAAAGACTGCGGTTACCATTGACGAAGAAATTTCTGCCATCCTGCACCACAGTTATGCTGAGGCCATCCGGATTCTGACGGAAAAACGCGCTGAGCTGGACACGATGTGTCAATTGCTGCTCGAGCGGGAGACCATTGATGGTCGCGATGTGAAAGAAATTGCCAAATACAACCGCATTCTTTCACCGGAAGACCGCGTCGAACTGGAGCCCGACTCGATTCCAAAAGAGCCGCCCCCTCCGTTCAGTGGGGAAGCCATCCCGGTTGAGGAAGTGGAAGCGGAGGAGATCAGGAAGAGCCAACGTCTCACCGACGAAGGGGATGCCCCCATTCCCGACCCTTCTCCCGCCTGATGTCATTGCCGGATCGCGCCTCCTTCCCGCCCAGGCGTATTTTCGACTGGCCCTGTGTCGAACGGTCCCTCCGCCTGGGTGAGCGCACGCTCATCATGGGTATTCTGAATGTCACCCCAGACTCCTTTTCCGATGGCGGTCGCTACGAGCAGCGGGCATCCGCCGTCACCCGTGCCCTCCAGATGGTTGAGGATGGGGTCGACATCATTGATGTGGGGGGGGAATCCACGCGTCCGGGCGCGCAAGCCGTGGAAGCTTCGGAGGAGTTGCACCGGGTCGTACCGGTCATCAAAGAACTTTGCCAACAGGTGGATGTGCCGATCTCCATCGACACCACGAAGACGGAAGTCGCCGCCGCGGCGATTGAAGCCGGGGCCTGCATCATCAACGACGTCTCTGCCGGAGGCGAGCCTGGTATGGCCGATCTGGCGGCGAAAACCGGAGCGGGATTCGTGCTCATGCATATGCAGGGAACGCCTCGCACCATGCAGGTCGAGCCCGTCTATGAGGCGGTGACCCGCGAAGTCGTTGCCTTTCTGTCCGCGCGCATGACCGCGGTCATGGAGCACGATGTCGATCAGTCGCGCATCTGTGTGGATCCCGGAATCGGCTTCGGCAAAACCCTGGAACACAACCTCGAGCTCCTTGCATGCCTGCCGGAGTTGCAGGCTTTGGGCGTTCCCCTCCTGGTGGGGCTGTCGCGCAAGGGGATGCTGGGGGAGATCACCGGTCGCGCGGTCGAGGATCGCCTCTCCGCCAGCCTGGCCGGATTGGTGTACGCGATCACCCGGGGTGCGCACATTCTTCGTGTACATGATGTAAAGGAATCTTGCGACGCTGCCCGTGTTGCCGATATATTAACCTCAGTCGAACACCACTGTGAATAATTGGATTCCCATGTTAACGGAAGGCCAAACCCGAATTCTGGAGATCATCATCCTTTGGGGCTTCCTGTATTATTTGCTGCGCCTGCTGCGCGGCACCCGCGGGGCTGCCGTGATGACGGGGCTGATCGTTTTCATGGTGACCCTGCTGGCGATCATCCAGCTGCTCAACCTCTACACGCTCAGCTGGCTGTTCCAGCAGTTCTCGGTCTACCTGGGTATCGCGTTCATCATCATCTTCCAACCCGAGATTCGCCGAGCGTTGGCGGAACTCGGGCGCCAGAACGTATTTGCCTCGAATGCCAGCAAAAAGAACCTGATTGACGATGTCGTGCAGGCGGTAACCACGATGTCCGACAATAAAATCGGGGCGTTGATCTGTATCGAACGCGAAATCGGTACCCGGCCTATTCAGGAAACAGGGGTGCGACTGGACAGTGCCGTGAGCCCGGAGCTCTTATCCACCATTTTCTTCCCCCGGACCCCGTTGCATGATGGAGGGGTGATCATTCATGGCAATCGCATCGTCGCGGCCGGGTGTGTGTTTCCCTTAACCCAGAATCAGCAATCCGGACGTTCATTGGGAACCCGGCATCGTGCTGCCCTCGGGATCACGGAGGAGACCGATTCGGTGGTGGTCATCGTATCCGAGGAGACCGGCAACATTTCACTCGCGTATCGCGGTCGCTTGAGTCGTGGCTTGGATGAAGAACGGTTGCGCCGACTCATCAGCTCCATTCTCTCTCGTGGTTCCAGCACCAAAGAACCCGAGGTAACCCCTGGAACGCCCACGAATCTGGAATCCCTGGACGATATAGAAAAGGGGGCCGGGATATGATACGGCGAATTTTCCTCGACAACATCTGGATGAAAATAAACGCTCTCTTGCTGGCTATCCTGACCTGGCATGTGGTGAACCAGTTCACCAGTAATGAAAAAAACTTTCGCGATGTGCCGCTGGAAATTCTGTCCCAGGAGGGGTGGTCCATCAAGGATTTGTCCATTGATACATTTGAAGTGGCCTTCCGCGGATCACGTGAGGACATCCTCGCCCTGAAGCCTTCACAGATCAAGGTGCAGGTGGACTTGCGTGAAAAGGAGCCCGGAGAGGTTCAGGTCGTGAATATCACGCCGAAGGACATCCTCTATCCCGGTGCCGCGCGCCCGTATCGGATTGTCCCCAGCGTGGTCACGGTCCGGCTCGATCAGATCGGCTCGAAGCTGGTTCCGATTAAGCCGAATGTGATGACGGGTAGCCTGCAAGAGGGCTATCGCCTGGAAAGCGTCATCTGTAAGCCGGCGATGGTGAAGATCTTCGGGTCTCAAAAACGTCTGGAAGAGGTCACCTCGATCCAGACCGCCCCCATTGATCTCAGTTCCTGGATCAATTCGTTCTCGCAGAAGATTTCTCTGCTCTCGCCCAACGAAGAGTACGTCGACCGCATTGAGCCGAACCGGGTGGAAGCCGAGGTCATCATCTTCAGCCAGAATCTCGAACGGGATTTTTCCGCTATACCCATCAGTCTGCTTCACTCGCCCGGAGCGGAGCCCCTGCAGCTGGTTCCGAATCCGCTTGAGGTCACGCTGAAGGCCGAAGGACGTGAGGGACTTGTCGCATCACTCACCGAAGCCCAGTTCAAGGCCTTCGTCGGCCCGATCCTCCCGGATGACGGCCCCGGAGGGAGTTATCCCGTCCAGGTCTATGCCCCCCCCGGAGTGACCATCATCGAAATTACCCCGGCGCGGATTTCATTGATCGCCCCGGATAAAAAGGATACCCCAAACGAATGATGCTTCGTTTTCAAGTGGTCCTGCTGGCGATATGGCTCGCTCAGCAGGTCAGTGTTGCCCAGGTGGAAAATGCGCAGAATTTTTCCAATGCGCCGAAAGAGGGCCTGGCCGCACCCAGTGTGCGTTCCGTCGATGACGGGAAGGCTGAGGTGCCGCTGAATATTCGCCAGATTGTGGATAGCGTGGACGTGAAACCGCTGTCTCAGCTGCCCATGCAGTTGCCCAAAGAGCTGAAGATGACCCGGGAACAAATTGCCCGCGACCAGCAACGCCTGAAAGGGAGCACCTTGCTGAACAGCCAGAACTATGCTCAGGCGATTGTCGCTTTCCAGGAAATACTCGATGTAGATCCTCAGGATAAGCATGCACGTTTCGGTCTCGCAACCGCCTTGGTTGAGACGAAGCGATATGATGAGGCGATCGTGATCTTTAATCAGCTGATCGAAGAATTTCCAAACGACTATTTCGCCAAGAACAATCTGGCCTGGTTGTATGCAACATCAAAGAATCCTGAATTCCGCAACGCTGAAAAAGCCATTCACCTGGCCCAGGATGCGCTGATCCTCGCACCCGCGGATTATCATGTCTGGAGCACCTTGTCGGAAGGCTATTACTTGTCCGGCCAGTATGGTAAGAGCCTTCGCGCAGCGAATATTGCCCTCGCACTCGGTGAACGCGATGCGCGAGCGGCCAGTCACCTGCTGACGGAATACAAGGCGCAGGTGCGGAAGTGCAGCAAGTACGCCAAGGCCATGTCGATCCTGGAATAAGGGACGCACCTTTTGCCGGAATCTCTCCCGCACCCTACGTAGGATAGATAAAAGCCTTGTGGCGAGGTGCTTGGCGTTATCTGTCCCCCATGTCCCTCGCACCCCATCTTCGCACCCCATCTTCGCACCCCATCTTCGCACCCCATCTTCGCACCCATGGACAGGTGTCGCCAAGGCTCCCGGTGCGTGGCCTTTTACCTATCCTACGGTACCCGCAACGGTTCCGGCACCCATTTCGTCGGATCTTCCCCGTTCAATATCGACTGCACGATCTCCTGAGCTTCGCGCGGAAAATTTGATCGAACAAACCACTCCAGGAATTTCACATCCTTCTTGACCAGATCGACGATGGTTTCGTCCTGGTGTTTCCCGAAATTGATCACGATTTTGCCGTCCTTGACTTTTAAACGCCCCCGTTTATCCAACCAGCTGGGATCGCGGGCATTGCAAAAGGCGTCAATCGCATCCAGGTTCTTCGGCAAATCCGTGTATTTCGCGAACTGGGCTGCGATAACCCGTGCAGTCGCTTGGGTATCCGCCATCGCGGTGTGGGCATCTTCCAGCGATTCGCCACAATAGTATCGGTAAGCTGCGGTTAAATCGCGTGGCTCGCGAATATGGAAAATCCGCTGCGCATCAACCACGCGTGCCTGTTCGACGTTGAACGTCATGCCCGCCCGGATAAATTCTTCCTGTAACATCGGGATGTCATAAAATACCACGCTGAAGCCCCCGAGATCACAGCCCTCAAAAACACCCTGCACTTCGTTTGCCACGTCCTTGAATATCGGGGCATCCGCTACGTCTGCATCGGTGATGCCATGAATGGCTGTACTCTCCTTGGGAATCGGACGCCCGGGGTTCACCCGAAACGCGAAAGATTCTTCTGAACCATCCGGATGGATTTTGACGATGGCGAGGTCGATGATCCGGTCGGTCTTGCGATTCGTACCCGTGGATTCAATATCAAAGATAGCGAGCGGGCGATCAAGGTTCAGGTGGTCTGTCAGCGGCATGCGAATCTCATAAAAATAAGGTTTCTGGTTGAAGTCTAATTCCTGCAACGCTACTTCCTTTGCTTCGCGAAACGGTGATTCCGGGTATGACGCGTATGCGGAATACGATCTAGTTACATTTGTAGTTGATAGAAGCAAGGACGGACCGAAGTTGATGAACAATGCACTGATATTTTTCGCTTTGGGGTCAAGCATTCTCGCTTTGATTTTCGCGTTCATTAAAACCCGGTGGGTGAATAAGCAGGATCCGGGTACCGAGAAGATGCAGGAGTTGGGCACGGCCATCCGCGAGGGTGCCATGGCCTTCCTTTCGCGCGAATACCGGGTGCTAGCCGGGTTCGTCGTCGCCATTGCCATCCTTTTGCTCATTGGCTACCAGGGCTCCCAACGCCTAATCGCACTCTCCTTCCTCGTCGGAGCGATTTGCTCTGGACTCTCGGGCTTTTTCGGTATGCGCGTAGCCACCGCCTCGAATGTCCGGACCACCAATGGTGCCCGCAGCAGCCTTACCGAAGCCCTGAAGGTTGCCTTTTCCGGTGGAGCGGTCATGGGAATGTGCGTGGTCGGCCTCGCGTTGGCCGGCATTTCAGGCTTGCTGATCCTTTACGGGACGATGTTTGACACCGATGCGACCACGGTAAAGTTGACCATTCTCCCGATCCTTTCCGGCTTCTCACTTGGCGCGAGCTCCATCGCACTTTTCGCTCGGGTCGGCGGTGGTATTTTTACCAAGGCCGCCGATGTCGGTGCGGATCTTGTCGGGAAAGTGGAAGCGGGCATACCTGAAGATGACCCGCGAAACCCGGCAACGATCGCGGACAATGTGGGTGATAATGTAGGGGATGTCGCCGGCATGGGCGCCGACCTGTTTGAATCGTACGTCGGGTCCATCATTGGTGCCATGGTCCTCGGAGCCGCAGCTGGGGAGATGAGCCTGGTCACGCTGCCCCTCGTTCTCGCGGCGAGTGGTATCCTCGTCTCGATCGTAGGTACCTTTTTCGTTCGCGTTCCCGATGGGGGAAACCCTCAGATCGCGTTGAACACCGGCACCTTTGGCGCCGCGGCAGTGATGACCGTATTGACCTACCCAATCGTGGCGAAACTCGCGCCTGCGACTTTTGAGCTGGCGGGTACCGAGTACAAAAGCATAGGCATTTTCTGGTCCACCATTATTGGACTTGGCGCAGGGGTCGCCATCGGTGTCCTGACAGAATATTTTACTGCCGAGAATAAATCGCCTGTTCGTAAAATTGCCGAAGCCTCTGAAACCGGCCATGCCACCAATATCATTGCCGGTCTTGGAACCGGAATGATGTCTACCGCGTTGCCCGTGATCTGTATTGCGGCAGCCATCGCCGGGGCTTCCGCCCTGGCGGGTCTGTACGGCATTGCGATCGCGGCCCTCGGCATGTTGGCGACGACAGGTATACAATTGGCGGTCGATGCCTACGGCCCCATTGCGGACAACGCGGGTGGGATCGCGGAGATGGCCCAGCTGGAGCCAGAAGTGCGCGAGCGCACGGACAAATTGGATGCGGTTGGGAATACCACGGCTGCCATCGGCAAAGGGTTTGCTATCGGTTCCGCCGCGCTCACCGCACTCGCCTTATTCGCCGCGTTCCGCGAGACCATCAATGCCACGCGCGCCGCAAATGGCGAACCGGCGATGTTGATCGATGTGACCGTTCCAGAAGTGATGGCTGGCCTGTTCATCGGTGCCATGTTGCCTTACCTTTTCTCGGCGCTTGCCATGGGCGCGGTGGGACGCGCAGCCCATTCGATGATCAACGAGGTGCGTCGCCAGTTTAAAGAGATGCCCGGCATCATGGAGGGGACGACCCGCCCGGATTATGCCCGATGTGTCGATATCTCCACCCGTGCCGCCATTCATGAAATGATTGCCCCCGGTCTGCTCGCCATCTGCACGCCCGTCATCGTAGGACTGGTTTTTGGAGCGGAGATGCTTGGAGGCTTATTGGCCGGCGTCACGGTCTCCGGGGTCATGCTCGCCTTATTCATGTCGAATGCGGGCGGTGCCTGGGACAATGCCAAAAAGCATATCGAAGGTGGCCACTATGGTGGCAAAGGTTCCGATGCCCACATGGCGGCGGTCACCGGCGATACCGTGGGCGACCCCTTCAAGGATACGGCCGGACCTTCCTTGAACATCCTCATCAAGTTGATGAGTGTGGTCGCACTGGTGCTGGCGCCGCTCCTTACCTGATCGGCCAACCCGACCAAATATATGATGGTTTTTTTGACCTTATAACACGCCATTGTGTATGCTGAGGGGGTGCGCCTGTTCCTCGTCATTGCCCTCAGTTGGCTGAGTCTCACCTGTCTTTCATACGCCGTCTCGGACAGTGTGGTCGTCTTTAACGAGCTCATGTACAATCCGCCCGGTCCGGATCAGGGGCAGGAGTGGCTGGAGCTGCACAACCAGATGGCCGTGAACATCGACCTCTCCCGGTGGCGCATTTCCGGAGCCGTTGGTTACGACTTCCCCGAAGGCACCGTTATCCCGGGCGGTGGATATCTTGTGGTCACGGGATTTGTAGGAAGCCTTAACAACCGCGGTGAAACTCTGCGCCTGCGCAATGCCGCAGATCGCATCATGGACGAGCTCGATTATGGCGACGACGGCGATTGGCCGGTGGCGCCGGATGACCTCGGGCCCAGCCTTTCCAAAGTCGTCGAAGGACGGGATGGCACCGCGGAAAACTGGCGTCCCAGTACGCGTGTGGGAGGAACACCCGGTGCGACAAATTTCCCAGGGATTGGTCAGCCGAGTCTGACCCCAGTGGTGGGAAGACAAAGCCTCTGGCGCTTCCGTGATGACCATATTGATTTGGGCACCGCCTGGCGCTCCACCAACTTTGTGGATGCCGCATGGAGCCAGGGCAAGGCCCCTTTCGATTCTGACGCATCGGGGATAAATGCCCTGACGGTTACGAACAACCTCGTCCAGCGACATCGCGCAAGCGACATCACCGGCGTGACGGATGGAGGCGTCATCAGCACATGGAGTGATACCGCGCTGGAAGATGGGCTTGCCCAGCACACCAGCGCCAGTGGTGATCCCCGATGGCTTGATGGCGTTGCAAATGGTCATGCCGTCGTGCGTTTCGATGGCGATACGGACGAATGCCGTGCGGCACAAATTCCCGGTATCAACCCGCTTGGTAGTTTTGCCTACTTCATCGTCCTCCGCGCGAACGGCGTGCAGGATAACGGTGGAGTTGCCGATGGCAATGGCGATTATATGTTCGATCGTCACCAGATCCCCAGTGGAACACCCCTCGTGTCTCTAAAGGCCGTCGGCGGCCGATTCGGTTTTCAACAGCGATACGATACGGGCGGGATTGGTGGGCCGGTATCCAGTACGGCGATATCGCAGACCAATTTTCAGATTGTGACCTTGCGGCGTAATCGTCCTGCGGGGCTGTTTGAGCTCTGGGTAGACGGTGTCCGCGAGGCGACCACCGCGGACAATGGCTCCGCGCTCACCCCACCTGCCATGAACATCGGTCGCCACTCCACGGGCACCGGAAATGGGTTC
>JBLIND010000022.1:0-32944 GCA_047639095.1 Candidatus Omnitrophota bacterium | reverse complement strand
GGTCAACTGGCCATCGGTAGAGCCCATGCCTGTATCGCCGGTGAAAAATTCCCCGATGGCCAGGCTGGTTGCAGTGAAGGTGTTCGATCCATCGACGTTGCTGAGCACGCCGTTCCAGTACCTACCTCCGGCGCCTTCAATGGTTACATCGCCCACATCGATTGCGATGTCACCCGAGAGGGCCAGGGTGCCGCCCGCGAGCGTGAGTGGGGTTCCGGGCAGGCCGAGGGATTCGGCATCAAAGGCGACCAGGGCGCCCCCTTCGATTTTGGTTCCGTTATTGTAGGTGTTGGCGACGGGCAGGAAGACCGCGCCGTTGCCGGATTTGGTCAACGTGTTCTTCGGGAAAACCGGGGCGTAGGGCGACCAGAGGCCAGCCTGGTTGGAGTCCGAGGGCTTGATGATGAGTTCCGGATGGCCGTTGGCCAGCATGAAGGAGGTGCGGAAGCGGAAGTCGACTGCCGCTTCGCCGCTGAATTCGTGGTGGGTAAAGGCGATCAGGTAGGATCCTTCGGCGAGCGTCACCACTTTGGCGCCTCCGTCTTCCCAGGAGAGTTGTTCGCCGCGGTTGCTGCCAAAGCCGGGCGTGCTGGATTCGAACACACCATTCGTGTTCAGGTCGATCCAGATGCCGCCGCGATCGTCGTCACCCGCATTGCGGAACTCCCAGTTCCCCGCGAGACCGGCGGGCACGTTGAGATAACCCAGCCAGAGGTTGTCGTAGCTGTCGCCCTGACCGATCACCCCGGCATCGAGGAAGTCCTGGTCGACGTTGAAGTCCAAACCCCGGCCTTGTGGTCCGGTGGTCAGCAGGGTCAGGCCGAAGAGGCCCTGGAGATCTTCCGGACGTCCCTGTTTCATGAGGCCGCCATTTCCATCGAGGTCCAGGAGGGCATCGCCGAAGTGGTGGAAGCCGTAATGGGAAAGACCATCCACTTCAATGTCGAACAGCGGGTCGTTGCCGAGGCCGAAGGGTTGGGTGACCATGAGATCGCCTTCGCCGCCGAGTTCGAGGCCGCCAAACGTTTTCAGGGACAGGGGGAAGTCGAGGGTGTTTAACCCGTTGAAGCTGCCGAGTCGTCCGCCATTGAATTCGACCCCTTGCAGGGCGCCCGATTGATCGAGTGTGAGCCCGCCATCCAGCTCGAGGGCGGTGCGGCTGTTGAGCACAAGGTTGGTGGTGCCCCCGAGAGAGCCGACGTGTTGAATGCGGGTGGTTCCACTGACGATTTCTGCAGCATCCATCAGGTTTTCCTGGGTCAGGATGGTGACGCCGATGTTTCCGGCCAGCTGGAGGGTATGCGGTCCGACGATCTGACCCGCGACGGTCAGAGTTCCGCTGTTCGCATAGATCATGGCGTCTGCATCGAGGGTGATGGTGCCGGTGACGGTGTTGAAGTTGTTCTCCTGGCGAATCGCGCCGGCACCAAAGTCGGTGCCCGAGATGAAGATGTCATCGCCCCAGGTTCGGCCATCGCGCAGTTCCAGGCGTCCGCCGTCGGTCACGATGGTCGGGCCATCGGTTGTGCCCAGGGCATCGGGACTCCGGGCATCCCAGATGATGTTACTGATGGTGAGGGTGCCGGTGAAATTATTGATGTCGTTGACGTTGTTGTAGAGAATGATGCGCCCGTTGATGCCGCCGGCCGTGATGTTCCCGGCTCCATTGAGCCCGCCGCTGGTTTCGATTTCGATCTGGTTGACGTCGCAGAAGAGCTCCAGGTCATTGCCCGCGAGATCCACCTGTCCGAAGAGGCTGAGGTTGCCGCTGAGGTTGTAGATGCGCGCATCCGACTCGAGGATCATGGGGACGAACCAATCCTTATTGCCGATATTGACGAAAGCCCCGGCGGAATCGCTGTTGCCCGCCCCGTGGAGCTCAATGATTTCCGCGACGGTGTAGTTGAAGTTGCCATTGGCCACGAGCGAGCCGCCGGCGTTGACAATCGTGATGTCCGTGTCCAGCCCGAGGCCGCCGTCGGCACGGAGTTCGAGGGTGCCGGCATTGACTTCCGTAAAGCCACTGTAGCTATTGCTGGTGGTAAAGATGAGGTTGCCATCGCCTTGCTGAGAGATGCCCGATGTCGTCAATTCGCTGATCGAACCAACCCGGACGCGCGCTTTGCCGGTTTGGGTGAAGCTGACACTGCCGTTGAGCAGGGTGTTTCCGCTGAAGCTGAGTCCCTGCCGGCCATCGACCGAGTCGACGAGGAGGTCGGCGCTGCCGCCAAAGGTGAGATCGCCGAGGGTGAGCCCGGGCAGGGCGGTTCCCATGCGCACGGTTGAGTCGGCGTTCACGCTCAAGTTGTTCGCCAGTGTGCCTGCGGCAACGGCCGTCACCTGGAAGAGGCCCGGGCTTGTAGACGGATTTAAATCTGTCCAGGCACCGGACGGGGCTTTATATTCCATGTCGCGCAGGTAGCCACCTCCGCCGGTGTCGCTGAGCACGATGCCGAGCAGGTAGGTTTGTCCATTGATGAGGGCGGGGGTGAACTGGTCGCCACTGCCCGCACAACAGGTCCGTTCATATATCCGGTCCGTAAGTTCGAACGTGCCATTCTGGTCTACATCGATCCACAGGCCGACATTGTCGTCTGAGGCGGAAAACCGTAAGCCCCAGGCGCCGTCTTCGTTCGGGGTAAAGCGCGTGGTCCACAGGGCGGCAAAGTCCCCGTCGTTAAAGCCGCTCGCGCCGAGGTCGTTGGCGCGGATGGTAATGTCCGCGTCGGCATTGTAATGCAGGTGACCCGAGAGAATGCCCTGTGCATCGGCCGCCGTGAGGTTCGTGGCCCGGTTGCGGTAGCCTTCAATGTCATTGCGCGGATCACCGGTGGGGAGATCGAAGATCGTTTCATCGAGTCCATCGACATCGGCCGCTCCGCCGGCGAGAAATTCGAGGGTGCCGCCGTTGAGCGTCAGGTCCGCGGATCCTAGACCGCTGAGACCGGCCGAGGTCAAGATGCCAAGAGTGGCGCCATTGGCGACGACCAAGGTGCCGGAAGGAATTGCGTTCGCGAGACTGTTGAGATTGACGCGCCCGCCATTGATCTGAGTCTCCACGAATCCGTTGGGAATGGCGGTGTCGAGCTCGACGGTTCCGGGACCGTTGAAGATCGCAGTGTCGGATGCGCCGGGAAAGCCACTGTTGGCAGTCCAGTTGGCGGGGTCGTTCCAGGAAATGCCATCACCGGCGCCATCCCAGGTGAAGTCGATGGCGTGGCTACTGAGCACGGTGGAGACGAAAAGGGCGAACACGGTTTTCAGAACACATCGAGGCATGGTAAACTCCTGCTGATACTTGTTAGGATGGTGGTCGAGACCGCCCGACCGGAACTACACACGATTCGCATGTTGTCAGATGATCATGGGGGTAAACAAGGCGAAACATGGGCCGGGACATATTACGGATGGTCCTCGATGGTTGCCAGCAACCTGTCGCCCACGTATAGTCCCCAACTCAGGACCTATGCGCGCTAATCATCCCATTATCATAGTCATCTGTTTGCGGCTGACGATCGGTGCCATTTCTGCCGCCGAAGAGGGCGTGCCTTTGCGCCTGGCAGAAGCCATTGCCCTCGCGCTGGACAACAATCTCGACATTGCCATTCAGCAGGAATTGGTGGTGGTGGCCGAGGCGGGGGTGATCGAGGCCGCGGGTGCCTTTGATCCATCGTTCAGTGCCGGCCTGACCCGCAGCGAAGACCAGCGCACCCTGAATGCGGAAAGTTCCGCTGCGGCTGCGGGCCTGACCCGTGTGCGCACGGAAAGTGAGAATGCTTCTGTTGGGGTGAGCGGCCTGACCCCCGCCAGCACGCGTTACAATCTCAGCGCGCAAAATCGAAATGCGTCTGACACGTTTAACAACTTTGAAAAAGAACATGTCAGTTCGGCCTCACTCACCTTGACCCAGCCCTTGTTGCGCGGCCGAGGAACCACCTACACGACGCATGGCCTGCACCTCGCTCGCAGGAACGTAACGATCAGTAAGCTCGATTTCCAACTGCAGGTGGAGGGCATCCTGCTGCAGGTCGAGCAGGCGTACTGGGACCTGCTCCGGGCCGATCGCGATCGGGCGGTGCGCCGGAAGAGTGTGGAAGCCGCGGCTTCGCTCCTGGGCCAGGTGAACATCAAGGTGGAGGTCGGTACGGCGTCGGAAGCCGATCGCGTGCAGGCCCAGTCGGGTCTCGCGCAACGGCGACTGAGTCTGATTGCTGCCGAGCGCACGCATCAGCTACAGGAACGGAATGTTAAAAATCTGATCGTAAAGGATCTGGCACGAGCCCCTGTGGGGTTTCTCCCGTTGGACGAGCCATCCACCAATCGCATCGTGTCTGCCCAGGCGGATGTGCTGGCGGACGCCCTCGCCCTGCGCCCGGAAATGCTGCGGTCGGAACTCGATCGCCTGACGGCGGAAGAACAACTCCGCCGCTTGAAAAACGAAGCGCTTCCGCAGGTTGATCTCGAAGGGAACTACGGGGTGAATGGCCTCGGAGGATCCTTCAGCGATGCCGCCGACAATGCTGCCGCGCGCGATGATAACAACTGGAGCCTCGGGCTGGTCTATCGTCGGGCCTGGCCGGATCGCCAGCGACAGGGGGCGCTGCGTCGACAGCAATCCGTCGTGCGTCGTCAGGCGCTGCAGTTTCAACAGACGCGTCGAAAGATCGAGGCCGAGATCGAAGGGCTCTTTGATCAGCTGAACGGCGCTCTGGATGAAATTCGCGCCGGGGCATTGGCCATGCAGTTTGCCCAGCTGAACCTGGATAACGAGCGCGCGAAGTTTGAGGTGCAGAAGTCGACCGTACATAACATGTTGTTGCTGGAGGCGGAGTTGCTGGAGGCGGAGTTGAGCCAGGTGCGCGCGCGGGCAGAATTCCAGAAGATCCTCGCCGAGCTGGATCGTGCGCAGGGACGTCTGCTCGAGCGATGGGGGATCGCGCTCGAGGCCGGTGGCCCGGCGATCCGCTGATGCGGTGGGCGCCCCCCCCTAAAAAAAAAACAGATAAGTACGCCACCCAGATCCGCGTTCATCTGCGTGCATCCACGGTTCCTCCGTCCCCATGTACGTACGCCCGCACCTTTCAAAAGCCTGCTAAGGGTTTGACGCTTCGGCGAAAGTCGGATTCTATGGACTTATGAACACACCCTCCCGTTACATCCTCTCCCTGTCGGTCCTGTTTGCCGTTTCGCTTGGCGCCCGTCCGCTCAATGTCGTGTTTATTCTCGTCGATGATCTGGGGGTGAACGATATCGGTATCGAAGGCAGTACCTTTTACGAGACGCCGCATATTGACCAACTCGCGGCGAGTGGCATGCGCTTTACCCAGGGCTACGCTACCTGTCAGGTCTGCTCTCCTTCGCGGGCGAGCATCATGCTGGGTAAATATCCTGCCCGCACCGGCATCACCGATTGGATCGGTGCCGCGACCGGCACCAAGTGGAATCGCAACGACCGCGTCTTGCCCTCCGAGAATCGTTCGAGCCTGCCAGCCGAAGATGTCACCCTCGCCGAGGCCATGAAAGCGGGTGGCTACAAAACCTTTTTCGCCGGCAAATGGCACATGGGCGGAGAGGGGTCCTTTCCGGAAGACCACGGGTTCGATATCAACATCGGCGGACATCATCGCGGTTCGCCCCCGGGCGGGTTTTTCTCGCCGTATAAAAACCCCAAGATGAGCGATGGCCCTCCTGGGGAGTCGTTGACGCTTCGACTGGCGAATGAAACCGCGGCCTTTATCAAGGCACACAAGGATGAAAAGTTTCTGGCCTACCTGTCTTTCTATGCGGTTCACGCCCCGGTGCAAACCACCCCGGAGCTTCAGAAAAAATATGTCGAAAAAGCCAAGGCCGCCGGGTTGGCCGAAAGCCGGTTCAAATTCGATCGCACCATGTCCGTGCGCCAGGTGCAGGATCATCCGGTGTATGCCGGGATGATGGAGACGCTGGATGACGCCGTCGGCATCGTGCTGGACACCCTGGCGGAGTTGGAGCTCGACGAAAACACCGTGGTGATCTTCACTGGAGATAACGGCGGGGTGTCATCCGGGGATGCATTTGCGACGTCCAACCTGCCGCTGCGGGGCGGCAAGGGTCGCCAATGGGAAGGCGGCTTTCGCGAGCCCTATTACATTCGTGCTCCCGGTGTGACCAAAGCACAGTCCGTGTGTGAGGTGCCGGTGACGGGTACCGATTTCTATCCCACGATTCTGGATCTGGCGGGGTTGCCTTTGCGCTCGAAACAGCATGTGGACGGCGTGAGTTTAAAGCCCTTGTTGGCAGGTAAGGCCATCGCCGATCGCCGCCTGTTCTGGCACTATCCGCATTACGGGAATCAGGGTGGGGAGCCCAGTTCCGTCGTGCGCGACGGCGACTGGAAATTGATTCATTATTACGAAGATGGCCGCGATGAACTCTACCAACTGTCGAAAGATATCGGCGAAGAGCACGATCTTGCTGGCCAGCAGGCCGAACGCGCTTCCGAGCTGCGCAAAGTACTCGATCAATGGCTGGTCGAAACCGGCGCCGCGATTCCGCTGCCGGATGCCCGCTTCGATGCGTCGAAAAAGGTCCAGCAGCTGGAAGGCAAGCGCACCAAACATCATCAGTCCCTGGAAAAGGGCCACGCCCGCTATTTTAACTAACTGGCGTAGCGTGGCAATCCTTTGCCGCGATCAGGTCCTCCGCCGTGGCTTAGCTTTGCCTGCTGCTCTCTCTGCAGAGGACTGCCAAGCTGCGGAGGGTAGTCAAGCTACAGGGTCTCCGTGCGTGCTTCCGTGGCGCGTTCGCCGAGATTGCCGTAGCGGTGATAGTCGATGCTCAGGCTTTGTTCGCGGAGGTACCAGAGCAGTTCGATCCGGCCTTCCATGAGGACGGGGGCGTGGGCGAGGTGGATGCCGGTTTCGGCGACGGTTTCCCAGATCGAGGTTGGGATGTTTTCCGGGCGGGTATAGCGCAGGCGGCCGGTATGTCCAGAGTGGATGACCTCGATGAGCTCGGCATCGCTCTCCTCGACAAACTCGATCGATGCGCCCCAGGATTCGGTCGCCTGTTCCAGAAAAGCAACCGCAGGAGAATCGAGTGCGTCGTCCTGGCTGACGGTGATCCGGCAGCCGGCCAGGCGCGCCGCACACACCCGTGCGAAAATTTCAAACAGGGAATCGTTTGCACAGACGCGGATGCGCAGGTCGTGGACCGGCAGGTAGCGGCGAATGTTGTCCTGGCCAATCAATTTGAAGTCATCGTGTTCGATGCCGAATTCTTCGGTCATCTGAAGCGTGTAACTCCGGGCGGCGACGACGATTTTTTCGATTTCTTCAGCGGGGAATCCGGTGTGGGTTTCCATGGCATCCAGCAAGTTGCGTAAGGGGTCATCGGTGAGATCTGCCCCCCGGGGATCGGCCGTTTCTTCGAAGCGCAGGAACTGCAACACGTAGTTTGGGCCGCCGGCCTTGATGCCGGGACCAAAGGCGGATTTCCCCATGCCTCCGAAGGGCTGGCGATGGACAATTGCTCCGGTGGTGGACCGGTTGACGTACAGATTTCCGGCCTGCACCCGCTGTAGCCAGCGCTTCTGCTCGCGATCATCCAGCGACTCGAGCCCGGAGGTCAATCCGTAGCCCGTCTGGTGCACCAGGTCAATCGCTTCGGCCAGGTTCTTCGCCCGCATCACACTGAGCACAGGGCCAAAAAATTCGATGAGATGGGCGGTGCTTCCGGCTTGCACGCCCCACTTGATCCCGGGGGTATACAGTCGAGGGTTTTCCTTCAGCTGTTCCGGCATCACCAGCCAGGATTCACCGGCCTCGAGCTCCTTAAGGGCTTCGTCCAGTTTGCGGGCCGGCGGGCGAATGAGCGGACCCAGCTTGTTCTTCACGTCCCAGGCAGAGCCGACCGAAAGGCTGTCCACGGCATCCGCCAGGAGTTCCTTGAAGGACTCGTCGTAATAGACCTCGTCCTCGAGAATGAGCAGGGAGGTTGCAGAGCATTTTTGCCCGCTGTGCGAAAAGGCGGAGTGGATGATGTGCTTGATCGCCATCTCGCGATCCGCGAGGGCTGTGACGATCATGGCATTCTTCCCGCCGGTTTCTGCAAAGAATTCGAGACGGGGATTGGCCCGGAGAATCGTCTGGGCGGTTTCCGTTCCCCCGGTAAAGATCACTACGTCCACGGTCTCATGCGTAACCAGGAATTGCGCATCCGGGATGCTGGCTGTCGGGACGAACTGGAGCACGTTGCGCGAAACTCCGGCATCCCAGAAACATTCGCACAGCCGGTAGGCGACCAGCAGGGCATCCGGCGATGGTTTAAGGATGACCGTATTGCCGGTGGCCAGGGCGGCTGCGATGCCGCCGACGGGAATGGCGATGGGAAAGTTCCAGGGTGGCACAACCACGGCGACGCCGCGCGGATGCTGGGTCACGCCGGGGAGTTGGGTGAAGGTCCGGGCCTGGCGCGCGTAGTATTCGAGAAAGTCGATTGCCTCGGAAATCTCCGGATCGGATTCGGAAATGATCTTGCCGCATTCGGCCAGCGCGGTGCAGATGAGCGCGCCCCGGCGCAGGCGGATGTTCTGGGCGACCCGGGCGAGGATTTCAACCCGTTCGTTTGCGTTGTGCGCGCGCCAGCCATCGGGATCGGATTGGGCGCAAACGAGCGCCGTTTCGATGGCAGATGTGTCCGCGAGTGCAGCCCGGGCGATGAGCGTTCCCGGGCGGGAAGGGTCCATGCTTTCGGCTTGAGGCAGATCGTCGAATCCGGCTTCACCGGCCACTACGAGGGGGACCTCGGCGGCGGGCTGGTTTTTGGCATTTTCGACCTGTTCGAGGATCCAGGCGACGTTGGTCGGGATCGACCAGTCGGTATCGGGCTCATTCGTAAAGGGTGCGTCGGTTGGCAGGGCGACGGGTGGGTCTCGCCGGTCCTGTTGGCGTCGGGGAACGCCTTTGCATGTTTCCCAGTCGACGCAGGCCCGCTGAAACTGGGCTTCCAGAGTTTGCCAGGCTTCGCTGTCGACATCGAGTTTGAAGCTGTGGCGCAAGAAATTATCCGGACCGGAATTTTCATCCAGTCGGCGGACGAGGTAGCCAATCGCGTTGACGAAATGCTCCTGCTTACACGCGGGTGCGTACAACAGGAGGTTGTCGACCAGCGCATGCAGGGCCCGGCGCTGATGGTTCGCCATGCCTTCCAGCATCTCGAATTGCAGGCCGTCGAGGATGTTCCGTTCGGCCGCCAGCACGATCGCGTAGGCGGCTTCAAACAGGTTGTGGGTCGCGATGCCGAGATGAACCGCCGCCAGGTTTTCCCGGGTTATGCCCTGGTGCAGCATGGCCTTGTAATTGCGGTCGGTATCCAGCTTGGTTTTGAACGGAGCCTGAGGCCAGCCTGCGATCGAGGCTTCGGCTCGTTCGCTTTCCATGTTTGCGCCCTTGACCAGGCGAATGACGATCTTCGTTCCGCCCGCCTGAATCCGTTTGCGCGCCCAGGTCGTGATGGTTTCCTGAATGCCGAGGCTGTCGGGGATGTATGCCTGCAGGGCAATCCCCGCGCTGATGTCTTCCAGTCCGGGTCGACTTAGTGCGGCCATAAAGGCCTCCGCGGTGATGTGCAGGTCGCGGTACTCCTCCATGTCGAGGTAGATAAACTTCGGCACCTGGGTGCCGTCATGTCGGGTATAGGTGAAGTTGGCTGCCGTGCGATAGAGGCGTTCCAGTCGGTCCGCGAGCACGTGAATAGCATGGTCTCTCGCCAGTAGGTTAATCTGTGAATAGATGGTTGAAACTTTGACGGAGATCACTTCGATGGCTGGCTGCTGAAGCGCTGCGAGGTAGGTTTCCATGCGTTCCAGCGCCTGGTCCTCCCCCAGTAGCGATTCCCCGAGAAAATTGACGTTCATCCGCAGTTTGTGAGATCGGCGATTGCGCAAATGCACGGCGAGGTGGTCCTCCTCTGCGGGCAGAATCACATTGGCGGTTTCCTTACGCATGTTCGCTTTCACCAGCGGGACGGCCACGCCGGGCAGGTAACTGCCAAAGGACTGAAAGCCCTTAAGCAGGGTTTTATCCAACGGATTGAAAAAGCGTGGGATGCCCTGGACATCGAGGATGTGTATGAGCTGGTCCACCGCGCGATCGGGGACATGGGCGCGAAAGGCCTGATCCGTGAGTTGGGTCAGGGTCGCCTTGTCGTGCGGGTTGTGAATCATCCGATCAAATTCGATCTGCTGACGCTTCTCCTGGGGTGTTTGCAGCTCGCTGGCCTTGGTCTGCAGCCAGCGCGCCAGATGCACCGCACGATCGGTGAGCGATTTGCGGGCGAAGGCGGCGAGGAGATCTTCCAGAAGCTCATTTTTTGACATGGGGTGATTGTACGCCAGCTCGTACCGAATATTCGATCATGAACTCGTACCATGGAGGACTGCTCCGTGTGGCTGGATGAGGCGTCAGGACTCAAGGTCGCGGCGCCAGGAGCCATGCTGGCTGATGTCGATCGCCCCGTCGCCGGCGCAGCCTTCGCAGACGAAGCCTTTCACGACCGTACCATTGTCCAACTCCAGGGACCCCATGGCTCGGGGCGGCGGAATCAGCGCGACGAGCTCGCCGAACGCTTCGGCCGACACGGACCATAGCTCAAGTGCGATGGAGGCACCCTCCGCGGGCACCCGGATCAATCCGGGTTTGGCGGGTTCTCCCGGCAGCGCAACAAAACGATACGCAGGAGCGGTCCGGGCTTCGCCGAGATAGTGCCCGCCGCGATCGGTCAGCTGATGATGGAGCGGGAGGTCCCGCATATGGGCGCCGCAGACGGCCACGCGAATGCTCGTTTCGTCCGCCGTGACCCCCCAATTGACCGAGCATAAACGTCGAGCGGCTGCCCAGGTATTCCGGCACATCCAGTCCGCCGAGCACGGCCAAATAGGCGCGTTGACCGGTCGCTTTGGCCGTACCCATGCGCAGCTTGTCGCCCGTTTTACCGGGGTCGGGCATAGGTTTCACGGTGGGCCGAATCGCCTTAGCGCATGCGGCGTCGGAGGAGCAGCAGGCCCATAAGCAGCAACGCGCTTGTCTGCGGTTCGGGAATCAGGCTGGCCGCAAATTGGGCGCTGACTTCAGTCGGACTCAAGGTCCGATTCCAGATCGCCAGCTCGTCGGCTGCACCCTCGAACTGCCGGGTAGCCCCATTGATTTCTTTCGCGAAGCGAGCCGTGTCGATCGTGAAAAGTCCGTAGGTTGCGGTGCTGATTCCTCCGACCGGTTGCCCATCGAGGTAGATCCGGATGTCGCCGTCGGCCGTGCCGGTATTGCGCTGCCACGTATAAGCGATGTGGTGCCAGGCATTAAGGCTGATGGTGCCGGTTGGTGCTTCGGTTTGCACGCTGTCAATGCGTATGCCCATGCTGCCATTGTTGCGCATGAAGGTGCCCACCGAGTTGCCCCCGGTTCCGCCAAAAAATTGGGCTCCACCAGTTTGGTTGGCAAAGATGCCGGTCTGAGTTGAATCGCCGGTGCCTGCGGGGCGCAGCCAGTAGGAAAGCGAGCCAGCGTCGCTGCTCCAGCCCGTACCCACGGTGGTCAGTGTGCTCCCTCCTTCGCCGTCGAACGAGGCCCAGGCATTGTCATTTTCAAAGCCCTGGAATCCTCCGCCTGCCGATAAGGGCGGGGCGCTGCTATCCGGCAGCACGGACGTGTTCTGGGTCAGGGATCCACCGCCCTGCTCGTTGCTGAGATCGCTCATGCGATAATAATGCTGCGGATTCTGGGACGCGATCACATCCGTGTACAAGGTGGCGTGAACCGCCATGGGAGCCAGTCCGGCAACGAATAGGATGAGGTTTAAGAATTTTATATGCATGCCAGATGTTATCCGATGAAACGCTTTCAGGCAATGCGTAACAGGTTCGGTTGGGCGTCGGCCATCCGGGAGGTGAGCGGGAATCCGGTCGGATGATCTTGAGCCTGTGCCGGGTGCCTGTATCTTACACCCATGGATGGCTCTATTGATACGGCGTGGTTTAATGCCTTTTTAGCGGGCGAAGGGCTTCCGTCCTCTTTTGTCGAGGTGGCGGAGCGCATGTATACGCCTTTTGCCCGGCAGGTGATCCAGTGGCGTGCAGCGCAGAATGCCCCGCTGGTGTTGGGGGTCAATGGGGCGCAGGGCACCGGGAAGTCCACCCTGGCGGCCTGGCTGGGCCAGTACCTGCTCCATGAGGCCGGGTTACGCTGTGCGATTCTGTCGATCGACGATCTGTACCTGACGCGCGCCCAACGGTTGGCCTTATCACAGGAGGTGCATCCTTTGTTCGCGACCCGTGGCGTCCCGGGTACGCATGATCTTCTACTCGGCATGGATACGCTCGATCACTTGCTGGCTGGGCAGGAGGTGCCGTTGCCACGCTTCAACAAAGCGGTTGATGATCGGGTGCCCCTGGCCACCTGGCCGCGCATTGTGTCGCCGGTGGATGTCGTGATCGTGGAAGGCTGGTGTGTGGGGGCGCAACCGGAGGCGGATGGGGCCTTGGAAAGGCCGATCAATGCGCTGGAGCAGGGTGAAGATGCGCACGGCCTCTGGCGTGGTTATGTGAATGCACAACTTGCCGGACCGTATCGTGAACTTTTTGATCGGATGGACCATTTGGTCATGCTGAAAGCCCCCGACTTTGACGCGGTACATCGTTGGCGGGCAGAGCAGGAGGCGAAGCTCCTTCAGCGAGTACGCCTCGCGGGTGAATCGGATGCCGGGGTCATGGATGCACCATCGCTGAAACGGTTTATGATGCATTACGAACGCCTGACCCACTGGATGCTGGAGGAGATGCCGGATCGGGCGGATGTATGTTGGACCTTAGCCGCTGACCATACCATTAGCGGGGTGTCGGGGATTGCCTCATATTGATTCCTGGCCTAAGTATTTGTTCCTGCTTCAGGATTGCCCTATAAACCTATTTAGTATGGCCGAAGTTGAACACGTTCCTGATTATGATTATGAGAAGTTTTTCCACGTATCGGTCGACCTGCTCTGCATCTGCGGCTTCGATGGCTATTTCAAAAAGTTAACCCCCCGATGGATGGCTTTGCTGGGGTGGACGGAAGCCGAGCTGCTCGCCAAGCCCTTTGTTGAATTTGTCCATCCGGATGACCGCGACTCGACCATCGCGGAAGCTGCAAAGCTGGCGGGTGGGGATCATGTGACGATTTGTTTTGAGAATCGGTATGCGTGTAAAGATGGGTCGTACCGCTGGATGCGCTGGACGGCCCGTGGGGTGCTGGAAGACCAGTTGCTATATGCGGCCGCGACGGATGTGTCGGACCTGAAGCATAAGAATGAAGAGCTGGATCAGTTTGCTTACATCGTTTCGCATGACCTGAAATCGCCTTTGCGCGCGATCTGCAGTTTGAGTGACTGGGTGGTGGAGGATGAAGGCAACCAGCTCACGGAGGCCTCGGTCGAATACCTGGACCTGATGCATCGCAGGTCTGCCCGCTTATCCGACTTGATTGACGGCGTATTGAATTACTCCAAGGTGGGTCGGATCACCGCGCTGCCTGAAAATGTGGATACGGGCATTCTCGTCAAGAGTGTCTGGCGTTCCCTGGACAAACCCAAGCATGCGGAGTTGCGCGTGGCGGATGACATGCCCGTCTTGTTTACGGGAGGAATTCCCCTGCGGCAGGTATTCCAGAACCTGATCAGCAATGCGATAAAGTACGGTCCGAGTGAAGGCCTGGTGGTTCAGATTGACTGCGTTCACCATGGGCGTTGGGTGGAGTTTTCGGTGACTGATAACGGTCCTGGAATTCCCGAAAAGTACGCGGAAAAGATCTTTGAACTCTTTCAAACCCTGCAGCCAAAAGATGCTCCGGATAGTACCGGTATCGGGCTGGCTCTGGTGGATAAAATTGTGCGATCCTACGGTGGGCGTGTTCGCCTGGATACGGCTCAAGGGGGTGGGGCTCGATTCGTTTTTTCCTGGCGTGAGGACAGCTTGAACGCCCCTGAAACCTCGCTGCAGGCCTGACATTCACGATTCATGAGTTGACGGAATCACCGGCTACTCATATTTTTGATCATGTCTTTTCAGGTGAATCGTATGTGCCGAGGTCCGGTTTCCCGCCGGAGCTTCATGGAAGTCGGGTCGCTGGGCTTGCTGGGTTTGAGCCTCCCCCAGCTCCTCGCGCTTGAGGATCAGGCCCGCGCACGCGGGAAAAAGCTCAAGGACACGGCGGTTATTTTCATCTGGCTTCCCGGCGGACCACCGCACATGGAAACCTACGATATGAAGCCGGATGCCCCGATTGAGTATCGTGGGGCCTTCCGCCCGATCAAAACCAATGTGCCGGGCATCGAAGTGTGTGAGCACCTGCCCCTGCACGCGAAAATTGCCGACAAGTTTACCCTCGTGCGCTCTTGCCACCATGCCTTCTCGGATCATGGTGGAGGACATAAGCGCTTCATGACCGCCCGGGATCCCAAGGAGCCGACGGGCTTTGTGAACGACGCGCCCGCTATGACATCCTACCTCACCAAGGTGCTGGACGGGAAGGGTGGGGGGATTCCGCCTTCGATTGCCGGGGTGGATCAAGGTCGCCAGGGCATCAACACCTTCAGTCTGGGATCCGCCTGGCTCGGATCCGGTGCCAGTCCGTTTATGGTCGTAGGCGATCCCAGCAAGCCCGATTTTAAAGTCGAGAATATCAGCCTTACCCCGGACATGGAGTCGCGTCTCGATGATCGGATGCACCTGCTTCAGGGCATGGATCGGCTCAAGCGCGAAATTGATCACTCGGGCGTGATGGATGCGATGGATACGTTCAGTCAACGCGCGGTCCGGATGCTGACCAGTGATGCTGCGCGCACAGCGTTTGATCTTTCACGCGAACCGGATCGAGTGCGTGAGCGCTACGGCATGCATCTGTACGGGCAACGTGGATTGCTGGCGCGTCGCCTGGTCGAGGCGGGCTGTCGCTTCGTCACCATGGTCTGGGAAAAGCCCCATCCAAACATACCGAAAAACGGTTCCTACAACTGGGATTCTCATGCCGTGAATTGCCACCTCTTTAACGATGCGCTGTGGCGCTTCCCCTATTACGATCAGGCTTTGACCGCCTTGATTGAAGACCTCTACGAACGTGGTCTCGACCGGGATGTGCTGGTGATCGCCACCGGCGAATTCGGGCGTACGCCTAAGATCAGTCACAACGTTGGTACCCAGACGAAGGTCAGTCAACCCGGCCGCGATCACTGGCCCCAGGCGATGTCCATGCTCGTGTCGGGCGGGGGGATGCGCACGGGACAGGTTGTCGGCGCGACCAACAGCCGCGGCGAACATCCGATCGAGCGCGCGCTCAGCCCCAACGATATCTGGGCCACGGCCTACCGCCATCTGGGCATCGATACCAGCCAGACCTTTCTGGATTTCCAGGGGCGCCCGATGCCGATTCTGTCGGAGGGCGAACCCATCGAAGAGCTGCTCCCGGTTACCTAGGCGAAGCCTTTTGGAGTGCGGGAAACTTAAGCGAGTAGTGCGAGCTTGAGTAGGTGTTGCCGAGCCTCAGCGAGTGTGAGGTAACTTGTTCCCGCTTTGGGTTGGGTAGTTATCGGCCTACTCGACTTCGTCGAGTTCTTGCAATAAATTGCGGCGGTGAAAGCGGGGACAAGTTCCCGCACTCCATATTGGAGGCGGGGGTGTCCCTACTTTTGGCGCTTCTTTGGTCTCGGGGGCTTTTCTGGCTTGGACGGCTTCTGGCCTTTTTTGCTCCACGGAATAGTGCGGTCGAAGAGGGTGCCGTAGGACTGGTAATTGTGATAGGGAACGGCCTCTTCTTTCCACTTCACCAGGGCCTGGTCGTACAGCCTGCGCATCTTTTCCAGTTGCGGTGCCTGCTCGGGATTGAGTGCGGCGTTCTGCAGTTCCAGCGGATCTTTGGAGAGCACATACATCTCCTCGACGGGTTCAAAGTCATCCGCGCCGTAATTCCAGAACACATACTTGGTATCTTTGGTCACCACGCCGAGGCTGTGACAGGCTTTGGGTCCCCAGACGTTGATCAGGGGGAGCGCATCATGGATGGCGGCTGCGGGATCATCGTACAGCTTCATCAAGTTGCGGCCATCCATGTTCTCAGGGACGGGCAATCCGGCGAGGGCCAGCATCGTGGGGGCAAAGTCAACATTGCCGGTCAGCGCAGCGCAGCGCAGTTTCTTCCCGCTGCTCGGGTGACGCGGATCGAACACGATCAAGGGCACGCGCGAGGACTCTTCGTAGGGGAGCACCTTGGATCCATAGCCGTGCGAACCACAGAGAAAGCCGTTGTCCGAGGTGAAGATCACGACGGTGTTGTCCGCGAGCCCGTTGGCTTTTAATGCATCGCGAATCATGCCGACGGCTACGTCAACCCCGTAGATCTGTTGATGATAGCGCCGCATGACGCCATCGTAGTCCGAGGCGTATTTCCAACTTTCAAAGCGTTCATACTGGCGGCCCTGTTGGCTCTGACGTGAGAAGTGTTTACCCGCTTCCCGGCCATAATTTTCCGGCTTCGTGAAGGTCTTGCCCGCGTACACGTCGTCGAATCGGGGGTCCGGTGTATCCGGCATGTGCGAAGCCTTGAAGCTGATCGACAGGCAGAACGGCTTTCCCGACGTCTTGGATTCCTGGATGAAGTCCCGGCCGAACGCACCGTAGGACAGGGTGGAGTGGGGATATGCTTCTGCGTACGCCGCCATGGATTTATTCCGGGCGGTTGCATATAGCGTCTGGCCGGGTCCGGCGCCCCATTTGTCGAAATCTTCTTCAGGCAGGCGGCCTTTAGCTTTCGGTTCGTCCGTCACTTCGATGCCGATCTTGCCGGCGAAGGCGGTGCGATAGCCGGCCTGGCGCAGGAGCATCGGGTACGACTTCTCCCAGTGGGTGCGGAGCATGGCGCCGTGTTCAAAATTGGTGCCGGTTTTGTATTCGAACATCCCGGTGAGAATATTCGCTCGACTGGCCATGCAGATCGCGGTCGTGTCGTAATGGCGATCAAAGATCATGCCTTCCGACGCGAGCTGATCCAGGTGGGGCGTCAGGGCATCCGGGTTTCCGTAGCAGCCCATGGTGATGGTCGCCTGATCATCGGTGAGCAGAAAAACGAAGTTCGGACGATCCGCGGCAACGAGGCCGCAGGTGAGCACGGTCAGGGTGAGCAGATATTTCATCATGTGGATTCCTTAGGGGCCGCCGACGACCTGGAAACGCGCTTCCGAGTCGGGCAGATGTTTGAGTTCAACCCGCACACCCAGTGGGCCTCGGGCGGAAGCGTCGATGCCCAGGGTGACCTGGCCTTCCGAGAGCTGGACGGGTTTTGATGGATCCACTTCGGATCCGTTAAGATACATGCGAAGGCCTTTGTGGTCGTTCAACTGGATGTACACCGCACCCGCTTTCTGAACATTGATGAAGGCCTGGAGGGGCGAGGCGTTGTACGTGCCGGGCAGCAGTCCGGAAACCATGCTGTAGGCGGGCAGCCAGTTTCCGCCATCCTTGTACCGCCAGGTACGAATCACCGGGGCATCGCTGCTGGCATAGCTGCCGGTCCGGCCCAGGCGGGAGACAAAGTGTGCGAGATCCAGAAAGGCCTGACGGTCCGGGAGCTGGTCGGCGAGGTTGGGTGGCATCAACGAAGGGATGGGCGTGAGGCGTTGAATGCGATCCCGGGGAATCCGATGTTCCGCTCCGGCGAGCGCCGCATCGTAGATCACGATTTCGGTTTCGCTGCGAAAGCCCATGACGCCGCTGACGAATCCGCCATCCTTGAGCGCCACCGCGTAGTTTTCATAATGCTCGGCGATCGCCTTATTGGGTTCGAGTATGGATTCGACGATGTATTCCGTGGTCGCCGCGGAGCCCGCGGCCCCGAGATCGGGTCCGATTCTGGGACCGGAGCCGTTGATGCCATGGCAAGCCATGCAGGCGAGGGCGGGTGCGCGAAACAGGGCTTCGCCGCGTATGGGATCACCCGACTGATCGACATCGGCCACCAGCCGAGCTCGGGATTCCTGCTGCAGTTTTTTGCTCAATTGTTTCGGGTCGATTGCTTCGAAGTGCGAGCCGAGTTTGCCGGGCAAGGGGCCCGCGCGACGCACGTGCTCCGCCACGATTTGAATGATTTCAGGGTGCACGGTATGCTCTTTTAACGCCACACCGAGCGCGGATGCACCGGAGGATCTACCCGTGAAGGCTTGCAGAATTTCCATGGGATCGTTTTGCCCGGGGGCATGTTCGAAGAGCCGGGCTGCGTGCGCGGCAGCAACCTTGGGATCGCCCGCACTCAATCCCAGCACGCCGAGGTAGCGTTCGTTGAGCGGCTGATCTTCGGCGCACATTGTGAGCAGGGGAGTGACCAGCTCGCTGCGCCCGATTTCTCCACATGCACGGGCCACGGCCTTGCGTAAGACCGGGCTGCGTGAGGTGTCCATGAGCAGGCTCAGGAGCTCGACATGACCGGCGTTGCTCTGCCAGGCGCCGAGGGTTTGGGCGATCTGGGCGACCAGTCGATCGTCCTTGTTCTTGAGGTGTTTCGCGAGCGGCTTGATCTGCTTGCTCAGATTTTCTTTTCGCTGCCGCCCGGCATCCTGGAGGACTTCGAACAGGATATCCGAAAGTTCCGGCGAAAATGCGGGGGCCTGTTTGCCGAGCGCGCCCGCGATCAGTTGGAGTTGTTTCGAGGTGGGTCGGGTCAGGACGAGGTCTCGGAGTTGGCGAAGCTCGGCGGGGCTGCCGGTTCGGTTCTTGAGCAGCGTTTCCAGCTGCTGGTCCGCGCCGCGCCCGGCCTGTTGGTTGAGCGCGGCTTCGTGTTCGGGTTTGTTGAAAAGCAGGGTGCCGGCGTTCAGAGCCGGCTCCCAGAGCGGGCGCAGGGCCGAGATGGTCTGCGGGAGGGCGAGGTCGATGAATTTATCGCGTGGGTGATCGAGCGCATTCAAGGCGGCGGGCATGGCCCGGGCGTCCAGGACGTACCCGGCGGAGAGGATGGCCTCCAGGCGCACGCGCGGGTGGGGGTCCGCGGCGGCCCGGGCAATCAGGGTAACCGGATCGGAAAGTTGCGGGTTCCAATAACGAACGACGCGCGTTGCTGCGGCACGGGCTTTGCCTTCTTTCGCGCTGAGCGCGGTCAGCAGGGTGGCTTCATCCGGACGGAGCATGCTTTGCAGGGTCCACAGGCCTTCGATGACGTGATGGTCCCGCTCCGGATCTGAGGGATCCAGCTCGGCGACCCAGCTTTTCACCGCTTCTGCGACAGTGTCCGGGTCCGGACGTTCGCTCAGTTCCAGGCGGGCGTATTGCCGCGTCCAGGCATTTGGGCTTTTCAAGTGCTCAAGCAGGGCCGGTACGGGGGCGCCTGCGATAAGCGGAGCTTGGATCAATGGACGTTCCTTGTGGGTGATCCGCCAGATGCGCCCGTGCTGGTTGTCGCGGCGATCGTCGCGAAAGTCGTGCTGGGCATGGTTGATGATCGGGTTGTACCAGTCGGCGACGTAGACCGCGCCGTCGGGTCCGATTTTGCAATCAACCGGTCGAAAGTTCGGGTGAGCCGAGGTGATCAGCGGTTCGTGTACATTTGCACTGAAGCCGGAGCCCTCGTCCGAGAACGAATAGGGGACAATCTTTCGGCTTTTGAAACGGCCGGTGATAAATTGTCCACGCATCTCCTCGGGGAAGTGGGTGCCGCTGATCAAATCACCCCCGCATTGTTTGTCGGTGCTCATGAGCGTGGGCAGCTGGATCTTTTTGCTTTGGTCGTTGCCGGTGCCGGGAGTGACGTAGAGCACGCGCGGGTTATCCATCATGAAGCTCTGCCCCCATCGGTCGAAGGCATGTCCCCAGGGATTGCCGACCCCGATGTTGGCGAACACGCGGAGCTCCTGGCTGAGCGGGTTGTACTGGTAAATGCCGCCATTGAAGTTGCGGACGAGGCCGTACGGGGTTTCCACCGCGGTGTGCAGGAAAATGCCTTCCTGGAAATAGAGCCAGCCCCCGGGTCCACGTCGCCAGGCGCTCATCGAGTGGTGACTGTCCTCGATGCCGAAGCCGGTAAGCGCGACTTCCCGCAGGTCGGCGACATCATCGCCATCGGTGTCCTTCAGGAAAAAGACATCGGGACTTTGCCCGACGTACACGCCGCCGTTGGCGATCTCGATGCCGGTGGGGATGTACAGCTTGTCCGCGAAGACGGTAGATTTGTCGGCGACGCCGTCGTGATCCGTATCTTCGAGGATGATAATCTGGTCGTTCGGTGTCGCTCCGGGCTTGAGCTGGGGATACGCCCATGAGCAGGCGACGTATAAGCGTCCACGCGCATCCCATCCGAGATGGACCGGATTGGCGAGCATGGGTTCCTGGGCGAAGAGGTTCACCTGAAAGCCTTCCTTCAGCGTGAAGTTTACCCGTTCGACTTCCGGATCGTGATTGAGCATCAGGTCGGTATTCGCACCTGCGAGATTTCGGGCCTTGATGCCGCTGACGTCGGCGGACCAGCCACGACAGACGCCGAGCATGATGAGCAGGAGTGGGAGCAATTTCATGGCTGCTTTCTTTCCGGGTCTGGAAGGAGTTTCACCGAGCGGTTACGCGCGTCCGGGACCAGCTTCTGGAGGGCCTGTTCGTGATCGATCGTGAGTTGGTGAAAGGCTACAACCTCTTCAGGGAGCGCCCGTCCGCTGTTGGAATTCTTGCGTTCGCCCACGATGTGAACCTGGTTCAATGCCTTCCAGCTGTACGTGAATTGGGCATTCTTCTCGATGATGGCAGCGCGCAGAGTTTCTACTTTGGGGTCGGGCGGAAGCGATAAAGACAGGCCGCGATTCCACGCCGTTTGCGGGGCCGAGGTCACGCGCCGGTCATCGATGTACAAGGCGTAATAGGCATCCGTCAGGTCGGGCTGTTGCATCCAGTCCCCGGCAAAGCCGCTGGGTTGCCAGGGCTGATCCGGAAACAGTTGATCCATCATGATCCGGCTGATCCAGCGGTAACCAGCGTCGTTCAGGTGAATGCCGTTGGTGGTCCACTTGCCTTCGGGCATGGGGGCGCTGAACAGATCCATGAAACCGATGCCGGCCTCTTTTGCCTGATGTTGCATGAGCAGGGTGATCGACGCCCGGGTGTTGGCCTGCTCGGTGAAGCGTGGGGTCAAGGGCCCGAGGTCCTGGCCGCGAATCGGCGAGACGAGGATCAGCCGAGGAGCGGTGCTTCCGTTGTATTGCTGTGCCCGGTAATGCTGGATCCGTTCCTTCAGCCCCTGATTAAATTCCGCGAGGCCCGATTCCCCGGCAAGGGCCTCACCCATGCCAAAGCACAATAGCAGGACATCGGTTTTGTGGGCGCGCAGCGTCTCATCCTCTTTCGGGAAATTGGTAGGCCGCTCGCCGACGGTGACGGTGTCGCCGGCCCAGCCGAGATTGCGCAGGGAAATGCCCGGGCACTGCTGGACCAGTCGGGTTTCGAAATACCCATAGCAACGCAGCTGGTCGGCAAAGGTGTTGCCCACGATCGCCACATGGTCACCCGGTTGGATGAGCGGTTCGGCAATCGCCAGGGTGGTTGTTAGGACCTGGAGAAGCGTGAGCTTTATACTGTTAGTTATCATAAGGTTACCATAAGGCATAAAATACTGCGGCTAGTCTTTATTTTTTGGAGTGCGGGAACTTGTTCCCGCTTTAAACTGGCTGACCGGTCGGTCTTGGAACAGGTTTCGCCGCTACAGAAGGCCCTCGAAAAGCGGGCGATCTGGGGTATCGGCTCCATTTGACTACGGCCTTCACTTCTTTACTGCGTAAAGAATGACATCGCCGCAGTATGGCAGCGGATATTTCCAGCCGGAAGCATATTTCATGCCCGCAAACTTACCGTTTCCATACACTAATTGCACGCACACGCATCCCAAGTTTTTGGCTTTAAAATAAGAGCGGGCTGCCCTACAGGCGGCCCGGCAGCAAGCTGTCGGGATGCAAATATCTAAAAAACAGACCCGCCGTCGTAATCCAGCCAAGCATAAATTAACCGTGTTGAATCAGCTGAGCAAGTTGATTCCTGCGCATTTGTTTCAACAAGCTGTTGAAGAGAGCGGCTTAACTCGGAAATATAAATTTACGGCGTGGAGCCATCTGTTGGTGATGATGGCCGCTCACCTGACCCGCGTAGCCTCGCTTTGGGACCTTTGTGCAAACCTGCAGTTTCAATCAGCTAAATTTTCTTGCCTGCGCGGTGCATACGCCCCGGCGCGCAATACCTTGTCTCATGCCAACCGGAATCGCCCCGCCCAGGTACTGGTGTTTGGCGTCGACGGTGCCGCTTAGGTCAAAGGCGCCGTTCTTGTGCGGATACTGGCCAGTGATCACGGAGGCGCGGCTGGGTGCACAGATCGAATTACAGCAGAAGGCGTTCTCGAACAGGATCCCTTCATTCGCCAGACGGTCGATGGTTGGCGTGGGATTCAGCGTGGCCAGGCGACCGCGGTACGAGCCGATGGCGTGGGCCGTGTGGTCGTCGGACATGATGTAGAGGATGTTGGGTTTCTGCGCACCTTGGACCGCCGCGGAAACGGCGAGGAAGAGTGCGGTCAGATGTTTAGATCTCATCGAGCCAGCTTCATCGGAATGTACCCATCATGGCAATCGGATTGTGTCATAAATGTAGCTCCCTGCCGTAGCTGCGCTCGTGAGAGCGTGGAAGATCGTGTATAAGCGTGTGGATATACCTAACTCCTCCACCTGCTTACGAAGGCGTTTTTCCACCTTCTTACGAAGGCGTTTTTCCACCTTCTTACGAAGGCGTTTTTCCACCTTCTTACGAAGGCAGCTACGGGCTTGTTTTTCCACCTTCTTACGAAGGCAGCTACGGGCTTGCGTATATTGCTTCTCCTGTTGTTTTATACGACCATGCACGTAATTGATTCTCATACGGAAGGTGAGCCGACGCGGGTCATCGTTGAAGGCGGTCCGGACCTCGGTTCGGGTCCGTTGGCTGATCGCCTGGATCTGCTTCGAACCCGCTTCGATGCCGTTCGGAGCTCGGCGATTAATGAGCCACGCGGTTCGGATGTGTTGGTGGGCGCACTGCTCTGTGAGCCGGTGGATCCCGACTGCGCAGCCGGCGTTATCTTCTTCAACAACGTGGGGTATCTAGGCATGTGTGGACACGGGACCATCGGCCTTGGAGTTACCCTGTTTCATCTCGGCCGCATCGGCCCGGGGCGGCATCGCCTGGAGACCACGGTGGGTGAAGTCAGCTTCGAGCTGCGTGGCCCGAACGAAGTGACCATCGAGAATGTGCCGAGTTATCGATACGCCGCCGATGTATCGGTCGAGGTGGATGGCCTGGGAACGATTACCGGGGATGTCGCCTGGGGCGGCAACTGGTTTTTCATTGCGAAGGATTCGCCGTACCCACTGACGAAGGCGAATGCTCCAAAGTTGACGGATGCCGCAGAACGCGTAAAGGCCGCCCTGGTGACTCAGGGGATTACCGGCGCGGCCGGTGGGGAGATTGATCACATCGATTTTTTTGGCCCGCCCGAATCGTCGGATGCGCACAGTCGTAATTTTGTCCTCTGTCCGGGTGGGGCGTATGACCGTTCACCCTGCGGTACCGGAACCAGTGCCAAGTTGGCCTGCCTCGCCGCTGCGGGGAAGCTCGCACCCGGCGAGATCTGGATCCAGGAGAGCGTGATCGGTAGTCGATTCGAGGCCTCGTACCGCTTGAATGAAGCGGGGCAGGCGATCGTGCGGGTGACCGGCCGGGCCTATATCACCGGCGAGACCCACTTGATTTGTCAGGAAGGCGACCCCTTTGCAAACGGGATTGTGTAATCTGGAGTGGGGCGATTCATCGCCGCTCTGGGTGGGCCAATTTATTGGCCCACCCAGAGCGGCAATAAATTGCTGCTGCGAGAGCGGGAATAAATTTCCCCAGTCCAGAGACGAAGCAGACAGGACCCAAGACATTGGCTGAAGAAAAATCCATCTTAATCACCGGCGCTGGCATCATCGGACTCGCCTGCGCCCATTACCTGTCCCGGGTCGGCTACCAGGTGACGGTTATCGACCAGGGTGCCATCGCCGGAGCCTGCTCGCACGGGAACTGCGGCTACATCTGCCCGAGTCATGTCCTGCCCCTGACCGAACCCGGGGCGATCAAGCTGGCGATGAAGTCGCTGTTCAATCCCGATGCGCCGTTCCGGGTGAAGCCCCGCTGGAGTCCTGCCCTGTGGAACTGGATGCTGCAGTTTGGCCGGCGGTGCAATCACCGGCAGATGCTCGAAGCCGGGGTGGGTCTGAAAGCCATCCTCGATTTGTCGATGTCCGAATACCGGAAGCTCGTCATCGACGAAGGCCTCGCGTGTGAGTGGAAAGAAAAAGGCTTGCTCTATGTGTTGCGTACGGAGCAGGGGATGAACAGCTTTGCGGACAATGATCGCCTGCTGACCGAGGAGTTTGGTGTGAGCGCGCGGCGCTTCGAGGGCGGCGCGTTACCCGAGCTGGACCCGGCCCTAAAATCCGGGTTGGCGGGTGCATTTTTATATGAAGGTGACACCCATCTCCGGCCGGATGTGCTCGCCCGGAATTGGTCAAAACGCCTGGCGGAGCAGGGGGTGGTCTTTCATGAGCGCTGTGCGTTGAAGACGCTCGAAAAGGCGGATGGCCGAATCACCGGCATCGTCACGGAGCACGGGCTGATGTCGGCGGATCACTACGTATTCGCCACGGGTGCCTGGACCGCGAAGCTTGGGCCCGAGCTCGCATGCAAGGTTCCGATTCAATGCGGAAAAGGCTACTCTGTCACGATGACCCGGCCGGAGCGGTGTCCGACCTTCCCCATGCTGTTTCCCGAGCACAAGGTGGGTGTCACCCCGTTCGATGAAGGGTATCGCCTGGGATCCATGATGGAATTCGCCGGGTACGATACGTCGATTCCGGCCAAACGCATCGATCAGCTGCGCGCATCTGCGGAGCCCTACCTGGTCGAACCTTTCACCAATACGATTGAGGAAGAATGGTATGGCTGGCGTCCGATGACCTGGGACAGTCTGCCGATCATCGGTCGGACGCCGAAGTTGGCGAATGCCTGGCTGGCCGCCGGACATAACATGCTCGGCTTGAGCCTGGCACCGGCGACGGGACGTTTGATCGCGGAGCTGATCCAGGGTGGGGCTCCACCGATCGATATTAAGGCTTTCCGCCCTGAACGCTTCATGTAGGGGCGTCGCTTTATGAGGATTAGGTGAGCCGTGCGGACCGGAACGTCGCGGAAAAAACTTTCCGTCTACCGCGGAATCCGGATAGGATCTGAATATGCGATTATCATTAAAAGTCACCGAAGGTCCGGAAGCCGGGCGCGAAGTGGTGGTCGAAGCGGGGGACTCCCTGATTGTCGGTCGCGCATCGGAAGCGGGGCTGTCGATTGAAAATGATGGCGAGCTTTCCCGGCTTCATTTCTCCATCATTCCCGAGGGTGATGGATTCAAGGTGAAGGATTTGAATTCAGCCAACGGCACCGACCTCAACGGGAAACCGGTACAACTTGCCCCCTTAATCGATGGAGATAAGATTGCTGCGGGCGTCAGCCACTTTAACGTAGAAATTGAGGGCCTGCTCGAGGGCCCGCAAATCGCATTGGATCAGACCGCGGTCTTTGAGCGTCCGGAATTGCCTCCGACGGGTGGACGAAAACCCCTTGGGGATGCTGCCGAGGTCGACCCGGCCACCCGAGCGGTTATTCTGGTCGTGATCAGCGGACCGCACAAAGGGAGCCAGTACGTGATTGATCGCGGGCATGCCGCCGTGGTGGGTCGCGCTCCAGAGGCGAATATTCACCTTGAGATGGATGATGAACTGTCCAAGGTGCATTTCTCGATCGCGTTTAAACATGACCGGATCAAGCTCAAGGATCTGGGGAGTGCGAACGGCACCCTGGTGAACAAACGCCTGGTCAAGAATGTCCATCTGCGCAATGGCGACTTCATCGAAGCTGGTGCCTCAAAGTTCCACCTCCAGCATCAGCACGTCCCCCTCGATGAAGACTTTGAGGAAGACAATGCCGCGCTCTCCGACGATTTTCGTCATCTGAAGGATACGCATATCATTGATATGAACGAGCTGTAGGGGGCCTCAGGGCTGGCTCTCGCTGTCGGCTGCGGCAAGGTGTTCCAGCAACTTCCCGAAACGCATCATCGCGCGAATTTCAATGAGGGTGTAGGTCGGCGCATCAGGGTTCTCTATGGCTTCGAGGGCTGCTCGTTGTGCGTCGCCTTGTTTCTTCTGTCAGTGAATCTGGAAGAGCACCGCCAGCGCCAGGAACATCGCGATCATCATGCGAGCAAGCGCCTGTTCCTTGCGGCGCTTCCTGGGTCTGTTCGCCCTTTTCATGCCTCAAGCCTATCGGCCCAGTCCCGGCGGGTGACTTATAAGCGCGTCGACGAATTATAACGGACGATCTTTTCCCTGCATGACGTCTGGGATGCGTTCCGCCAGCAGCCCCGCAACATAGGCATGACCGCGATCATTGGGGTGGGTTCCATCCAGCAGGTGCGCGTCTACCTCTGCATCGGGCAAATCCCAGAGATCGATGACCGGGGTGTGCGTTTCCGCGCCGAGCGCTTTTAGCGTCTCTGCATACCTGCGCATGCGTTCGTTGCGCCAGGGCTCATGGGGGGCACCGATTTTGTTCGGGGTCATCAGAATGATTTTCGCACCGCCTTCGGAGATCTTGCCCATCAGGTAGGTCAGGTTCGCCTTGTACGTGTCGAGGGGGATGCGAGACGGGGCATCCGGCGAGTCGCCGTCCACCCAGCCATCGTTGGCACCAAACTGGATGATGACGAGATCCGGTTGGTACTCCATCACCGCGCTGCGAAAACGGTCGCGGGCGTGGGGTACTTTGAACAGGTCGTGGTCCTTTCGATGCCCGGTATGGCTGCCGCCCATCCCCGCATTGATCACCGTGGCGCGGAACCCCTTGGGCATCAGCAGGGCGGGCAGGCGATCCGCATAGACGGCCTTGACGGTGTCCCGGCGATCGGTGGTGGAGTCGCCGAATGCCACGATTGTGATCGCGGTCGGGCGCATGTAAAAGGTCACGGTCAGCCCGGCGATCACGAGGATCGTGAGCGTGATCAGCAGGCGTTTGCCATTGCCTGTTTGGGGTGGAGTTGACATAAGCGTGTACCTTCTTTGGATATTTATTACGGAAAAGCAAAGCGTGAACCTGCAGAAAACCCATCCTCCGCTGAGGCGCGATGAGCGATAGTCCGGCACCGGATGCGCGGACGTCTGGACCGAAGGCCTGGTTGTTGCTGGGCCTGCTTGCGGGCCTGCTTACGATGTTTGTCATGGGACGGTTCGACAACATTGACGCCCGCCATTCCGACAACCTGAACATTCTGCGCTTGAAGCACAGTGGCGCGTTCGATGCCTTGGATCTCTTATTCGTCGGCAGCTCCCTGGTGTACAACAGTATCGATCCCGCGATTTTTTCCGCGTCGGGATTCACCATCTACAACCTGGGGAGCCCGAGTGCGGGGCCGCTGTTCTACCGCTTGATCGCCGACGATTACCTGGCTGCGGTCAAGACGCCGCCGAAGCGGATCATGGTGCATATCGACCTGGTCACCTTTGCCCCGGTGACCGACAACTGGCGCGAGTATCGCGTGCATCGGTACCTCAATGCACCGCTTTCCAACGAAGCCCTGGTCCTCCGCTTCGGAACCTATGGCGATTACCCGAAGCTGTTCTACAACAGCGGCGAAATGGGTTTACGCAACCTGGTCCGCGAGGTCACCGGCTATTACAGCAGCGCGGAGCCGCCTGATTTGAATCGCGGGTTCCAGGTGAGTGATGAGGTCATGACCCCGGAGATTATCAAGAAGCAGGAGCCGTACATGCTGCCCCTGCGAAAGGCGGATTTCGAGTCAGAGAAAGCGGCCTACCTGCTGACGTATCTCAAGGAGCTGCGCGAACGCGGATTCGATGTGGTGCTGTTCGAGCTGCCGACCAACCTGCTGCCCACCTACTTTAACGACACCTACAAGGCGGCCTATGCGGCGTTTAAAACCACGCTGATCGAAGCAGGCTTTACCATCCTTCCGAATGAGCTGGAACTGGGATCGGAGTATTACCGCAATATCGATCACCTGAATACGCGGGGAGCGGAGCGGGTCAGTCGCAACCTGGTGCGTAGATTGGGTCTCTGACCCGACACCAAAAGCGGTTGTCCATGTGTCGGGATGGACGCCCAACCTACTACTAAAACTGGAAGTAAATAAACTCGGAAGGGTTGTCCAGTCGGAGCAGGCAGATGGCGAAGAGGGCGCCGAAGACCAGCGCATTGATCGGGCGGGGTTTGAATTCTTTTGCGATGTCCTGGGTGGTTTTGCAGCGCAAGGCCAGGATGAGGCAGAACGCCAGGAACACGGGTGTCCATAGATCGCCGCCCAGGCGCGGAAGGAGTTCTCCGAAACGCACGCTGAACATCGGCAGGCTCAGCCCTTCCATAAATTCCGGGAGGATGATGCCGTTGCGACCGATGAGGCCGTTCAGGTAGTCCTTGAGCTCCACCATGTTTTTCGATCGCGCAACCACCAGGCTCAGGGTCACGAAATGAAAGGTGAGGAGCCAGGCGATGGCTTTGGGCAGATGACGCGCCTTCTTTTTCTTGCGGATCTGATTCACACAGATCGCCACCCCGTGCATCGCGCCGAATAAAATGAAATTCCAGCTGGCCCCGTGCCAGAGTCCGCTGATGAACATTGCGATCATGCTCGCGAGCATGGCCTTGTTGAAGGTCACCTTGCGATAGGAGCGCAGGATGGGGGTGTAGATGTAGGACATGATGAAATTTGAAAGCGTCATGTGCCAGTGATTCCAGAAAGCGACGATGGTCGTGGTCTGCAGGGGGCTTTTAAAATTGATCGGCAGGTGAATGTTCAGCACCAGAGCGGCGCCCAGCCCCATGTCCACGTATCCACTGAAGTCGAAGTAGAGTTGGAAGGTGTAGGCGTACATACCTGCCCAGGCCTCGAAGAAGGTCGGCGCGGCCGAATAAAGGGGATTGACCCAGTCGGCCAGGGGGTCAGCGATCAAGAGTTTTTTCGAGAGACCGATGATGAACAGCACCAGGCCCTGCATGAGGTGTTTGGATTGAAACGGTTGTGCGCGAACAAACTGCGGCATCATCTCGGCGTGGTGCACGATCGGACCCGCGATCAGCTGAGGGAAAAAACTGACGAAGAGGCCGTAGTCGATGAAGTGATGCTCTTCGGCCAGATTTTCGTAGGCATCCACGAGAAAGGCGACCTGTTGCAGGGTGAAAAAGCTGATGCCCAGAGGCAAAATTATTTTCAGCAGCGCGATGTCCGAATCGAACACCACGTTTACGTTTTCGATGAAGAAGTCCAGGTACTTGAAGGTGCCGAGCACGAGGAGGTTGACGACCACGCCAACGATGAAGATAGGCTTTTTCTTTTTCTGGTCGGTTTGTCGGCAGAGCCAGCCACCCACGAAGAAGTTGAACACCATCGAGCCGAGAATGAGCGGCAGGTAGATGATGTTCCACCAGCTGTAGAAGAACAGGGAGCAGGTCAGGAGCGCGGCACGCGAGGCCACGGGATGGCCGAAGCGCTGGCACAGAAAAAAGATAGCTACCGTGAACGGTAGAAAATAAAAGATGAAGGTCGCGGAGTGAAAAAGCATGGAGCGTCAATCAGCCCGACGGGTATCAGGCCGAGATCTTCTGCTGCACGAGATCCAGCATGTCGCCGACGTTTTTCAAGCCCTGGAGCTCGCCGAGGGCGAAGCGGATCTTGAATTCGGCTTCGAGGGCGGTCACCAGGTTGATGTGGTTGAGGGAATCCCAGTCTTCCACGTCATCCGCAACGGTTTCGCGCGCGATGGTGAGTTCGTCATTATCAAAGATGTCCCGGAAGATGTCCTGGACCCGACTAAACAGTGCTTCATTTTCCATACGGGACTACCTTAATATTCTGATTCAACGGTGCGTGTTCATTTGCCAGATCACATACCCAGGTGGTCCCCTGATCGGTTTCGCCCTGAAGACGAAAGCCGAGATCGGCGTAGAGAGTTTCTACCAACTGGTTTTTAGCACTTTTCATGTATTCGCCAATGATTTTTTTCAGCCCGCGAGATTTGGCCTCCTGGATGAGGGCGTCTGCCATGGCATTCTCCATGCCGCGCTTGAGAACCCGGCAGCTCATCAGCCAGAGGAAAATGTGCAGCTCGTCATCCACGATACGACCCGCGACCACGCTGACCAGGCCATTGTCACCAAAGGTGTCCTTCAGCTTGCCATAGAGGGTGATGTAGTGATCGTCGGAAGCGAAGGCTTTCATTTCGCCGTGTTGAAAACGCTGTGTGGTCAGGTTGAATTGGTTGGTCTTGTTGGTGAGCTGGGTGATGCGGTCGAGGTAGACCTCCTGCCATCGATCGATTTCCGCCTCCATCGCGAGGGAGGCCAGGTAGTCGTTAAAATCCGTAAAGGATTCGGCCAAGGTGCTCCGCTCCTGATTTGCCTGGTAGTAGGCGCTGCGTTTAATGTCCTCTGCTGAGAGGCTGCTGGCCTCGAAGTAGCCGTTGCGATCCAATCGATCGATGTACGTGGTAATGTCTTCGCCGGGGTCGGGCACCGCGACCATGGGGAGTTGGGTGGCGACGAGATCGCGCTCCATCTCGTTGTCATCCAGGAAGACGAAGGCATCCGGCGAGAGGTTCAGTTGCTCGCTGATCGCGAGGATGTTCTGAGGCTTGGGCTCCCAGTTCGCCTGGAAGGCGGCAAAGTCTTTCAAGGTGAGGACGGTGTCCGGGTGGGTGAATCCTTCTTTCGCGTTGGCCTCATCATTCTTCGAAGCGACCGCGAGCGCAATGCCCCGTTCTGACAGCGCCTTGGCGTAGGCCTGGAGATCGCGATGTGCTTCGCCGAGGGCCTCGTCTTCACCCAGCTGAATGCCATCGATGCCGTCATCGCCTATCACGCCGCCCCAACAGGTGTTGTCGAGGTCGAGGATGAGGACTTTTTTACTCCGGCCGAACACGCCGCAAATCATGTTGGCGAGGTTGAAGGCCAGGTGAACCATGCCGGTGGTACTCACCGCGTAGCGATAGGCGTACCAGAGCTTGCGGTCGATCCAGGCATCGAGCCCGACACAGGCGGAGAGGTAGTTGATGTCCTGGATGATGAGCTCAGGTATTTCCCGTGCCCGTTCCGCGAGGGCCTGGTTCAGAGAGCGTACGAACTGGGTTTTTCCTTCCGGCAGCACGCCGTCCAGGTTGCCGAGCGGGCGCTCACCGGGAAAGTCGACGTTGTTGAGAATGATCGGACAGGCATAGGCCTTGAGTCCGGTGATCACCTGCTCCCAGCGATGGACTTCCGCTTCGAGGCCGTGCTGGGTGTTCACATTTTTCACCGTGGTGTGCAGATAGATGAGGTCTGGTTTGAATGCGCTTAAAGCCGGATTCTCGAAGACGGCTTCCTCGTAGTAGAGTCCGTAGGGCGAGGTGTAAAACACGACCCGGAAACCTCGGTGCAGCAGAAACAGCTCAAGCAGGTGCTGGAATTCCTCGGTGGTTGAGCCGCTCAGGATGGCGATACGTTTTTCCGGAAAGGCATCGGATTGCTCCATGATCTGGCGGGTCAGCTTCTTCCGCTTGCGGAGAATCAACGCCGTGTCGAGCGGGTATGCGAGGAGCTGGTTGAGGTCTTCCATGGATACCTACGATTTATCCTGCAAAGGCACTGGGTGTAAAGTGGTTTCACGGGGCAAGCACCCGCGGGTACAGGCCGGTGCCGCTTGACCTCGCCCAACCCATGCATCATAAACCTTTCATGAAGAAGACGGTAAAGGTCCTGGTGGGGGTATTCTGGTGCGCGATGGTGATCCAGGCTGCGCCCAAACCCAACGTCTTATTTATTACCATCGATGATCTGAATGATTGGATCGGTTGTCTCGGTGGGCATCCCCAGGCGAAAACGCCTCACATCGATGCGCTGGCTCGGCGTGGAGTCCTGTTCACCAACGCACATTGCCAGGCGCCGATTTGTAATCCCTCGCGCGTCAGTTTCATGACCGGGATGCGTCCGTCCACCTCCGGGATCTACCTCAATAACCATCATTTCCGGAAATCGGGAACGATTCAGGATGCGGTCACCTTGCCGCAACACCTGAAAGCGCATGGCTATACCACCTACGGTGTGGGCAAGCTCTTTCACGGAAGTTATATCGATAAGCCTTCGTTCAGCGAGTACGGTCCGAATCCGGGGCAGGGGCCCCTGGCGAAACCGCGCATCACCGAGAATCCCTCCAAGAGTGGGCTCTGGGATTGGGGGCCGTTCCCGGATGCGAATGAAAAGACCCACGATGTACAGGATGCCAATTGGGCGGTGAAACAGATTCAGGCCGCGCACGAAAAGCCCTTCTTCCTCGGCGTGGGATTTTATCGCCCGCATGTGCCGTTCTTTGCGCCACCCGAATGGTTTGAAGCCTTTCCGATCAACGAGATCCAATTGCCTAAGGTCAGAGCCGACGATCGCGCCGACATCCCCCAATATGCCCTGGATCTGACCGACAACAGCTTGCCCCCATCGCAGGAATGGTTTGTGGAGAGTGGAGAGTGGGCGTCATGTGTTCAGGCCTATCTGGCGAGTACCTATTTCGTCGATCACTGTGTGGGCAAGGTTATCGATGCGTTGGATGCCAGCGAGCATGCGGAGGATACCTGGATCGTTCTTCTGACCGATCACGGATTCTTCCTCGGGGAGAAGGACCGGTGGGCCAAGCAGTCGCTGTGGGAACGCGCCACGAAGACCCCCTTGATTCTCGTGCCGCCCAAGTCGGCCGGCGACGCCTTCGCGCGTGGAAAACGCTGCGCGCGTCCGGTCGAGTTGCTGAGTTTGTATCCCACCTTGACC